>CP127080.1:1832500-2182500 GCA_030252795.1 Porticoccaceae bacterium LTM1
GCACTCGAAAGCACGGCCGTCGAAACGTTATAATTCGCGGCCATTCAAAAAGTCGAAGTCACAATGACCAAAATTCGTATCATCGTCGGGAGCGAAACCGGCACGTCCCTGGATGTTGCCGATGCCATTGAAGAGACCTTGAAAGCTCAGGGCCTTCAAGTAGAAGTTGCCGACAATCCAAAGCTGTCTGATTTGACCGCAGACAGTGATGAAGTACTGCTGATTTGTACCTCTTCCACGGGCGCGGGCGAATTGCCTACCAATATTCGCCCTATGTATGGTGAGTTGTTGGCCACTCCACCCAATATTGCCAGTCGCCGCTACGGTGTAATCAGCCTGGGTGACAGTTCCTACGAAACCTTTGGGGCTGCAGCGAAAATCCTGGATGCTGCTCTTGAGGACATTGGCGCTATTCGCGTCGGCGAGCCATTACAGATCGACGCTATGGAAACTTTTGAACCGGAAAAAGAAGCCCTGGTATGGGTTGCAGAGTGGATTCAACTGCTATGACTACCTCTGAAAAAATCGGCCTGTTTTATGGCTCTTCGACCTGCTACACGGAAATGACTGCGGAAAAAATTCGCAAAATCTTCGGCGACGATCGAATAGATGTCTACAACATTGCCGACGAACCAATCACCACCGTCGAAGAGTACGACTACCTGATTTTTGGCATCCCCACCTGGGATTTTGGCGAGCTGCAGGAAGACTGGGAAAATATCTGGGACGAAATCGACGATATCGACTTTACCGGAAAAACGGTTGCCATTTACGGGCAAGGAGACCAGGTCGGTTACCCGGAGTGGTTCCTGGATGCGATGGGTTACCTGTGGGCCAAGCTGGTCAATCTTGGCGCCAAAACTGTCGGTTTCTGGCCTGTGGATGGCTTCAAGTTTGAACAATCCAAGGCACTGACAGCAGATCAAACTCATTTTGTCGGCCTGGCATTGGATGACGAAAACGAATTCGATCTTTCCGAGCAGCGCTTGAATACCTGGTGTGAACAGGTTTTAAGGGAATTTGCTTTGTAAGGTGCGCACAGCGCACCCTACCAGTTCAAATTGCTATACCGTAGGGTGCGCCGTGCGCACCGAAAAAAATGCTCACTTACCCAACAGAAAGCCATGAGCGATAAACTAAACAACGCAGACATTCACTGGGATGAAAATGGCCAGCCCATTTCCAGCCAATACGATGACGTCTATTTTTCGCGCGCTTCCGGTATCGAAGAAACCCGCTACGTGTTTCTGCAACAAAATCACTTACCGGAACGTTGGTCGCAATTGCCAACTGACAAATCAGGTTGTTTTACTATTGCTGAAACCGGTTTTGGCACCGGACTGAATTTTCTTGCCGCTGCCGAATTATGGCTAAAAGTTGCTCCCAAAAACTGGCGCCTGCATTTTGTATCGGTAGAAAAATTCCCGCTGAATCGCGAGGATTTCCAAAAGGCTTTATCTCTTTGGCCCGAACTGGCAACGCTCGCAGAAGAGTTACAAGCCAACTACCCGCCGCAAATCCCCGGTTTTCACCGCTTGCACCTGGCCAATAACCGCCTGCAATTAACATTGCTGTTTGGTGAAGCCGCCGAGATGTTTGAACAACTTGCCGGCAGCGATCATCCATTGTGGCAACACAGTGGCCACGGGAAAGTGGACGCCTGGTTCCTCGACGGTTTTGCACCATCTAAAAACCCCGATATGTGGACCGAGCAATTGTTCAGCGCGATGGCAAACCTGAGTGATGCAGGCACCACACTTGCCACATTTACCGCCGCCGGAATTGTTCGCCGCGGCCTGCAAGCGGTTGGCTTCAATATTGAAAAAATCCCGGGTTTTGGCCATAAACGCGAAATGGTTCGCGGCGCCATGGCCGAGCAAATTTCTGTTGAAATAACTCCAGAAGAACTCCAACCAGCAAGCTATAACGGCATCACCGAAGCGCCCTGGTATTTGAATACCAATCCTTTATCGAACACTCAACATGCTGCTGTTCTTGGCGGCGGTATTGCCGGTTGCTCAGTGGCAAGTGCCCTGGCCAAAAGGGGCTGGCATGTCACATTGATAGAACGTCATCAACAACTGGCGAACGAGGCTTCCGGCAACCCTCAGGGAATCATTTACCCAAAGTTCTCCAAGCAGGACTCCCCTCTTTCCCGATTCGGACTTTATGGGTTGAGCTATGCCAGCCGGTTCTATCGCCCTTTTTGGCAGCATAACGAGCTAGGTCAACAGTGCGGTGTCCTGTTACTTCCAGAGTCAGAAAAACAGGCAAAAGATTTCCCACTGATTGCCGAACGATTTGCCCACTGCCCGGAATTGCTTCACGGTGTAGGTAATCTCGCGATGAAACAACTCAGCGGTTTGAACCTGAAGGCAGAGCAAGGGCTACACTGCCCCAATCTCGGCTGGGTTATTCCCCCGAAAATCTGCGCTGCACTCGCCAGCCACCCAAATATAAACCGGGTAACTGCCGAGATTGATACGCTTGAATTCGAACAGAACTGCTGGCGATTGCTCGACTGCCAAGGCAACACTGTTGCCGAGTCTGAAACAGTTATTCTCGCCGCCAGCCATGAGTTGGCAAAATTCGAGCAAACCGCTCACCTGCCGCTAAAACGAATTCGCGGCCAGATTAGTCAGGTTGCGCAAACAGATAGTGACGTAAAGCTTAATACTGTCATCTGTGGCAAAGGCTATATCGCTCCCGCTCTCAATGGCAGTTACACCTTGGGTGCAACTTACAACTTGCGGGATGAATGTGCGGATGTTCGCGACAGCGACCACCAAACCAACCTGACAAAGCTGACCGAAACCGATCCGGGTATTTCAGAACTTCTGCCCAAAAGCACCACAAATCTACAAGGTCGAGTTGGCTTTCGCTGTACCACACCCGACTATCTGCCACTGGTAGGGCCAGCACCCAAAGCCGACGAGATGCAGCAACGCTTTGAATTACTCAGCAAAAATGCCCGCGCCCACATTCCGCTGCCCGGCAAATATTATCAAGGTTTGTATATCAGTGCAGGATATGGCTCGCGAGGCCTGAGTTACGCACCCATTGCCGCAGAATTATTAGCGGCACAGATTTGTGGGGAGACAGCGCCGGTTGAGAGGGATTTGGTTAAAGCGTTAAGCCCGGCGCGTTTTTTGATTCGGGAATTGAAGCGAGGCTGAATTTCACCAACGACCATTGCGAGGTGTGGGCCCATCCACTTCCGGGTGTGCATTTACTCGTCCATGAAACTTGGACAGTCCGTCCTTTTTACGCACTTTTTCCGCCCATAATATGCCAGCAAACAATCCCAGGGCACCCAGGACCCTAAATACTAACGGGTTAAAATCATCGATCACGATTGAGATTAGAAAGCCAAGGAATAGTGCCAAAAACAAAATTGATGCAACATTCCAGAGCCAAAGAAGTGAATAAACTATAAATGCGACAACCTTGGACATAACATTTTCTTCCTTGTGTATGACATTTCCTTTATACAATAAAAAAACGCGCACTTGAAGTGCGCGTTTTTTTATTCAAATAGAGCCTTAGGTGGCATCCGGACGAGTTTCCAACTCCTCTACCAGAGCCTCCTGGAAAGTCTCTTCATGCTGAGCAGGACCTTCCGCACCGTGCATCCAATCGATCAAACGATTAGAAACCAGCATCAAAATGATGCCTGAAATAACTGCTGTGATAGTGATACCACCGAAGATTGCGAAGGCATTTTCCATCTGCTGCGCTTCGTCACCATGACCGATCAAAGAACCAACAAAGGCCGCGGTGTAGTTAGAAACAGCGTTAAAGAAGAACCATACCCCCATCATCAAGGAAGCCAGACGAAGTGGTGCCAACTTGGTAACCATTGACAAGCCGATTGGCGACAGACACAGCTCACCCAAGGTGTGACACAGGTAGGCAGCCACAATCCACAGCATACTGGCTTTTGCATCACCACCATCGATTTGCATGGAAGCACCAATCATGAACACAAAGCCAAGAGCCAGCAGGAACAGGCCACAACCAAATTTCACCGGTGAATTTGGCTCTTTGTCACCCATCTTGATCCAAAGTGCAGCAATAATTGGCGCAAAGATCACGATGAAAATCGGGTTCAGGGACTGGAACAGCTCGGTCGGAACTTCAAAACTGCCAATGGTACGGTCGGTGAAGTTCTCAGTGTAAAGCGTCATCAAACCACCGGCTTGCTCGAAGCCCACCCAGAAAACCACAGTAAACAGGCCCATGATCATAATCACTTTAATACGATCACGCTCTTGCTTGGTCAGCGGCTCACGACCTGCGTTTTGGGCTGCATTCTCACGCTTGGAACGCTTGGCACCGGGCTCCACACCAATCTCACCCAGCAACTTCTTGGCCCAGATCATCTGGATTGCGAGGGAAAGAACCATACCCAGACCGGCGCAGAAGAAACCAACCTGACGGTTGCCGTCAAAAGCAGCCACAACTGCTGCAGCTGCAATACCAGCAAGAGCAGCACCAATGTTGATACCCATGTAAAAGATAGTGAAAGCACCATCACGACGATGATCGCCCTGAGGGTACAGATCTCCCACCATAGTTGAGATATTTGGCTTAAACAGGCCGTTACCAGCTACCAGAAGAACCAGACCAGCATAGAAGAAGGCAAGCTCCATCCCTTCAATCCATGGGTGCGGAGTCGCAATCATGAACTGGCCAGCAGCCATCAGGAAACCACCGATAATGATGGCTCGACGTTGCCCCAGGAAGTTATCGGCCAACCAGCCACCAATCAGCGGAGTGATGTACACCGCACCAGTGAAAATACCGTAAAGTTGCAGGGCGGTAGGGTTGTCCCAACCGAGACCAAAGCCACCTTCTGCACGAACCTTATCAACAAGATAAAGAACCAACAGGGCCCGCATGGTGTAGTAGGAGAAGCGCTCCCACAGCTCGGTTCCAAATAATAGAAACAACCCCTTTGGGTGCCCCATCATCTCACCAGCAGAAGCTGGTGCTCTAGAAGTGCCAGACATATACCTCGTCTCCATCCGTTTTTAGCTAAATTTTTGCCAGCGATTCAGTATGGACCTGTATCGTGGCTGTTATAAGGATCTTGGAAAACGCACTAGTGTAGCCATCCAACTGCCATTAGCAAGGAAATTGTCACATTCCCCACCCCCGATTGGTGTCTAACATTCCGTAAAAGCTTGAACCTTGTGGTGGCTAACCACTCTACGTTAGCGCTATAACTAAATAATCACGCAATTGATGGGGGTATGTTCAATGTTCTCAGCATCTAATCAGCCAACCCTGTTTGGCCAGCCAACCGGACTCTATACGCTGTTCTTTGCCGAGATGTGGGAACGATTCTCCTACTACGGTATGAGAGCCCTCTTGGTCTACTACATGATCAAGGGCTTTCTGTCGATGTCAGACGGCGATGCCTACAAGATCTATGGTGCCTACACCGCAATGGTCTACATGACCCCGTTTATAGGCGGCATGATTGCAGACCGCCTGCTCGGCGCACGCCGCGGCGTGGTGTTTGGAGGCCTGTTAATGGCAAGTGGCCACCTGTTGATGACCATTGAGCACCATCACACTTTCTTTGTGGCCCTCTCCCTGATCATTCTCGGCAATGGTTTCTTCAAACCCAACATCTCCAGCATTGTCGGCTCCATGTACAGCGAGGACAGCCCCAAACGGGATGGCGGCTTCACAGTTTTCTATATGGGGGTAAACCTTGGCGCAGCTCTGGCCCCGTTGCTGTGCGGCTACGTCGGCGAAACCTACGGCTGGCACTACGGCTTTGGTATGGCGACTATCGGCATGCTAACCGGACTGGCCGTGTTTGTAATCCCGAGTAAAGTAGCTCAATGGACTATTCTCCTGGGTGCCATAGCCACAGCTATCAGCATGGTGTCAATTCAGAATGATGCCCTCCTGTTTGGAGTTAACGGCTTTGTTGCACTCGCCCTGATAGCCGCCGGCATCATTTCCTTCAAGGCCATCAGCAAGGGCGGCTTGAGTAAAGAAGCGGGTGAAGCAGCCGACCCAACCAAGCTCAAGAGAAAGATCTGGGGTATTCGCGCTGACCATATGGTCTATATCGGCACTCTGATCGCCGCCCCTATTATTGCCCTGATGATCGCCGGCAACCGCAGTGTCAAGATGATCTCTGATGAGTTTCTGGAAGGAATGCAAGGCTCAACAATCGGAGACCTGGGTGCAACTCTGCTTGGTGAATTGAGTACACCCACTGGTCTGATTCTGTTCCTGACCGGTGTGGTCGCTATTGTTTACTTGCTGAAAGAGTCTTTCAAAGCTAGCAAAGTTGAGCGAGAACGATTGTGGGTAGTAATGAGCCTGATGTTTTTCTCCCTATTGTTTTGGGCCTTTTTCGAACAGGCGGGCAGCTCGATCTCCAACTTCACCGACCGCAACATCGACCGGGTAAATGAAGAAAGAGTTTTAACCCAGGCAGATGTGGGCAAGACCTACACCATTGACCTGACCCAGGAGCAGCTTGGCTACCAGAATACCCACCCGGAGATGAATCCTCTGATTGCCAAAGCCATTCGGCAGGTCCATACCGAACGCGGTGTCGTTGAGGAACAGATTGAGTCACTAATAGCTGAAGTGGCCAAACAGGGCGTATTTACCCTGACTGCGCTGGATGCACTGAAAACAGCCAAAACCGAGGATGGAGAACCACTCAACAAAGGTGTTAATTGGCAAGTTTCCGAACCAAATATCGGTATGGGTATCGGCGGCACAGTGATTCCCGCCAGCACCTTCCAGTCCGCAAATCCCATATTCATTCTGCTATTCGGGCTCGTTTTTACCGCCCTTTGGACCTATATGGGCAAACGCGGCCGCGAACCCTCTACTCCAATCAAGTTCTCACTGGGACTATTGCAGCTTGGCTTGGGCTTTCTGGCACTCTGGTACGGAGCCAGCCTCAGTAACGAACGAGGCATGGTTGGCATGGAGTGGTTATTGCTCGGCTATCTGCTGCATACCACCGGTGAGCTGTGCCTGTCTCCGGTAGGCTTGTCGATGGTGACCAAAATGTCACCAAAGCGTCTGGTTTCGACCGTAATGGGGGCCTGGTTCCTTGCCACCGCATTCTCAAGTTACCTCGCCGCCATAATTGCCACCTTTACTGGCGTCGGTCACGGTAGCAATGGTCACAATGTCATTCCTGCACCGATAGAAACGGTAAATGTATATGGTGACGTTTTTGGCACCATTGCTATCGCAGCAATCTCCAGCTCAGTACTCCTGCTGCTTATCACCCCGATTCTTGTTCGATGGAGCCACGAAGAGGCCATCGTTCACGAAAAAGATGAAACCCCGAAACTAGTCACAGAGCACACCTAACAAACTCTGCCTGCAACCCCAAAGGCGAAACTCCTGTTTCGCCTTTTTATTATTTCAGAACCAAAACACAGACTTTTGTCCCAAGACTGAAAGATCTGATCCAAGGATGCTGCTATAGTGCACCGTTTGAATCGACTTTAAGATCGATATAAACATTTTTGGAGAGAGAACAAGGTAGACCATGAGTAACGATTCCCGTAGAGAAAATCACTCAACAAACGTTTCCGATGTGAAACAGCTTGGCACTTTTGCCGCAATCGCCAGCCTCAGTTACGTGTTCTGGGTGGTTGGCGGAATGGAGCTGGTAGAACGTCTCGCCTATTACGGCGTCCGCGCATCTCACTCACTCTATGCCAAGGCACCGGTTTCTGAGGGTGGTCTTGGTATTACCATGACTGAATTCGGTACCATCTTGTTATGGTGGGGTGTGCTGCAATCGCTGTTGATACCACCTCTCATCGGTGGTATTGCCGACAGGATCGGCTATAAACAGGCTATTTTTGCTTCGACCGTTTTCAAAATTTCCGGCTATCTGGTAATGGCATTTTTCCCAACATTCGGAGGCTACTTCTGTGGCGCTATGCTGTTGGCTGCTGGAACAGGCGTATTCAAGCCCGGAATTACCGGTACTTTGGTGAAATCCACCAACCGAACCAACAGTTCCGTTGCTTGGGGTATTTTTTACCAGATGGTGAATTGGGGCGGGTTCTTTGGACCACTCATCGCTGTACAACTGCGTCAGCTCTCCTGGGACAACCTGTTTTTTACTTGCGCCGCGATCATCTCAATCAACTTCCTCCTCCTGTGCATCTACAAAGAGCCTGGCAAGGAAGAACGGCTCGCTTTGAAAGCCAGAGTCAAAGCCGGCGAAGTAAAACAGGACAATCTGGCAATCGCCTCGCTGAAAGCTCTCTCAGACCCTAAATTGTTTCTGTACCTACTCCTGTTTTCAGGATTCTGGTTCATGTTCATGCCATTTTTCGATGTACTTCCGGCCTTCATTCAGGAGTGGGTTGATACCAGCATCATCGTGACTCAACTATTTGGTGACCAAGGTACGCAGAATGCCTTTGCCAAATTTATTCTAGGAATGGATAACAGCGGTACTTACATCAAACCTGAAGGTTTGCTGAACCTGAACGCCGGCATGATTATGCTGACTTGTTTCTTGGTTGCCGGTTTCTCCGCACGCATGAAGGCCTTGAACAGCATTGTCCTAGGCACTTGCCTGGCTTCAGCTGCCATGCTGATTCTCGGCTCCTTTCACTGGGCCTGGATGATTGTTATCGCAATTGTTGTGTTTTCAACCGGTGAAATGCTCTCAAGCCCGAAGTTCTCGGAATATCTGGGTAACATCGCTCCAAATGACAAAAAAGCGATGTACTTGGGGTTCTCTCAAATTCCGGTAGGTGTTGGCATGTCGGTTTCCGGCAAAATTGCCCCAATGCTATATGACAAATTTGCATCCAAAGACCTGATTGCCCGTGAAATGATTGGTGGGCTCGGCGCGGACAACAGCCTAGAGGCCATTCCACAAGGTGAAGCCTTCTCTCACCTGGTAACCATGACTGGCCAAACCGCTTCCGAACTCACCCTTCAGCTTTATCAGGCAAACAATATCGGTATGCTCTGGTACATTTTGGGGTTGGTTGGGATTCTTTCCGCATTCGGTATTTCAATGTATGCACGCTGGATTTGGCGCCTTGCAAAGAGCGAAGAGACTACCGCTTCTGGAGTAAAACAGACTGCGTCTTGAGCTAGTGCATTACTAAACAACTAAAAAGGCGGGACAGATGTACCGCCTTTTTTGTTGTTTATCATTATCCAATCCCCTCTACATTATCCATTTTTCGTATAGGATCTCTCGCCCCCCTTCTGATATATTGGCCCGTTGCATTGCTTTCAATTCGACTATTAAAAAATATAAGTTGATAGATTTTTATTATTAAAAGATTTGGGCGGAGATATCTTTATGACTACAACCACTAAAAGTGGGGGCTCATCAGGCAACCCCATTAGCAACTACATAAAGGACTTCAGTGTCCTGAAAGACAATAAGGCTTCTTATTGGGCCGTACAGGCCGTCAATATTCTGGATTGCGTTGCGTACTACGCAATGATTACCACCATTACCCTGTTCCTTACCGGCAACGTTGGCCTGGAAGATGACATCAGTGGATACGTTGTTACCGGATACGGCATCGCGGTTTCCCTCACTCTTGTTGTAGCGGGCTTCTTAACCGATTCATTCGGCATGCGGAAAGCCACATTCATCGGCATTGGACTGCAAACCTTATGCCGTGTGGGAATTTTAGTACTGGGCCTTTCTCCCGAAATTCCTGGTCGAGAGTGGATGATTGTATTTTTGATTATCCTCAGTGCTCCGGGCCAGGCGATGATGCAAGCCGTATTCCAGGCAGGCACCAAGCTGTTTAGCAGCAAGCGCAGTCAATCCGCTTCTTACAATGTCTGGTACCTGTTGATGAACCTCGGCTTCGCTTTGGGCGGCCTTTCAGTTGACGTTATCCGCAAGACCCTGGAACTGGACCTGAGTTACATCTACGGCATGAATGCGGTTACCGGCATCCTGGCAATCCTGGTTGGCCTGGCCATCGTTAAGAAGTCGGAGCAAGGTACAGAGGAAGACGAGCCTGCCACTAATGAGAAGAAAGTCAGCGGCTGGGAAAAATTCCTGGGGCTATTCAAACAACCACCATTCAAACGCATGCTGGCCCTGATGGGTGTTCTTCTGGGTGTACGCGCTGTATTCCTTTACACCTTTATGCTTATGCCCTTGTACTGGGCTCGCACCATTGAGGCATCCAGTGGTGAACTCATGGATATGGGCTTCGTCCAGAGCATCAACCCCATTATGATCTTCGCGGGTGTATTCCTGTTCATTCCTCTTGCCAACAAGTGGAATATGTTCAAGATGTTGATCGTGGGAACATTGATGAGTACAGCGGCCATCTGGCTTCTGGTTATGCCCTGGCAGTGGTTTGGCGACAGCGTCGCAAGTGGCTACCTGTGGATGACCGTCTGGATGATGATATTGCTGAGTCTCGGTGAAATTATCTGGAGCCCTAAGCTGTACGACTACATTGCGACTGTTGCTCCAAAAGGTCAGGAAGGTTCATACCTGGGCATGGGGATGATCCCCTGGTTCCTTGCTAAAACTATCGTCGGTCTACTGGCTGGTCATATGCTAATGCGCTGGGTTCCTGAGGGCATTCACACTTCTATCGAAGCTGGCACGCTGGGCTTCTGGGACAGCCCAGAAGCGATGTGGCTGATACTCGCAACCTGGGCCACCCTGAGTGTCCTCGTGGCATGGTTGTTCCGTGGCTGGTTCACCAAAGGTACTTCTGCCGAAGTTGAAGTTGAAGAGGCTCCAGAGGCCAAGACGACTACAGCTTAACGTTAGAGCTGAATAAAAAAGGCGGGGGTTTCCCCGCCTTTTTTTGTGCCTGATGAAACCGGAATATCCATTTTTTGTGTGGGATCTCTCAATTCCCTTCTGATATATTGCTCTGCTTTACTGCTTTTAATTCAACTATAAAAAACCAAGAGCTGATAGCTTTTATTTATCCAAGAACTTGGGCGGAGATACACTTAATGACAGAGATAACCACAACCGATCAATCCGGATTGGAGAAGATCAAAAATTACATAAGGGACTTTAAGGTCCTGGGTCAAAACAGCAAATCCTTCTGGGTACTTCA
This sequence comes from Porticoccaceae bacterium LTM1, assembly GCA_030252795.1. Lineage (NCBI taxonomy): Bacteria > Pseudomonadati > Pseudomonadota > Gammaproteobacteria > Cellvibrionales > Porticoccaceae > Porticoccaceae bacterium LTM1. Next base: position 1,843,585 of record CP127080.1, read on the forward strand.
AGGCATTAATATCCTGGACTGTATTGCTTACTACGCAATGGTCACCACAGTCACCCTCTTCTTAACCGGACAAATCAGTGATGGTGGTGTAGGGCTTTCGGATATTGCCTCTGGGGACGTAATGTTTTGGTGGGGCATTATCATATCAGCCTCGCTGTTTATGACCGGGTTCATCACAGACACTATAGGCATCAAGCGTTCAATTGTTATCGGCAGTACTATCCAGTGGGTAACCCGTGGCGGAATTGCATTCTGCGCGTTAAGCCCAGAGCTGCCTAACCGTGAAATCATAATCATTACCTTTTTCCTGCTGAGTGCTCCAGGAATGGCGATGATGCAAACCAGCTTCCAGGTTGGTAACAAACTTTTCAGCACCAACAAAAGTCGTGCTGCGTCATTTAATGCCTGGTACCTGCTGATGAACCTGGGTTTTGTTATCGGTGCCCTGCTGGCCGACCAGATTCGCGTAGATATGATGCTGCCAATTAGCTACATCTTCGCAGCCAGCGCCATTGCCTGTGTTACCTCTGTTGTTATCAGCCTTATGGCCATCAACCAGAAAACTGACACCCTGACCAATCTTTCAGATGAGCAGGCTACCCAGTCTGATGAATTACCCAAGAGTGTTTTCAAACGCTTCACCAACCTGATAGTACAACCTGCTTTCCAGCGCCTGCTGGCACTTATGGCAGTATTGACTGGTGTTCGAGCGGTATTCCTTTATGGATTCCTGCTTATGCCTTTGTACTGGAAGCGCGTTATGGAAATCCCCAACGGCGGCCCGGTAGAGCAAGGTTTCCTTCAAATGATCAACCCGCTGTTTATCTTTGTTGGCCTTACCCTGTTTATTCCCATTGCCAATAAATTCAACATGTTCAAAATGCTGATTGCTGGCGCAATCGTAAGCTCTCTTTCGGTGTTGGTACTGGCTCTTCCATGGGAATGGTTCGGCGGCAACATGGTTGATGGCTACTTCAATATGGCCATTGTCATGATGCTGTTGTTGAGCCTTGGCGAAATTACCTGGAGCCCTAAACTGTACGAGTACACCGCAGCCATTGCCCCCAAGGGCCAAGAAGGCGCTTACATGGGTATGAGCATTCTTCCTTATTTTGTCGCTAAAGTTGTTGTGACCAAACTGTCTGGCGTCATGCTCGTAACTTGGGTTGCTGAAGATGTTAGTGTTCGAATTGCCGATGGCACCCTCCCATTCTGGGAGAGCCCTGAGGCTATGTGGCTTGTTCTTGGTGTCTGGGCGCTGTCCGGGCCAGTAATTGCGTGGTTCTTCCGCGGTTGGTTTACCAAGGGTACCACTGCTGCCCAGCAGCAAGCAGATTCTGCTCAGCCGGCAACTGCTTAATAATTTAGCTCCATAAAAAAGGCGAAGCTGAATCAGCTTCGCCTTTTTTTATTTTCGAGTACTCCGAATCAGTGAGCCCGTTTTACAGACTTAAAGAACCAGCTCACTAACAGTACAAATGCAATAACTCCCAGTACCGTCGGAATCCAGTTAATTCCACCCCACTCAAGTCCTAATCCCGCAGGCTTTTGTGAAGTGATAAACGCGGATGCTGCAATACCAACACCCAGCAAACCTTCGCCACCCACAAAGCCGGAACCGAGAAGTACACCTTTCTCACGGCGCCCTTCCAACTCTTCACCTTCGCGACTCTTGCGCTCGAAGAAGTGGCGAATCAGGCCACCTACAAGGATCGGCGTCATGGTAGAAACCGGCAGATACACACCGACGGCAAATGGCAGTGAGGGTATTTTTACCAGTTCACAAATCACTGCAATACCCACACCTACTGCTACCAGTGTCCAGGGCAGATTTTGATCCAACACCCCATCGATAACCAACTTCATCAGGTTGGCCTGAGGAGCTGGCAACTCTGCCGTACCAAACCCAAATGTTTCAGCCAGCAATAACACTGAGAGACAGACAAAGGTTGCTGAGGTCAGTACGCCGATAAGCTCGGCAAGCTGTTGGGATTTTGGCGTCGCACCCAACAGATAACCACTTTTCAGATCCTGTGAAGTATCACCTGCAATAGATGCTGCAATTGCGACCACACAGCCAACAATCAGGGTTGCTGCTTTGCCAGCAGTATCGGTCCAGCCGAATGCCAGAAAGATTGATGCGGTTCCCAGCAGAGCGGCAATGGTCATACCACTGGTGGGGTTAGAGGTCACGCCCACCATACCTACAATGCGTGAGGCCACAGTGACAAAGAAGAACGCAAACAGCGATACACAAAGTGCTGCTGCCAGACGGGTACCAACGCCACCGACATCACCAAACGCCTGTGGAACTAAAGCCAGCACCAGTACGATGGCCAGAACGCCCCAGCCCACGTATTTGAGAGACAGATCGCGCTTTGTACGTGGTACCTCGGCAATGGTTTCTCCATTGGCTTTGGCAGTCGCGCGTTCACGCAGCTCTTTACCACCCACCTTGAAGCTTTCGATCATCACTGGGATATTCTTGACCAGCGTAATAATACCTGCCGCCGCTACAGCCCCGGCGCCAATATAACGAACGTAGCGGTTCCAGATTTCCTTGGCATCCATATCTGTAACCAGCTTGGTTACTTCAGGGAAAACCGGGGTCTGGCTGGATGCCCACAGGTAGTCGAGTACCGGGATGATTACCAGCCAGGACAATAAGCCGCCGCCCACCATTATCAGGGCGATGCGCGGCCCAAGAATATAACCCACACCAAACAGCGCAGGAGAAAGGTCGATACCCAACTGCGCCTTATTTATGAATGGAATCTTGGCGCTAAGGCTACCTGGAATGATCTTCAACCAGGATGTCAGGGCTTTAAACAGCATGCCAACACCGATGCCAATAAAGATACTTTTCGCCTTGCCGCCACCGGCTTCATTGGCCACCAGAACTTCCGCACAAGCGGTACCTTCCGGATAAGGCAGTTTGCCGTGTTCTCGCTCAATCAAAAACTTGCGCAGCGGAATCATAAACAGAATTCCCAGCAAGCCGCCGCACATCGCCAGAATGGTCATCTGCAGCAAGTCCGGAGCAACGCCCCACATAAACAGGGCCGGCAAGGTAAAAATCACCCCACTGGCCACTGAACTGGACGCCGAACCGGTAGTTTGGGCGATATTGGTTTCCAGAATAGTGCCTGGTCGGCCGTATTTTGCGAGAATCTTGAACACTGCCACCGACATAACCGCCACCGGAATGGAAGTACTGATGGTCAGGCCAGCCCTAAGGCCCAGATAGGCATTGGCAGCACCAAAGATAATCCCGAACAGAATTCCCAGCCCCAATGATTTGAAAGTGAATTCTGCAATGGACTCTTGAGCAGGTACGTAAGGTGGATATTCTTCCCCCGCTTTCAACTCTCGATAGGCTTTGGGGTCTAGCCCCTTGTTATTAGTCAGCGCATCATTAGCCACTGGCTTCTCCTTGTAGATTTTTGACCCGCAAAGCCTAGAGAAACTGACACCAAAAGTCACCCCCGCCAGCTTCATGTACAAAGTAGAGACATAAAAAAAGCGGGGTCATTACCCCGCTTCTCAAAAGCTAACCCATTTACATCATCGATTGCTGGTAGTTTTGCATACCAACACGATCGATAAGATCCAGCTGGGTCTCCAGCCAGTCTACGTGCTCTTCTTCACTTTCCAGAATGCGCTCAAAGACTTCGCGAGATACATAATCGGATACCGATTCACAGTGGGCAATAGCCTCTCGCAGCAGCGGAATAGCCGCCTGCTCCAGCTTCAGATCGGACTCGATCATTTCCTTGACGTCCTCACCAATCATTAACTTGCCAAGATCCTGCAGGTTGGGCAGCCCTTCCAGGAACAGAATTCGCTCGATCAGCTGATCGGCGTGCTTCATTTCGTCGATGGACTCTTCGTACTCTTTGGCATTGAGCTTTTCCAGCCCCCAGTTCTTGTACATACGAGCATGAAGGAAGTACTGGTTGATGGCTGTGAGTTCATTGGTCAGTGCCTGATTGAGGTACTGAATGACCTTGGCATCACCTTTCATAACGCGCTCCTGGCTTATTGATTTTTAACTGCGGACAAGAGTGATAATCAGCCGCAAATAGCAGAAATTCCTAGCTTTTTTACGCCAGGACCAGCAAGGAATATAGCAGAAATGAGCGCCGAGAAAAGCGCTGAAAGGAAATCAGGCGACCGGTTCCCAGATGGCCGGATCTTCCATCGGGCGGTTGGAAATGGCTTCGCGAATAACGGTACGGGCGTGCTTGCTGCACTTGCCACATTGGGTTCCCACACCCAGACGCTGACCAACTTCACGCATGGTAGACGCTCCCTGATCCACCGCCTGGCGAATCTGGCTATCTGTTACTGCGCGACAAATGCAAACGTACATGTGGAATCTCACGAAATATTGCTATCAACCTGATAGAGATTCTAAATACTAATGAGAATGATTGTCAATTAGATTAGTATTTGTATTGAGTGTCCAAACGGGTTCATTTGGTCACGCTGATTGGGTCAGATACCATCAAACGCTATACTGCCCTTCTTCTATCAGAATAAGTTTGTGATGAAATACATTGGAGCCCACGTCAGTGCCTCTGGCGGAGTAGAAAACGCCCCGCTCAATGCCCGCAAAATCGGGGCGACTGCGTTTGCCTTTTTTACCAAGAACCAGCGTCAGTGGCATGCCAAACCTCTAACTCCAGAGTCGATTGAGGCTTTTAAAGCCAATTGCCAAGACTGTGGCTATGGCCCCAGCCAGATCCTGCCCCATGATAGCTACCTGATTAATCTGGGCCACCCTGAGGCAGCGGGCCTGGAAAAGTCACGAAACGCCTTTCTTGATGAAATGCAGCGCTGTGAACAACTCGGGCTGATGTATCTCAACTTTCACCCCGGTAGCCATCTGAGACAACTCTCCGAGAGCGAATGCCTTAGACGTATAGCTGAATCCATTAATTTAGCTTTGGATAAAACCCAAGGAGTATCGGCAATAATTGAAAATACCGCCGGGCAAGGCAGCAATCTCGGTTTTCGGTTTGAGCATCTGGCTGAAATCATTGATCAGGTTGAGGATAAGAGCCGAGTTGGAGTCTGTCTGGACACCTGCCACACTTTTGCGGCCGGCTACGATTTGCGCACTAAAGCTGATTGCCAAAAAACTTTTGCCGAATTTGAGCGAGTTGTTGGATTCAAATACCTGAAAGGTATGCACCTGAACGGGTCAAAATCCACCTTTGGCAGTCGGGTGGATCGTCATCACTGCCTGGGCCAGGGTGAGCTGGGAACTGCTGTATTTGAATTCATGATGCCTGATTCACGATTTGATGATATTCCGCTGGTACTGGAAACCATAGATCAAAGTATCTGGCCAGAAGAGATCGAGTTTTTAAAACAATTGGCTGCCTAGGGCCTGTTGTGTTACGACGCAGTGACGAATTTACCCCTACCCCGTCATTGCGAATCGCACAGCGATGAAGCAATCCAGTGTCTTTTGTCGCTCTTGACCGTCAATCCTCAAATTCCAACTCACAGCCATTAGCCAGCGCAAATTTTTCAAGTTCATTTTTAGACTCTTCCAGTACTTGCAAGCGAATGGTTACACGGTTGCTGTAGACAACATCCTCAACCGATCCTTCATTAACGCCGAGCCAGTGCCGTACAGCTTGCTCGATTGAAAAGTCACAGTGCAGTGTCCCTGCCAGCATCGCACGATGCTCCTGTACCGGCAGCTCCTCCATAGCCTGCTGCGCAGCAGTTGAATAGGCTCGAACCAGCCCCCCTGCCCCCAATTTGATGCCGCCAAAGTAGCGTGCAACTACCACCATCACATCACCAATATCTTTATGCTGCAGCACATTCAGTATTGGCTTTCCGGCTGTACCGGTGGGCTCGCCATCATCACTCATTGCAGCACTTGTAGCAGTAGACGGATTGCCCAGCAAATAGGCCCAGCAATGATGCCTCGCATCAGGAAATGCCACCCGCATCTCTTCAAGCAAAGCCATAGCTTCTTCTCGAGTAGAGGCCAAACCAGCTCGGGCGATAAAGCGACTTTTTTTAATCTCGTATTCGATCTGAACGGTATCGGCGGGAGTGCGAAATACAGCCATTAAATATTATTTCCAACGGGTGGTAAGTGATGGCAATCATACACTCTGGGCAAGCTCATTGAAAAAATCTCAGCCTGACACTTTCCTGACTGTATAAAATTGAGACAAACAGGTACCAGAGGCTGACTAAAAGGAATAACCACCACTCCAACGATGATCGAATATATTCTTCATATAGCTCCGGCAACAACAACTGACCAGATACGCTAAGGAAAGCCATAATCAAATAGCTCCATAAACAAATAGTCATTGCTTGAAGAGCACCTTCAGCTGTCGAAATCTCACGCTTGAGCCATTTCGTCATCAAAATCTGTGCAGCCACAGTAAACCCAACCCCAAACATCACCCCAGCATAACGAAACAAACGATAAACGCGATCCTGCTCGCCCAGTGCCACGCAATACACCACAATAAACAGACACCCCAGCACCCCGCATAGCATCATTGATCTTTTTACCGGCGAGTTTGACCAGGAAGTAAGAGTGTTTGGCACTAACAACCAAAACAACGCCCCCATCACCATGCCCGGTATTATCAGCCCACGATAAATCAGGGTAATCGGCAATTGCCGGCCGACTTTACTTACCGAAGCACACCCATCCCAATAAGGCACACACCAGGAAATCAGTTCGCTTTGCGCAGCAACGATAAAGCCAGCGTGTAAAGCCACAAAGGGCAACAGCGCACAGAGCAATGGCAGCCAAAATGCCGCATAAGAATGGTTATTTTTCATACATCCCATATTAGCAGTCGAATAACTGGTGAAGGTAATCTGTCTAAGAATCGCGTAAGCTTGTGCCCCTTAGTAACCGCTGCAAATAGAGCTGGCTGATATGGCAATTAGTGCCACCATTTTCAAAGCGACACTGCAAATCTCCGATATGGATCGCAACTACTATGCGAGCCACCACCTCACTATTGCCCGCCACCCCTCGGAGACCGACGAACGTATGATGGTGCGACTGGCAGCCTTTGCATTTCACGCCAGTGAGCAGCTGGAGTTTTGCAAAGGGTTGAGCACCGAACACGAGGCGGCATTGTGGGAAAAGAACCTGGTAGGTGATATCGAGCACTGGATTGATGTGGGACTACCGGATGAAGACCGAATTCGCAAAGCACACAATCAGGCTGATAAGGTAACTGTATACGCCTACGGCGAACGCACTGCCCCAATCTGGTGGGACGGCATCAAAAACAAAGTCAGCCGGTTTGACAATTTATCGGTTTTTTACCTGGATCCTGAGTGTTGCGATGCCCTTTGCGATCTGGTGGAACGTACCATGCAATTTCAGGCAACGATTCAGGATGGCGAGCTATGGCTTAATAGCAACAAGGGCAACGTCACCATCACCCCGGAACGCTGGAAGTAGCTGAATCCTGCTTTCTAGGACCTGCCAGGACTGTTTTTCCGGCTAAAGTCCGGAGCTGCACTCATATCGGCAGGCTGAATCTTTGGTGGATGGCGACGATCACCCAGTTCACTGACCAGCATGCCGGCAATAATCAAAGCTGCTCCCAACCAACCATACCCTCCCATCCGTTCACCCAGAATTATGGCAGCGGCAAAATGGGCGAACATAGGTTCTGCAGCAAAGATAAGCCCTACCTGATAGGGTTCCAACAGTCGCTGAGATGCGGTTTGCGCCCAAAATGCCAGCGCAGTTGCTAACGTACCGGACACCAGTACCGTTGACCATACAATAGGTTGTTGAATCGCCTCTAGTGTCGCCTCACCGACCGGCTCAAAGATAATCGCTGCGATGAGACTGTACAGACTCACCGCCGCCATCTGTAATGCACAGAGCGGTATTAATGGAAACGTTTTGGCCACTCGCCCTGTCGCCAGAATATGCAAGGCGTAACAAAAAGCACATATAAGCACCAGGGTATCCCCCTGGTTAAACGTCAGATGCTCACCGACCGTAATAAAATATATTCCTGCAGTAGCACCGATTACACCTAGCCACGCGATGGGTTTAATCACAGCACGAAAAAGTATCAATCCCAAAATAGGCACCAGCGGAACACTCAGGCCGGTAATAAACCCTGTATTTGATACAGAGGTGTACTGTAACCCCATGGTTTGAAAGGCAAAACTGGCAAACATAATCAGGCCAAGTCCGGCACTGACAAACAGTAATTTTGACGATATCTTCAGTCCCGCTGCTTCGGGGTCGATCCGGCACAGTGGCCACAGGCACAGCGCTGCCACAGCAAATCGCAAAGTGTGAAAGCTGTGAACAGGCAAGTGCTCAATGGTCTGATCCACGAGTACAAACATCAATCCCCAGATAGCACATACAAATATCAGTAGTGCTACCGCCCGGGGTGGAGAACTCAGCGTCATTATTCGCCTTCAATCAATTTGTGTTGGCTTAAATCGTTGAGCGTGGATTGTACAATAGAATCTAAATCCTAAAGCAATCATTTTCCCTTATGAGGGGTCATAACAGGAAGATTCATGCGCGGATTAGCTGAAAAAGGAAGCTTACTAACTTACATATTTCTGGAGTGGCTTTTGCAGATTGCTGATACAGCAACCATTAAAGACCCCTCAAAGAGAATAAATATGGCGATAGAGATTCTGATAGCAGAGCCCCTACCGCCAAACTCAATTAGAACCGACCTCTAAAGGTCAACAATACTCTTCGACTACTTTGGGTAAGACTGGAAGAATCACGATAAAAAGAAAATGAGCTTGGATTTGAACTTGGATAATTTGCACTTAATGCAGTTTGTTCCGCATCCAAAAGGTTTTCGACCGAAAGTCTTACAAGAACATTATCAGTAATCACTTTCTCTACAAACACTTCAACGTTAGGATCCAGCTCTGACACCGAAGTACTCCCTCCTCCGCTGCTAAACTTGGTCTCTCGTGAGTCTTTTGTTATCCAGTTAACACTTGCACCATAGCTTAACCCAAGGGATTCCAATTCATGGTCATATGTCAAGTTAACAGCGCCAGAGCGATTACTTAGCTCTCCCGTTCTGGATTGACTGGAGTATGTGGCATTAAAGTAAAGCTGTGCAGTTTCACTGATAAAGTTCAATGGCATACTCAAGTCAAGCTCGGCACCATGAACCTTCATTTCAACATCGCTATTAAATGGCAATGACACATTAAGCAGCGGCAATGGAACATTATTGATGATGGCCTGATTTTGAAGATAAGCATAAAGTCGACCAACTTCCCCAGCTAACATTGGGTTGGCAGATTCAAAATTTTCAAAGGGTATATTATCTTCACGAACAATTGCATTATCGATAAATCTTCTAAAAAGATTCACACCCAAAATACCGCCATCAAACCTCCAGTCATAACCAAGATCAAACCCAAGAGACTCTTCTGGCTTCAAAGCCCGGTTACCTACTCGAGCATATACTCGTGTCCCAAAAGATGCCGTTTCAACTTTAATATCCTTCGTTGGATCGAATTCGCTAATATTTGGTCGACGCTCGGTTTTTGCCAATGACACTCTAAGCATGTGACCATCGGCAAAATCCCATCGAAAATGGAGGTTCGGGCTAAAGCTACTGTATTCCGCATCCAACTTTGTTGGGTGATCTGAAGATACAATTTCAGGGTTAATTACAAATCCACTTAAATCAAAAATGCTGAAATTAACATATTGATCAGTCGACGAAGAAGATAAATCTATGGAGCTATACCTCCCACCACCAAGCAAGGACATATAATCATTTATACTCCACTCATAACTGGCAAATAAAGTTTTTCTTTCGGCAGTTTGACTGGTATCGTAAACACTTGTTGTATAACCAAAATCAATAATATCAGCAGAATAATTATTAACATTACTATTTTTATTATAATCCACACCAAACTTAAATTTTCCAGATTCAAAAAAATTATAAGTCAGCTCACTTTTTGCTTGGATAACCTTGGAATTTCCATCCCGAAAATTTTCTCTGTTGGTTCCATATACATACCCATCTTGAATATAACTATCTCTGGTTACATCACTTTTGTTATACAAAATAGATGAAGCCCAATTTAGGTTATCAAAATCCATATCGTATGAAAGACCTACAGAATAAGCATCAACTTCTTGATTAAACCGACTTATCCTTTCATAACCATCTTCAACAGGAGTTGAATCCAAGGGAACACCATATAACACTAACTCATTTCGACTCTCACTGGAAGTCTCCTCTACAGAGAACCCTGACAAATCATTTTTAAAAAGGTTGGCCGAGACAGTTAATGTGGAATAACTATTTAAATAAAAACCAATATTGGCATTTAAAGACCTGTCTAAATTTTGATCACGGGATGTAATATCCGTTATAGATTCAGAAATTATTTCACCATTATAAATATCACCAAAATCAATTTTACTGACCGAACCGGACATAAACTTATTAGTCAACACCCTGGAACGCTCTTGACTTGTTAATCCGACCGAATAAAAGAATTCTTCACCTCCACCACTAACAGTAATACCCCCAACATGATTAATATCACCATCAACATAAGAAGCTCCGACCCTCCATGAATCCCTAGCTTCCTGCGAAAGACTCTTTCCATCTTTAAGTATCACATTCAGCGTCATACCAATACCAACACTATCAATATCAGCTGTTGGACTCCGAATAACCTGGATTTCCTTAATATCATTTGCCGGTATTGTGGAAAGTAATGTATTTGGTCCTGAACCAAAATCGATACCTGCAATACTCTTTCCATTAACCAGAATCTGAGTGTACTTGGCGTCAAGATTCCTTAATTTCGGCCCTTCTGTTTCAATATCGTCATTATCCAATGGACGGGACACATCAGGAGCATTAAATAATTTATCAAAATAAACCCCTGGAACACGCTTCAACATGTCATTTAAGGTTAAAGGCTCAAATCGTTCAAAGTAACCTGAATCATAAACCAGGGTAGGTGAAACCGTATTAGCCCGATTCCGAGTAACAACCCGGCTACCAACCACGACAAGTTCATCAACTGTTTCATCCCGGGGGACATCAGATTTGGCCTCGTCCAGGCTGATCACCACTGAATCATCTGAAATAAACTTGTATGTAAGCCCTGATCCTTTCAGCATTTTCTCCAGAGCTTCTTCAAACGTATACTCACCACTAAGCTCTACCAGCCGGGAGTCTGCTCCAATATCAGTGGGAATAATAATCTGAAATCCAGATATATCTGCCAGTTCCATCAAGGCTGTATCGGCATGCTTCATTTCTATCTGTATATCCAGAGATCTGCTATCTACTTCAGCGGCATAACCAAATGATGCCATACCAAGTAACACCAAAGACACAGAAGCAACCAATGGCTTCCTATTAATTCTCACAGTTCTGTTATTCACTTATCTACCTCACCTAAGATTAATTTTATAGTCGCACTAACTAAACGTTCAGAATATGAGAATCCAGATTTTTCAGAATTATTTTCCAGAAATAACAATTTTATCAAAGTAGTGAGTAACTTTAATTGGCATCGACATTTCAAATCCAACAAGAGCTGTATTCATACTTTCAATTTTTACTAATGCATTCACCGTCAAACCCATGACAAATTTATCCTCAATTAATATTTTTTTTGCACTGTATCGATTTAGCTCTTTAACTACCTTATAGAGTTCTTCATTTTTGAAATGCAAGACGCCACCGGTCCAACCTGGTACATTACCAATAACCTCACTTGAAAGGAGTGATTGATCTACCGAGCTAACCTCCACCTTCCACCCTGCGGGGATTTTCAATTGCCTCACCCCTTTGAGGCCGGGTGATAACACCGACGCCATAGGTGAATTAGCCTCGACTGTTTCTGCCAGAGGGTGAGTCACCACAAGTCCTTCAGTGACTAATATTTCCACTTTATCGGAATATTTTCGGACAAAAAAAGACGTACCAAGAACTGTAATGACATTCTCACCAGCCCTTAACTCAAAGGGTCTGGATTCATCTTTTTCCACCTCAAAATACACCTCGCCCCTTTGCAGTATTGCCGTCCTGCTATCTTCCTTATCTATATATAAGACTTCAGAACCTGTATTTAGCGACATAGTGCTGCCATCAGAAAGGCTAACTTCTTTTACTTCTCCAATTCTTGTGACATATCGAAGAGCCTTATCAGCCTCTACTGATAAGTCATTTTGGGTTAACCAAACACCGGAGAGAACACAAAGCAAAACACCTGCTGCAATAGACAGTTTTTGCCAACGCTGTGCCCCTTTCCTTGCTTCACCGGTGAGCACTTTGGCATCTACAAGCTGCAAAATTTCTTCATCTGTGGACAGCGAATCAACATCTGCCCAAAGATGGAAGTTAGAAATCAGCTCATCGCGATATTGACGGTTATCACTGTGCCATGGGTTTTGAATACCATCATCTTCCCTTGGCAACTCTCCAGAGAACAGTTTTCCGATTGTCACGGCTGCCGCTCTGCTGGCAATTGAATCTACTTTAGCTTTCATTCGAATAATCCTGGCCGAAGCCACCCTGATACATTTGATCAACTTTTTTCCGAAGATTAGTCACAGCAGAGGCCACGTAACTCTCAACCTGCCGGCTTTTAACACCCATAACCTCGGCTATTTCCTTATGACTCATATGCTTAAAACGACTTAAAACGAATGCAGTACGGTGATTCGGCTTCAACTCCTTGATGGCTTGCTTTACAAGTTTCAAATGTTCTCTTGCAATCACAACCACATCAGGAGAAAGGTCATCAAAATAGTCCTTGGCTTGCTCACCCTGTTTGATACTGTAGCGCCAGCGCACCAACTTATTGCGCTCCATATCAACCACAAGGTTATTAGCAATTGTGAACAGATAGGCCCGCTGCTGCTTAACACCGCCCTCCAGCCGCGCTTTAAGATCTTTTTGCTTTGAGATACGTACAAACAGGTCCTGGACAATATCGTCTATGTCCTCCCTGTTTTTCACCCGCTTGTAGAGAAAGCAGCGCACAGCCTTACCGTGTTCCTCGTATAACTCTTTCAGAATACGGCGATTTTCACTCTTGTCACCTGCTTTCAGCTTAACCACAACACCTCTTTGCATTAACCCTTTATCCGTCAAATCAATACAATTCACCTAATTACTTAACGGATTAGCGAGCCAAATCCAGATTTCGGGGCAAAAAAAACCAACTTTTACCCAAAAGCTCTATGGCCCGGATCTGTTGCAATTTCATTTATAGAAAAATGACCATACCTGCATATCGAGTCAGCTATCTATGGCCCTTTCTGCCTGATAAAAGTTTGGTTCCTGTTGCCTACTAATGCCACCAAAGTGCCTTAACAAATTTGGTGACCCAACAATGCCACATAAGTCATTGTAGAATCTGCAATTGTGCACTTGTTCAGCCCTCAACAGAGTGACGTTCTATACTCTGTGGAATACCAAAACATGGAGGATTTCATATGAAACAGATTCTTACACTGCTGCTACTCACTATTTCACTGAATGTCTCTGCTGCTGCCTATATCAAATTAGGCGACATCAAGGGCGAAAGCCAAGCTATTGAAGAAGCCGACAAAGGCTGGACTGAACTGGTGAAAAAGTATCCACGCCAGCAAACACGTGCTCCTGAACGCAAAGCCACGGGAGAAAGCCTTGAAGAGATCAACCTCCACTTTCCTGAATCTCTAAGTGGCTATGTACTGACCGAAAAAAATGAGTTGCTCCATGTCCAGAAAGGAAAAATCGTGAAGCGTATACCGGAAAAGCTGCGTCATAAACAACGTGCGGTTAATGACGAAAAGCCGGAGGAGAAAAAGCGGGAAAAGCCCGAGACTCGACCAACTGACCGCTCACAAGATAGACAGCGATAAAGATTAAGGGTACTTCTAAAAATAGTGATTTTTTTGCGCGAGCAAGGCGGCAATGCACACAGACCCGGAGTGTATACGGCATACATGAGGAGTCTAGGGCCTGTTCACACTAATTGAATACTTACTGTTGTGACTAAAAAAGCGCCAATCAAGGCATGAGGAGAGCAGTTTGGTCATTCCAAATAAACGACGAATAACGCAGAGTGGCGCTTTTTTAGCCACAACCCGAAGGGCTAAGGTCATTTTTTCGTCCAGCTGCGTTATCAGTCGCTTATGTAGAGTGACTACACCTCACTCCTTCTGCCTTGCTGGCCAAAAAAATGGCCCTCAGCAGTAAATATTCAATTAGTGTGAACAGGCCCTAGTACGATGCCAACACGGCTATCGCGGGAAAAGTCCGTTTTTAGAAGTGCCCTTAAACCACCTGCCCTGCAACATACCCTGATGCCCAGGCCCACTGAAAATTAAACCCGCCGAGGTGGCCGGTCACATCGACCACCTCGCCGATAAAATAGAGTCCCGACTGATTTTTGCACTCCATGGTTTTGGAGGATAAACCATCCGTATTGACGCCCCCCAGTGTTACCTCAGCCGTGCGGTAGCCTTCCGTTCCGGCAGGCTTTAGCACCCAGCCATTGAGTTTTTCACCCAGATCTATCAACAGCCTGTCAGGTAAGTCGCCAACTGGTCGATCAGCCTGTTCGGGCCACCACATCTGTTCCAGTTCCTGAACCAGTTTTTTTGGCAGCAGCTGTGACAAAAGTGTCCGCAATAACTGTTTTGGCTGTCGTTGTTTGCAGGTTTTCAACCACTCTTCTGCATTCAACTCCGGCAGCAGATTGATGGATACCCATTCACCCAGTTTCCAGTAGCTGGAGATTTGCAAAATAGCCGGACCGCTCAACCCTCGATGGGTAAACAGGATATTTTCACGAAAGCTTTTGCCATTGCAGCTGACCAGTGAATCTACCGAAACACCTGAGAGCTTTTCCGAGAGTAGTTTGAATCCATCAGTAAATGTAAAAGGCACCAGAGCAGCGGTGAGCGGCAATACCTCCAGACCAAACTGACGGGCAATATCATAGCCAACACCTGACCCACCAAGCGTTGGAATAGATAACCCACCTGACGCCACAACCACTGACTGCGCCTCAAAAACACCTGAACCGGTCTGCACTCGAAAGCCGTTTTCAGCATTTACCGATTGCACATCGCAATTGGTCATTACCTCTACACCGGCATCTTCGCACTCAGCCAGCAGCATATTTAAAATATCTTTGGAGGAGTTATCGCAAAATAGCTGGCCAAGTGTTTTCTCGTGATAGCCAATACCATGTTTGTTCACCAGCTCGATAAAATCCCACTGGGTGTATCGACTCATTGCTGATTTACAGAAGTGCGGATTGGCGGAAAGGTAATTGTCCGGCTCGGCATACATATTGGTAAAGTTACAACGCCCACCGCCGGACATCAGAATTTTCTTACCGACTTTATTGGCGCGCTCCAGCACAACCACCGAGCGACCACGCTGTCCCGCCGTAATCGCACACATCAAACCTGCCGCACCGCCGCCAATAATAACTACGTCGTAATTCTTCAATTTAAAAACTCAATCCAAAAAGTCAGGTGAAATAAATGAGTTGACCATTACAGAACCGGCACAAATAGCGGGCACCTTTTCTGACCACCTTATTGTGCCTGACCATCGACAACTGATGTTCACGGCAGTCACAGCGATAATTCACCGTTCGCATTGAACGCCCTGGAATCCCTTCCATATCCATTTTGCAGGTTCGGCTGTTATCGGCACCAAACAGCGCCATCACCGTTTTCCACTCCTGGCCGTGAGGCCGGACCCGGCCAAACAGCTGCTCAGTTATGTAGTGCGCTACTTCATGCGGAATGGTGGTGCGAAAATGCTCATCCCATTCCTTGGCAAATACCCAGGGATTAAACCGAATCACCCGTTGAATACTCCTGCCACGCCCCACCATTTTGTACATACCGGCTGCCTGCCCTTTCAGATCGAAGCGCACCGGAATCAACTCAAACCGACAATCCAGCTCCGAAGACGCAAAGCGAATATAGCGCTCGGTTTCGGTGATAACCTGTTGCTGCTGCTCCGCATTGATCGGTTCGACAAAGTCCATGTATCAGTATTAACCGCTCAGAGAAAACTAATATAGGGATGAGGATTTTGATGTCAGAGCAAGGCGGCACTGTGCGCAGGGAGGGAGCGTATTGAAATACGTGACCGACCGAGCACAGCGCCAACGCAGCTATGGCTTCAAAAGACCATTCCTACCACATCAAATCGTCGGGGATTTCGAATTGAGCATAGTACTCGTCGTCCGAATCCGGCTCCGCCTGCGCCTCACCCGGATTGTTACGCAGCACTACAAACGTCTCGTTTCGCTGGGCAATCTTCTCAGCTACTGGCGCAGGCACCAACTCAAAACGCTCTTGCTCAGATTCGGCTAACGTCACAATCGCCAGAATGCCACGCTCAAGCTGTTTCTGCTGTTTGGCATCAACGTAGATCTTCTTCACCTTTTTATCGTGGGTAAAGCTGTAACCGATCTCCCCCTGTTTGGGCTGACGGTTACTTTCAATCAGCTGCTTGATCTGGGCAGCAATCGCCTTTTGTTCTGCCTCCGCTGCACGCTGACGGTTCAACTCGCGATCCCGCTCAGCCTTCTCCTGCTGGGCCTTTTGTGCAGCCAGCTTGGTCTCGTCCACCGCCTTCTCGCGGCTTTTGTGCTGCATTTTGGTTTGCTTCTTTTTGTCGCGCTGAACCTGCTTGGCTTTTTTAGAATCCACCAAACCGGCTTTCAGCAATTGATCCTGAAGTGAGTTACCCACTTGGGTGCCTCCTGTATGACTATGTTCGAAAGGTAGGCAGTATATCGGTTTCCGATGATCTCGAAAAACAGTAGAGTGACCCGCTAATACTGATTAGCACCTTCGAGACCTATTGAATGTTTGAAAAACAAGACCTGCTCGACCTGGCCCGCATGAAGATGCCCTTTGGCAAGTACAGTGGCCGAGTACTTATCGACCTGCCTGAAGAATACCTGTTGTGGTTTGAGGGCAAAGGCTTCCCTGAGAGCAAACTGGGTCGCCTTCTGGCACTGGCGCTGGAAATACACCGGAATGGACTCGCCCAAATACTCGACCCACTGCGACAGCCACCCAGGTCCCGTTGAAACGAGTGTTACTCCTCCGACTTGGCGAATGACCCGCCCATTTGGGAACGTGCGGAACTGTATGGTGATTGAGCGCTCTGCTCTACACACACCTCCGGCTTAACAACCATCTCATGGTGCCGCTCCATCTTGCGAACCTGCCACAGCACTATTGTGTAGGCGACTGTGCCCCACAACAGAGAGCCGGCCATCTCACCGGCAATAACACCTACCGCACCAAACCAGTCAGACAGCAGGTACACCAGCGGTACAGTACCCAACAGCGCGCGGGCAAAATTAAACATGGTTGCCTGAGTAGCGCGATTGAGATTGTTTGACGCCGCATTTGCGACAAACAACATGCCGTTAAAGGCGAAACCGATTACCAGCCAGGTCGCGTAAAAATCGATCAGATGTGCCGCATCCCCTTCCGCGCCAAAGGCATCAATAATCTGGTTGCGCAGTAAAAACATCGCCAACCAGATCAACAGCACATACCCTGCATTAACCAGAAGCGCGTTGTAGAGGGTTTGGCGAACCCGACGATATAAGTCAGCACCGGCATTCTGGCCAATGATTGGCCCAACCGAACCGGATAATGCAAAGATCAAGGCAAATGCCACCGGCGCAATCCGCCCCAGAATGGCTGCACCAGCAACCGCACTATCGCCAAAAGTTGCCATGGTTTTCAGAACATAACTGCTGCCGATAGGCGTCGCCAGATTGGTCAACATCGCCGGGCCGGCAATTGGCACAATTGCGCGCAGGTCTGCCCTTAGAGATTGCCAGCTCGGTTTCTTACCCAACTGATGATGCTTCCATACCGCTATCGCTCCGATGGTGATCAGCGTCAGGCGGGAAATTACCGACGCAGTGGCCGCGCCCTGAATACCCATATCCATCCCGAAGATAAGAATTGGATCCAGCACCGCATTTACCGCCGCCGCGCCCATAGTGGTCCACATCGAACGACGCGCATCGCCCACTGCGCGCAGTGCCGCCGCAGCGCACATACCGCAAGCCAACAGAGGTGTGCTTGGGAGAATAATTCGGCTGTAATCCAGTGCCAGCTCAAGGGTCAGCCCACTGGCACCCAGGAATACAAACAGATCTTCAAGATAAATCCATACCGGCAACATCACCACTGTCGCCAACAACGCACTGAATAGCATCAGGTTGCCGTAGTAGCGCCCGGCTAGCTCCCGGTCGTGACGCCCTTCGGCACGAGCTACCAGCGCCCCCATACCGATCTGCAAGCCAATACCCACCGAGGTGAGAAAGAACAGTAACGTACCGGAAAAGCCAATCGCCGCCGCCAGTTCCTCATGCCCTAGCAGGCTGAGAAAATACATATCGACCAGATCGACAGTAAACAGCGCCAACAAACCTACTGTGCTGGCGCCAGTCATTACGAGAATGTGTTTAAGCGTTGAACCTTTGGTGAATACCGCAGTTTTCATCGAGTCAGTCGTCCATTAACAGCTCAAGTGAAGCAGCATACAGCAACGAAGTACTTTCGCCAGAAACTTAACGCAACTTTCTGACTTTAAAATTGCGCCCTTTGATCTTACCTTTTTCGAGGCGTTTCAAAGCCTGGTTGGCAACGGCACGTTTAACCGCCACAAAGGCACTGAAATCATAAATATCTATTTTGCCCACCTGCTGGCCGGGTATACCAGCATCACCGGTAAGTGCACCGAGAATATCTCCGGGCCGAACTTTCTGCTTGCGACCGCCGGCAATCTCCAGCGTGACCATTGGCGGGCGCAGCTCAAAATCATTCGGCGCTTTCATATCCGCAAGATTGCCTTCCTCAATTGGGTTTCCCTGATACTCGGCAATGGCATCCAGCTTATACAGCTCACGCTCGGTATAGAGGCTCCAGGCGAAACCACTTTTACCTGCACGGCCGGTACGACCGATACGGTGGACATACACTTCTGGGTCGCGTGACAGCTCCACATTCACCACCGCCTGCAGATCGCTGATATCCAGTCCACGTGCCGCCACATCCGTGGCCACCAACACCGAGCAGCTGCGGTTTGCAAATCGCACCAGCACCTGATCACGATCGCGCTGCTCAAGGTCGCCGTGCAACGCCAGAGCCGAAATCCCCTGCTCGCGTAACTCAGCCGCCAATTCGGCACATTGCTTTTTGGTGTTGCAGAACGCCACCGTGGATTCAGGACGATACGTAGCCAGCAACTTGATCAGCGCTTCAGCACGTGCTGATTTTTCTACATGGAAAAAACACTGCTCGATATCAGAACTTTTGTGGACCGCCTCTACGCTTACCGACACTGGCTGACGTTGGATAGAGGCGCTCAATTGTTCAATGGTGTCTGGATAGGTCGCCGAAAACAGCAGTGTCTGGCGCTTTTTCGGGGTCAGGTTAATGATCTCGGTAATTCGGTCATAAAACCCCATATCCAGCATGCGATCAGCTTCATCCAGTACCAGCATCTGTAAATGCTTCAGCGACAGCGACCCTTTACGCAAATGCTCCTGAATACGCCCCGGGGTCCCCACCACAATATGCGCGCCGTGTTCGAGCGAGCCCAGCTGTGGCCCAAAACCCACACCGCCACAGAGGGTCAGAATTTTGGTGTTATGGGTAAACCGCGCCAGCCGACGCAGCTCCTTGGCCACCTGATCCGCCAGTTCGCGGGTCGGACATAACACCAGTCCCTGCACTTTAAAGCTCTTTACGTTGAGCTGGGTCAGCATGGGAATCCCAAACGACGCCGTCTTGCCACTGCCGGTTTTGGCCTTGGCAATCACATCCCGACCGCCCAGCGCGTACGGAAGGCTCTTGGCCTGAATGGGGGTCATTTCCCGATAGCCGAGGTCATCAAGGTTTTTGAGCAGACTTTGGGGGAGTTTGAGTGAGGCGAATTTGGTGTTTTGCACTTGGGGGAAGCTGTGTTGGTGGGTGGAGGGGGATTGTAGCAGATATCTAGCTTGTCATTCCCGCACAAGCGGGACTAATACGTTTACGCATTGAGCGCCGATGGCGATAATCTATTTCTTGTCATCCTGAGCGGAGCGAAGGATCTCATAGGGTTGCTTGGATTCTTGGGATTTCGCCCCCGAAGGCTAGGTGTGCGCCTGCGGCGGGCTGGGTTCAGTGTACTGGGGGCGAGTTTCTTTTCTTTTTGCCTTCCCAAAAAGAAAAGAAACCAAAAGAAAAAGGGGCTAAAAGCGCTTCACCTTCTCGGCAGTGAATTGTACAGCCCCTAGAAGCTCGCTTACTCCCCAAGTGGGACTGCTATATCCTGCGGTGCTTCTGGATTCTACCCAAAGGCCTAATGAACTAGTGGCGATTCATTACTTGTGACTTACAAGGGTCTCATCGTTTATATGCGAACATCCTTTTCAATCATAAATGCAATAACTAACTGCCCCCTTTTAATTAAAAAGCCTTCCTGATAAATCCCTTGTTGCTCCCGCTCTCTCTTAAATCGCCATACATGATCACCTTCCTTATAATTATTTGCCATACATCTTGCTTGACTCACATAGTTAACCTTCTCATAGTGCTTGAGCTTCTCTTCATATTCTACATAACCCAATTGATCTGGAATATAATACGCCAATACCTCTTCTCTAGCTGAAACATCGGCGGCCAACATTTTCAAAATGGCCTCATTAATTGAAACCTCAACAACAAAATCCTTATCCAGAAAAAATTCACTCTCGACAGAATCTCCAGAACGGCAGTCAATAAGCTTAGTTTCTTCTGTGGCATTTGAAGTATCTATATATAAAACAAGCATCAAGCCTAGAGAAAACAATTTAAGCATTACGCACCTCTATCTAATAAATGTTGGCAGGTTTCTACTTCATATTAAGATTACAGCAATATCGTAACTTTATTCTTGGGTAGAACCTAAAAGCATCGCAGGATATAACAGTGAATCTTGGGGAGTAAGTAAACCCCTAGGGTCAGTACAATTCACTGCCGAGAAGGTGAAGCTCTTTTAAGGCTCTTTCTTTTGCATTCTTTTCTTTGAGCCAGCAAAGAAAAGAATGTCGCCCCCAGTGCATGGAAGCCGCCCGCCGCAGGCGCACTCCAAACCTTCGGGGGCGAAATCCAAAGAACCAGAGCAACCTTGTGAGATCCTTCGCTACGCTCAGGATGACAACGTAATCGCTCAGAATGACAATCTGTACGTTCACGGGAATGACGGAAACAAAAAAGGGCGACTAATTCAGCCGCCCTTTTCAACTCAAACAATCAGCACATCACAACTTGGTGCGAACCGACCAAAGCTCCGGGAAGAAGCTCAAATCCAGAGCCTTCACCAGATAACTCACACCACCAGTACCACCAGTCCCCTTACGGTAACCGATAATGCGCTCAACCGTCTTCATGTGGGCAAAACGCCAGGTCTGGAAACGGTGTTCCATATCCACCAGCTTCTCCGCCCATTCGTACAGATCCCAGTACTCATCACCTTTTTTATAGATCTCACCCCAAATCTCTTCTACTTTCGGGTTGCTTGTGTAAGCAACACTCCAGTCACGCTCCAGGCACTCTTTGGGTACATCAAAGCCGCGTTTGGCCAAGAGCTGCAGGGTCAGGTCGTAGATGCTGGGTGCATTCAGAACATCGTTTACGCGCGTGAAGATTTCCGGGAAAGCCTTGTGAGCATTCACCATATCGCGGTTTTTATTGCCCAGGGAGAATTCGATGATGCGGTATTGGTAAGACTGGAAGCCGGAGCTTTGACCCAGTGAATCACGGAAACTCAGGTAGTCTTTTGGAGTCATGGTGGACAATACATTCCACGAGTGAATCAACTGCTCCTGGCAACGGGCGATACGCGCCAGCATTTTCATCGCAGGCCCCAGCTCATCGCGTTTTACACTCTCCATGGCCGCTGTCAGCTCATGGATCATCAGTTTCATCCACAGCTCGGACGCCTGGTGGATGACGATAAACATCATCTCATCGTGGCTGTCTGACAGGCAGTGCTGAGCATTCAGCACCTGATCCAGAGCCAAATACTGACCATAACTGATATCCTGATCCCAGTGGATTTCTTCCCCTTTGAGATCGACGGTATTGTCGGACATTGGACATTTCACGTTAGTTACCCCTGACCAAAATTGTTTACACGTAAAGATTGTAAGGGTTTGTAAGAATATTGGAAATATTGACAATACTCCGCTTCTCTGCGCAATTTCAGGCTGAATTCATCCTCACAATCGATGTCCTCATCGGTATAATGCCGCGATGATTGATCACGCCTTAAACGTCCTGCACGAAATCTACGGTTACGACGCCTTCCGCGGCCCTCAGCAAGCGGTTATCGAATCCGCGTTGGCAGGCCACGACACTCTTGTGCTGATGCCCACTGGCGGCGGCAAGTCGCTCTGTTACCAGATTCCGGCACTGGTGCGCGATGGTATGGGAATTGTAGTCTCCCCCCTGATCGCGCTGATGCAAGACCAGGTGTCTGCCCTGCAACAGCTCGGTATCAACGCTGCGTTTCTCAACTCGACGCTCAGTGATGTCGAGCAACAGGATGTATTGCGTCAGATGCACCAGGGCGATCTGGATATGCTCTACATTGCCCCGGAGCGACTGTTACAGGACCGCACTCTTCGACTGCTGAGCCAGTTTAAAATTTCCCTGATTGCCATTGATGAAGCCCACTGCGTATCCCAGTGGGGGCACGATTTTCGTCAGGACTACCTGTTGCTGAACCGCTTGCGGGAACACTTTCCCGGTGTGCCGCGTATGGCACTTACCGCTACGGCCGATCCACGCACTCAGCAGGAAATCCCCGAACGTCTGGCATTCGATAGCCCCAAGCGCTTTGTCAGTGGCTTTGACCGCGCCAATATTCGCTACAGCGTGCAACCAAAAACCGATGCAAAAAAGCAGCTGATCAAATTCCTGATTGGCCATCGCGACAACTCCGGCATTGTTTACTGTATGTCTCGCAAGAAAGTTGAGTCTACCGCTGAGTGGCTCACCACTCGTGGACTCACTGCTCTGCCCTATCATGCCGGGCTGCCCGCCGAGATGCGCGCCGAGCACTTACAGCGCTTTCTGCGTGAAGACGCCATCGTGATGGTGGCCACGATTGCCTTTGGTATGGGCATTGATAAACCGGATGTGCGCTTTGTCGCCCATCTGGATCTACCCAAGAGCATGGAGGCCTACTACCAGGAAACCGGCCGAGCCGGTCGTGATGGCGAGCCAGCCGATGCCTGGATGGTGTATGGCCTGCAGGATGTTGTTCGGCTGCGCCAGATGGTGGATGACTCCGGCAGCCACGAACAACAAAAGCGCATTGAGCGTTCCAAACTGGATTCACTCTTGGGCTGGTGTGAAGTCACCGAGTGTCGACGGGTGTCGCTGCTGGGTTATTTTGGTGAAGGTTATCAATCAGCCAGTGGCGAGAAAAAGTGTGGCAACTGCGATATCTGCCTGACCCCGCCACAAACCTGGGATGGCACTGAAGCCGCCCAAAAACTTCTCTCTTGCATCTACCGCACCGGCCAGCGCTTTGGGGCCGGCCATGTAATTGACGTGCTGCGTGGCAAAGAGAACGACAAAATGTACCAGTGGGGACATCACCAGCTCTCCACTCACGGTATCGGCAAAGAGCTATCCGACCAGCAATGGCGCTCTGTCGTGAGGCAACTGGTGGTCCAGGGCTATCTTATTTCAGACCCCGAAGCTTATGGCGCACTCCGCTTGACCGAAGCCAGTCGCCCGCTACTGCGCGGCGAAATCAGCCTGACTTTGCGCACTGACCTGGCCGAACCGCAACTGCGCAAGCCGGTTCGCAAACAGCATGGTTCCAATGTCAGCGACTCGGATCGAAAGCTCTGGGAAGCCCTGCGGGCCTGCCGCAAGCAGCTTGCAGACGAACATGGCGTACCGCCCTATGTGATTTTCCACGACGCCACATTGATGGAAATGATGGAATACCACCCTACCAGCGAAATGGAGTTACTGAACATCAGTGGTATCGGCCAGTCTAAAATGGAAAAGTTTGGCAGTGAATTTCTGGAAGTTATCCGGGAGCATGTCTAAGGAACCTTTGATGCTGTATATATCCAATACCGTATCCATTCCCGATGAAGAGATCGACTTGAGTGCCATTCGCGCTCAGGGCGCCGGCGGCCAGAATGTTAACAAGGTCTCCAGCGCCATCCATCTGCGCTTTGATATCAACGCCTCGTCGCTGCCGGATTTTTACAAAGAGCGACTACTGGCCAGCAAAGACCAACGTATCACCAAAGAAGGTGTGGTCGTTATCAAGGCCCAGCAATTTCGCACCCAGGAAAAAAACCGCGAAGACGCGCTGGAGCGATTGCGCGAGCTTATTAAAAAAGCCACTGTCGTCCAGAAAACCCGCCGCCCCACTAAACCCACCAAAAGCTCACAGAAAAAACGCATGGATAAAAAGACTCAGCGAGGAAAGGTGAAAGCCATGCGGGGCAAGGTGATGGATTGAATCTAAAGACACTGGATTGCGTCGCTGCGCTCGCAATGACGAACTGTGTGGGTATCACGTCATTGCGAGCGCAGCAAAACAATTCAGTGTCTTAAAAAAACAACTCAAGGAAGAGTTATGCAAAAACAACCAGCGATATACATCCTCACCAACAAGCGCAACGGCACTCTTTACACTGGAGTAACCAGCAATCTTATTCAGCGTATCTGGCAACATAAACAGCATCAAGTGGATGGATTTTCCAAACGCTATAAGTTGGATTGGCTGGTCTACTATGAGCTTCATCAATCCATGCTTGATGCTATCATTCGAGAAAAGCAGTTAAAGGCCGGTTCTTGCACTAACAAGATCAAGCTAAATGAGTCAACCAACCCTTATTGGAATGATCTATACCCAGCCTTACTTGGATGATAAGACGCTGGGTCGCTTCACTATGTTCGCGATGACGTAAGCTCCGCAGTCGTCATTGCGAGGAGCATAGCGACGAAGCAATCCAGTGTCTTACGCAACCACTTATGCTAAATTCCACCCCATGAAAGTAGACCTGCACTGCCACACCACCTGCTCAGACGGCTCGCTAACCCCACAACAACTGGTTCAGCGGGCCAGTGATAACGGCGTTACCCATTTATCCATTACCGATCACGATACCGTAGCTGCGTACGCGCAAATAAGTATCGAAGACTGTCCGGTTAAACTTATTCCAGGCATAGAATTTTCCACTACATGGCGCAAGCAAGGCGTTCATATCGTGGGGCTGGAAATTGACCTGAATAGCGATGCCATTGCCGAGGGAGTGCAATTCCAAACTGAAGCCAGGCTTGCAAGAGCCGAGCAAATTGCCGCGAAACTCACCGCCAAAGGGCTAGATTGCAATCTGGAAGATGTACAGAAACTTGCAGGTGGCGATCATGTCGGACGCCCTCATTTCGCCCAACATCTGGTCAATGTCGGAGCGGTCAAAAATCAGCAACAGGCATTCAAAAAGTACCTTGGCGCCGGAAAGCCCGGAGACGTAAAACAGCACTGGGCAAGTATGCAACAGGTGATTGACTGGATTCGAGGAGCCGGGGGTACCGCAGTTCTCGCTCACCCGCTCAAATATAAAATGACGCGCACCAAACTATTGGCACTGGTTGAAGACTTTAAAAGCTGCGGGGGCCAAGCCATGGAAGTAGTATCGGGCAAGCAAATTCCTTCCGATACACGCAACATGCTAAATATTTGCGAGCAATTCGAATTGCTTGCCTCCTGTGGGTCAGACTTTCACCATCCGGGATTGCAGTGGTCTGAATTGGGGCATTATTCTGTGATGCCGGAAAGCAAGTGTGACATCAGCAATTATTGGAATTCCTGATTAAACAATCGGCCACTTTTTTTCTTGGAGAAAATAAATTTGTTAAAAGTTAGAGCCTATTTTTAACTTTACCTGTCGCCACAGCTTCCAAAGGATTATCCGGCCAGGGGTGTTTCGGATACCGCCCTTTCATCTCTTTTTTAACCTGTTCATAGCCGGTGCGCCAGAAACCAGCCAAATCCTGGGTTATTTGCAGTGGCCTTCTGGCTGGAGACAGCAGGTGTATCATTAATTCCACCTTGCCATTGGCAATTGTAGGTGTCTGCTGACAGCCAAACATCTCCTGCAATTTAACCGCCAGTACCGGCGGCGACTGAGTATAGTCAATTTGAATATGTGAGCCAGATGGAACCTCCAATCGCAAAGGTGCCAGCTCATCCAACTGCTGTGGTAATGGCCACGGTAACAGCCCCTGTAAAATTGATTTCAGGTCAAGCTGCTGAAAGTGGCTGAGTCGATTGATGTCATTCAGATAAGGAGCCAGCCACTCTTCCAACGTATTCAGCAGATTCGTATCAGATACATTCGGCCAGGGATCGCCAAGATTTTCTTGCAATAGCATCACCCTTGACTTCCACTGACGTAATTCGTCGTTCCACGGCAGTAATTTCAGGCCGCGATTGCGAACCAATTGAATCAGCGCCTCGGTTTTCGCCTCAATAGAAATAGTCTGTATCGGAGTCGCCTGCACAACAATCGCACCAACCATCTTGCGGCGCTCTGCGACAAAACGCTCATCGCGGCTGACCCATTGCACAAATTCTTTTTCAATAACGTTAACCGCCAATTCATCACTCAAAAGCGCGGGATCAAACTCAGCAGCCGAAAAAATAATATCACTGGAGAGTCCTACCCTACCGCCCAGTTCAGCGACGGCCAACCAGTCACAGCGGGAGAGGCTATCGTGCTCCGACAAGGTGGCAGTACGACCATTGCTCAGCAAGTAATTATTACCATTGCGACGTTTTGCGATTCGATCCGGGTAAGCGGCGGCAATTAACAACCCCAATGCCTGCAGTTCATCAAGATCGGCTTTTGACTGGTTTTTGCGACAGAATGATTGATAGCGCTTGGCTTGCTGCAAAATGCGCAGACGCCAGCCTTTTAAATGTGCCGGACAACGACTGTCACCATTCAGGATCATTAAGCGAGTGGACAGATCTGCACCTTCTCTGCTGAGAGGGTCTCGCTCTGACATCAAAGCCGCCAACTGGCAAGCTAATTCCGATACACCATGAGCCATTCCCACCAAAAGCAGATGCGCCAATCTTGGATGCGCAGGCAAATTAGCCATCTGCTCACCATGAGCAGTCAGTTGCCATCCACCTGCATGCGTTTGCTCAGCAGCTCCAAACGCCACCAGTAAATCACGAGCCTGATTAAATGGTCCACTGGGCGGAGGGTTGAGCCAAGCCAGCTCGTTGGGATCATCAATTCCCCAAGCAAGTAGTTGCAGCACCAGTGGTGCTAAATCCGCTTGAAGAATTTCCGGTGTAGATTGAGCGGCCAATTGCTGTTGTTGCTGTTCGCCCCACAGTCGATAACAGTGTCCCGGCCCCAAACGCCCCGCCCGCCCGGCACGCTGCACACTGGAAGCTTTGGAAATTCGCCGGGTCTGCAATCGCGTCATACCGGTTTGCGGATCAAAAATTGGCTCTCGCGCCAAACCCGAATCAACAACTGAGGTAATGCCTTCGATAGTCAAACTGGTTTCTGCAATATTAGTGGAAAGCACAATCTTTCGACCACCGCCATCACAAATCGAAATTGCCAGCTGCTGTTCAGAAAGACTCAAACCCCCGTACAGTGGCGCAATTACCGTATTTTTAAAATCTGTGCCTTCTAACCGCTCCGCCAACGCCTCAGCCACGCGATTGATCTCGCCTTGCCCCGGCAAAAAAGCCAACACGCTACCTTGATGCCTGGTTAGTGCTGTGCAGATGGCATCCACCATCGGACCGGTAATCGGCTCGTTGGGCTGACTGGGTGTGCCGTAGTAAACCTCGACCGGATGGCAACGTCCTTCGCTGGTAATGATAGGCGCATTGTTCATCAACTTTGACACCGCCTCACCATCGAGGGTGGCGGACATAACCAACAGCTTTAGAGGGTCGTCGTCATCGCGAAACAACTCCCTGCCCTGCAGGGACAGAGCCAGGCCGAAGTCGGCGTCGAGGCTGCGCTCATGGAATTCGTCAAAGATTACCAGTGCGGTATCCGCCAGTGACGGATCGTCTTGTAGCATCCTTGTGAGAATGCCTTCGGTGATAACTTCGATTTTAGTGTTATCGCTGACTCGACTTTCCAGCCGAATTCGATAGCCCACCGTTTCACCCACCTTCTCACCCAAAGTGGATGCCATTCGCTCCGCTGCCACTCTGGCGGCCATACGACGAGGCTCCAGCATCAGGATTTTTCGCCCCCTCAACCAGAGCTCGTTCAGTAGCGCCAAAGGTACGACGGTGGTTTTACCAGCGCCGGGCTCAGCCTGCAGAACAAGTTCATGGCGCTCACCCAATTGCTGGCGAATGTCATCAAGAACTTCGCCGATGGGCAGATTTGTGGTGAATGGTTTGGACACAACAATTACCAGATGTCAGGGAGTATCCGGGTTGCTTCCAAACAGCTTGCCGGTACCGGCGCCGCAGGCGATGATCGTGCGCATCATCTCTTCCACTTTGATCTCGGGATGCAACTCGACCTGATCCGGTTTCAGGTGGTACATCAAACCGGAAGTTGGGTTGGGGCCAGTAGGAACAAATACAGTGAAGTCACCATTGGGGTGGCGCGAAGTCACCAGAGCGGTGACAGAGGTCGGGCAATCGGTGCCAAACAATTTCACGAGCGCCACTTCACCACTGGCAAAAGGGGACGAGTCAGGGTCGCCAAAGAACTGCTCCAGTGTTGCCTTGATCAAGCGATATCCCGGTGCCAGCTTCACCAGATAGCGGTCAAAACGGTTGTGAATCCAACGTCCGAGGCCGGTGGTAACAAACCCGCCTATCAGGAAGCAAACCACCAGAATCACGGCAATCACAATCAGGTGGCCTACCAGCTCAGGGAGACCCAAATTGTCTACCACCAGTGTGGTGAGCGGTCGAATCAGGTCGGTAACAAAGCGGAATACCCAGACAAAAGCGGCGGTCAATAAGGCCACCGGCAACAACACCATTACCCCACCAATAAAGATCTTCTTCATACCGCCTTCCTGTTTGAGCACCATTATATGAATGGCTGCATTCTACCTTGATGTTCTGTTAAAAAAAGTTTTCCTTGCTTCAGAATTGGTTCAGGTTCGCGGGAGTAATCTGCACACAACCTCACCAAACGGGTGCGGGATTGAAGAAGGAGAAATACCATGAAAACTCTGACTATGCTGTTTGCCCTGATGGTGGCCTCTACTTCGGTAATGGCCGGTCCCCACCACCGCGATCGTGGTCATCACGTGGATTACGCTAAAGTAACCAGCGTAACCCCGATCTACGAATGGCGCACCGAGCGCAGCCGTCGCCACTACAGTCGCCACGATGATCACCACGACTCCGCCACTGCCCCGGTTCTGGGTGCCATCATTGGCGGTAGTATCGGCAACGCTGTTGGCAACAACCGCAGCAGCAAGAAGGTTGGTGCTGTAGCAGGTGCGGTTTTGGGCGCTGCAATTGCCACAGATATTCAACGCCGCGACCACGATGACGACTACTACGAAGCACGTCATCACCGCGACCATCGCTATCGTGTGATTGTGGGTTACGATGTACGCTATCGCTATCACGGTCGTACCTACTACACTCGCACCAACTACGATCCGGGTCGCCGCATCAAAGTGCATGTTGACGTACGCCCCGCGCGTTGATGCAATAGCGGACAATTTCTAAACTTTAAAAGGAGCCTGACATGCTGCACATTTTTAAACATCTTATGCTGCGCATCAGGCTCCTGCTTGTTTTAATAATCACTGTCAGCGCATTGACCGCTTCCCCACTCGCCCTTGCCGATGTCAGCCGCGAACAGGCTGGTGCCATCGCTCAAAAACAGGTGGGTGGCAAAGTGCTGAAAATCACTGCTATCCAGTACAACAAAAAAGATGCCTTTCGGGTGAAATTGCTTAAATCCAATGGCAGCGTTACCCAAGTTATAGTGGATGCCAAGAGTGGCCGTGTGTATGGCGGCAAATCGTCTTCTGACGATAAAAAAGACAAGGGCAAGGATAAAAGCGACCGTCGTGGATATAGACGCTGACTGGCGGTAACCAGCAAGGGCATAAACTATGCGACTACTGATAGTAGAAGACGAGCCGCAACTGCTCAGCCAACTCCAGCAGTTTTTAACCAAAGACGGCCATGCGGTAGATACTGCAGACAATGGCGTAGATGGACTCTATCAAGGCCGTGAATTCCCGTACGATCTTGCTGTAGTTGATCTGGGGCTACCCCAGCTCAGCGGTATCGAGATCATCAAAACACTGCGCAGAGAAAACAAAACCTTCCCTATTCTGATTTTAACGGCGAGAGGCAGCTGGCAAGATAAAGTGGAAGGCCTTGAAGCTGGTGCTGACGACTACCTGGTGAAACCATTTCACCAGGAAGAGCTTCGCGCTCGCATCAATGCGCTGTTACGACGTTCCAGTGGCCACGCCAGTGCTGAACTTCGTTTTGGCCCACTGGTAATTGATACCACAGCCAAGCAGGTCAGAGTGAACGGTCAGGCACAGGAGTTAACCAGCTACGAATACAATACGCTGGAATATCTTGCTCATCATGCCGGCAAGGTTATTTCACGAACCGAGCTCACCGAGCATCTGTACGCCCAGGATTTTGAGCGCGACAGCAACGTAATTGAGGTATTTATTGGCCGACTGCGCAAAAAACTGGATCCGAAAGGCTCACTAAAACCAATCGTTACAGTACGCGGCCAAGGCTATCGCTTTACTCTTAGCGCTGACGGTGAATCCGCTTGAGCTGGCGAGTATTTTCCGGCTCCCTCAAAGGTCGGCTACTGCTGGCCTCCCTGGTATTGCTTCCACTGTTTTTAGGTATCAGCGGGTTTATGCTGGAAAAATCCTTTCAGCGCAGCCAGGTAAGTGCCCAGAAAGAGCGGCTGGAGAGTTATATCTATTTACTTCTGGGTGCTGCAGAAGTTGAAGATAGCCAACTGGAAATGCCAGAACTCTTGACCGAGCCTCGACTCAATAACCTAAACTCCGGCCTGATGGCCATAATCAGTGACGATAAAACTACCCTGTGGCGCTCCGCCTCCACCTTGATTGACACGCCAATCGATGTGGTGAACACATCATTAGAGCCTGGCAAACGCCATTTTTACGATATTGATTCCGGGGATCAGCAGCTATTTGCGTACAGCTACGATGTAAATTGGGAACTGTCCGATCAAAATCAGCTATTGCGGTTTACCATTCTTAGCAGTAAGGCACCTGTGATTGCCGAAGTAAAAAGCTATCGCACTGAATTGTGGCGTTGGCTTGGTTTGCTAGCTCTGTTTTTGTTAATTGTGCAGTTCCTGATTTTGCGCTGGGGGCTCAAGCCTTTAAAAACAGTCGCAGCGGATTTACGTGACATTGAGTCAGGGGATAAAGAACTGCTGAGCGGCGACTATCCCAGCGAGATTTCTCCGATAACAGGGAACCTGAACGAAGTAATCAGCAGCGAACGTGAACAGCGGGAACGCTACCGAACCACACTGGCAGATTTGGCACACAGCCTGAAAACCCCACTGGCAGTCATGCGTGGTCACTTGGAACAACGCAACGAAGGCAGTGAAAACTCTGTTCTGTTTGAGCAATTAAATCGCATGGACCAGATCGTTCAGCACCAACTGCAACGATCGGTGCGCGCACAAACCAGCACTGCAGGTAAAGTAATTGTTGCTCCGCTGGCACAGCGTTTGTGTAACAGCCTGGCGAAAGTGTTCGCCGAACAGAGCCCCAACTTCCAGCTACAAATTGAAAAGGATGTATTTTTCCGCGGTGACGAAGCAGATCTGATGGAAATTCTTGGTAACTTGCTGGAGAACGCCTGTAAATATGGCAACGGACTAATTCACCTGTCCGCGCGCAATGACCACAAACACCTTTTACTATGTATTGAAGACAATGGCAGCGGCGTTCCCGCCGGCCAACATACTGCCATTTTGCAACGTGGAGCCCGGGCTGATAGCGCCAACCCTGGACATGGGATCGGCCTTGCAGTGGTAATTGATATCGTCAGCAGTTACGGCGGCTCTCTTCAGGTGAACCAATCGGATTTGGGTGGCGCACGGTTTGAGTTACAGCTTTAAACTCCGTCTCAGAAAAAAACAAACATAATTAAGTCACCAAAAAATATTGGCTTTTTTCAACGCTAAAGTTTCTTCCGGTTTTAACAGTACTTCCAGTTTGCCATTGGAAAGCAACGTCCCACGACTAACTTCCAATCCACGAAACTCCTTACTCAATTCACCCTGTCTGTGAGGGTACAGGGCATCGCCAGCTTCACCACTTCGCACGCTGATTTCAGTTGGTGAAGTGACTCCATAATGACAACTGGAAATAACCGTTCCCGGTTTGTGAATACCAAAACCGTGCAGCAGACTATTTACTGACAGCCACGGCATCAGTGCTTCTGAAAATGCACGCAAGGCGGTTTGATTCAGGTAGTTGGGGAAATCCCAAAGCAGACAGATATCAAATTCGGTATGAGCTGGAAAATTGAGAATTTGATGAAACTCATCCCGAAGTTCTTTTTGACCAGCATCAGACTCCTGTAACGTTAAAACAGGTTCCGAATACAAATCCAGGCAATGCAACCTTGTTCGATACCGGGAAAGGAAAGTGACGGTGTCCGGGTTGGCTAGTCCAACATCCAGTACCGTCAAACTGTCCCCAACCTCTCGTCCTTCAAACAACTGAGGCAGCAATTGGCTTTTCAGTAACATTGATAAAATACCAGCCGCACAATGGCACTGTTATAGCAATCAATGGGTGCTTGATACAGTACTGGTTCCCGCAGCCGAGTCACTCTTGGTTTCGACCGGCTTAGGCACCAGGGATTCGGCCTGCTTGCTTTTTGCAGCTGCAACCTTTTCGCCGGGATCCATATCAATACTGCCTTTGAATTTGGCACCATCTTCCAAAGTCACCCTGGGAGCAACGATATTGCCTTGCACATTGCCGCTTTTTGAGATGGTAACTTTTTCGTGACCAGTAATATCACCCTGTACTTCACCATCAATTCTGACCGATTTAGCGGTGATATTGGCATTGACCCGACCGGACTGACCGATGGACAACTCATGATTGCTTAATTCAATTGAGCCCTCCACGGTACCATCCACGATAAGGTTTTCACCGCCGCGAACTTCACCTTTCACCACAATAGTGGAACCAATCATGGCGCAAGTACGTGCTGGTGAGGTCACGCTGGTTGCTGGCATATCACGCACGGAAGCTTCCAGTACGGAACTGGCAGGCTTTGATTTGTCACTACTTTTTTTGTCAAACATGGCTCGCTCCAAACAGTTAGAGGCGATCATCCTATCAATCTCGCCGCTCGAGAAACGCTACCTGAATCTCACCCAGGCCATACAAGGGTCTCAGAATTGTAGGCCAACTCCAATTAGAGCGCCCCGGGCGGTCAACGTTCGGCCTGTCCACCAGTGCTTACAGCCAGTACAATGCGCGCCCTGTTGTCTAAATGAACGAAATTATCTGGTTATGCGAATCTTTCTCGCCCCGATGGAAGGGGTAGTCGATCATCATATGCGCGACCTGATCTCCTCTGTTGGAGGGGTTGACCTGTGCGTGACAGAGTTTATTCGAGTAACAGATGCCGTCCTTCCAGAGCGTGTGTTCAAAAAATCCTGCCCGGAGCTGTTAAGCGACAGCCGCACCCCCACTGGTACCCCGGTAAGGGTGCAACTACTGGGTAGCAATATCGAAAAACTTGCCCGCAATGCTGCCAAGGCGGCTAGCCTGGGTGCTCCGGCCGTAGACCTCAACTTTGGTTGCCCGGCCAAAACCGTGAACAACAGTGACGGTGGAGCCACCCTGCTGAAAGATCCCCGGCGGGTTTACGATATTGTTAAAGCGGTTCGTGAAGCGGTTCCATCGCAGGTGCCGGTAACCGCAAAGATTCGATTGGGGTTTAATGACCGGGAAAGCTACCTGGAAAATGCTCATGCCGCCGTCGATGGCGGCGCTGCCGAATTGGCAGTTCACGCACGATCCAAAGCTGACGGCTACAAACCACCCGCCTACTGGGATTACATCGGCCGCATTCGCGAAACCGTAAATATTCCGGTCATAGCCAACGGCGAAATCTGGACGCTGGACGATTACCGTCGCTGTAAAGAACAGTCAGGATGCGAGGATTTTATGCTTGGCCGCGGCCTGTTGGCACGGCCTGATCTGGCGCTGCAAATTAAAGCGTTTGAAGCCGACAAAGAATACCAACCCATGCCTTGGCAGCAGGTATGTGTTCTGCTTTACCGTTTCTACCTGGAAACCGCTGCCGCCTACCCGGAAAAGTTCCTGGGCAATCGCGCCAAGCAGTGGTTGATGTATCTGCAGCGAACCTACCCTCAGGCGGCAGAGATGTTTGAGGAAATCAAACGCATGAAGACCGATGATGAATTTAAGGCCGCTTTCGCTCGACAGTTTGGTGAACTACCCAACGCTATTCTCGGCCATTAAAACACTTCCACTCCGTCATTCTGAGCGAAGCGAAGTCAAAAGCGCATGACGCGTTGGGCGCCGAAGGTGACAATCTCTTGTTTGTTTAGAGATCCTTCGTTGCGCTCAGGATGACAGCAACCTAAAAACCCAAGCCTATAAATTTCGACTCTTTTTCACCAAGTCATAGGCCACTTGAATTTCTTTGGCTTTTTCCGTTGCCACTTTCAGCATATCTTCAGGCACCCCCTGCCCCATTAACTTATCCGGATGATATTGGCTCATCAGTTTTCGATATGCTCGCTTTAGCTCCTGATCGCTAACATCCGAACTGACACCCAGTGCTTTATAGGCATCATCCAGGGCATTGCTCGCTGATGCCGCTTCGCCTTGATAACCTCGATAACCTTGGGAAAAATGCGACTGATTCAAGGTCATGTTCAGAATCGCCTGGAATTCTGCCTGACTGAACCCCAGTTGTTGGGCAATTTCTTCCAGCAGGGATTTTTCTGCCGCATCTATCACACCATCCGCAAGAGCCATCATCACCAGGTAAACCAATAAAACCTGGCGCAAGTTGCGGGTATGGCCACAGGCAGAGCGAAAATCGGCCAGTGTCTGACGAATATCAAATCCACTGGCAGAACCTTGCTTAAACCAATCGATGGCCTGCTGACGGTGTTCTGCGGTCATTCCGAGCTGACGGATAAACGCCTCGGTATGATCTATTTCCGCCTGGGAGATATGTCCATCAGCCTTGGCTAGCTTGCCCTTGAGAATAAATACTGTTTTCAGAAATACTCGTTGGCGTTCACCTTGGGTAAAGGGGTTAAACCCGCCAGAGCCGTAACTTTTTACCCGGTCAAAAGTACCACCCAGCAAAAAGCCAAAAATCGCCCCAAGAGGGCCAAATGCCAGGCCAACAAGGGCGCCAATTATTTTAAACACTGTGATCTTCCGTTTTTGAATACGACGAACAGTTTATCTAACACTTGGAATGAACTCCAAGGGCAAGCTGTATTTCAATCACTATACTGAGACTAAGAACTACAACATTTGGAGTTCACTCTTGAAACAGACATTGAGCCTGAGCTTTCTGGGTGCCGCCGGCACCGTTACCGGATCGCGCTATCTGTTGGAACTTCGCAATGGCGGTCAATTAAACCGTATTCTTGTAGATTGTGGGTTATTCCAGGGTTACAAGAATCTACGACAGCGCAACTGGAGACCATTCCCGGTAGAGCCAGAGACTATCGACGCGGTGCTGCTCACTCATGCGCATCTGGATCACAGCGGCTATTTACCCCTGTTTGTTCGAAATGGCTTTGAGGGACCCATCTACTGTACAGCAGCCACACGCGATCTCTGTGAAATTCTGTTGCTGGATGCAGCTCACCTTCAGGAGGAAGAAGCTGCCTTCCGCAATCGCCATCACTACAGTAAGCATGAACCCGCCCTGCCTCTCTACAACCGACAGGATGCAGAACGTGCGCTAAAGCAGTTCAAGGTGGTTGAGTTTGATAAACCACTGGACGGGGGTCCGTGGAAAGTTCGCTTTCACCCCAACGGCCACATACTTGGCTCTGCTTTTCTGGATGTGGAGATTGGCGGGAGACATATTCTTTTTACCGGCGACCTTGGCCGTCCCAACGACCTGATTATGCGACCACCCGAGCCACCGGTTTACTGTGATTACCTGGTCACAGAGTCCACATACGGCAACCGGCTACATGACAATCGAGACCTGCAGAGTACGGTGGCCGACATTATCAACACCACAGTGCAGCGAGGGGGCAGTGTATTAATTCCCTCTTTTGCAGTAGGGCGCGCTCAAGCCATGCTTTACCTGCTTAACCAGTTGCGGCAGAACAATCGAATTCCCAATATTCCCATGTACCTCGATAGCCCCATGGCCATTCGGGCAACAGAGGTGCTGCAGCGCCACTGCAACCTTCATCGTTTGAACAAGCATGAGTGCCAATCTCTGGACGATCAGGTGACCTTCACTCGCACCGTAGACGAATCTCGCGAACTGGACCATCTGAAAGTACCATCAATTATTCTCTCCGCCAGTGGCATGGCTACCGGTGGCCGCGTTCTTCACCACCTTAAGCGTATGATTCGTGATCATCGAAATACAGTGTTGTTTGCCGGCTTTCAGGCAGGTGGTACTCGCGGCGCTCGGCTGGTTGATGGGGCCAAAACCGTACGAATTTTTGGCAAGGAGATGAATGTTCAGGCAGAGATTCAGCAACTGGCTTTCTTATCTGCTCATGCTGACTATCAGGAACTGACTCACTGGCTACAGAAAATACCTGTGGCACCCAAACAGTGTTTTATCACCCACGGCGAACCGGAAGCGTCCGACCAGTTAAGGCTCAGGCTAAATGAAATGTTTGGCTGGAGTGCCTGTGTACCGGAGATGGGAGAGCGGGTAGAGCTTTAATGCCTACCCGCACGCAACGTTGATTTGGAGTTCAGTCAAGGCTTTCTGCCGCGACGTGCCTCAAATGCAGCCTGCTGTTCCGGGGTAGCGTCGGTCTGGTACTTATCCTTCCACTCACTGTAGGGCATACCGTAGACGATTTCACGCGCCTGCTCGTATTCCACTGTTTCGCCACGCTCTTCAGATGCCGCCACATACCACTTGGCGAGACAGTTGCGGCAGAAATCCGCCAGGATCATTAGCTCTATATTTTGCACTTCCTTATGGTTATCGAGGTGTTGTAACAGGCGACGAAATACTGCTGCTTCCACTTCGGTGCTGGTTTGTTTATCCATAATTTTTTCCTCAAAACTGTAAATTTTCGAATGGCGTCAACAGGCCCACCTATAACTGCCGATGGGCATTTCCAATCTGTTTACTCACTTTCTCTGCAACACCGGCCTGTTTGGCAAACTCCGGCCAAGCCTGAACAGCGGCATGCACCTCGTCAATCACCTGCTTGGGGCGTGGCAGGCTGATGGAGTGCCCCACATCCAGTAAATCCTGAACTGTAAAGTGATCCCGCTTTCCATTGATAGACATCTGATGCTGGTTGGTCCAGACACCTGCGGGGTTATGGGCATAAGTGACATCATAAGCCGGTGACAAGCGCCACTGCCCATCCTCATCCATCAGGAAAGCTATGTTTTTGGTGTGGTCATCCTGATTGCGCGCCAGCACATTCAACACCATACGTCGAAATTGCTGCTCCGCCTCAATACGGGACAACCTCAATTGACGCATCACTGTAAAAGCCTGCTCGTAGCCGTAGGCACCGGGCATATTAAAGTCGAAATGGGCGACACCACAGAGCGTTTGCATGTGCTGCTTGCGCATTTTTCCCTTGGAGTCCCGTTGGCGATCAAAGCGGCGGGTCATAAAGTGCGCCCTGCCACCTTCCTCCAGTAATCGACACTCACTCATCTGAATGCCAGCCTTCTGCGCCATCAGATAGTAGCCGTATTCAATTCGACCGTAACCCTTGGGCTTTCCGAGCTCCAAATCATCGACGCCATCAAATTTCAGCAGCCAGTAATCAAATCCCTCTGGCGCTTCCACTTGTCCGGAACGCACGTCCCCATCATCGTTCATGGCAATAATTGCTTTGGGTCTGGCGCCACCAGCAGAAGTGCCAACGCGCAAAATATCAAGCATGGCTTCGCCGTTTTGGCTCTCAGCAGGACGCTCAAAATCAAATGCCACCTGCAACTGACTACGCTCGGCGGTAATCTGTTGTGCCAGCTTAACCAACTCCGCTACCTCAACTGGTACTGACTGCTCCTGACCACGGCGATTGATGGCTGGCGCAAACTCCAGCGCGCCCATGCCACGACTCCCTGTGTAACACAACCGCTCTACCGGGCTGAAATCGGCCCCCGAACGACCGTTGCGTGCCAACCAGGCGTCAATCAGGTTATTACCAAATTTGTCGGGTAGCGAATCTGCCAACAAACCCGGCAAACCCTTATAGGTATCCCGGTTAAGGCCTGCAAAGCTGTATAAGCCATCTCCACGCAAGGCATCTTGCAATGGCATATTAATGGGCGACAAATCCAGTCCGCGACGTAAAAAGTCCGGCTCAAATTCAAATACTGCCAGATCGCGATCTGCGAGCCAGCTCACAGCACCAACCGTCATCCCCCAAAGCTGGACCAGGGCCGTATCCACCCGATCTACCATTCCACATCATCCTTGGTAGATTTACCGGAATGCCCACGACTGCCGGTAGCCCTCTGACGAGGCCGCCCACGGCGTTTGGCCAGTTGCAACGGACTGATTTTCGGCTCTTCCAACAACCCCTCCAACTGTTCGAGCACTCCCAACTCACGCATTACAGCGACGACGGTAGCGAGTTTGGCTTTACCGTTTTCCAGTGCCTTGATGGTATTGAGAGACAACAGCGTACGCTCAGCCAGCTCTTGCTGACTGAGATTTTTGCGAAGCCGCAACGCTTTAAAGCGATCACCAAGCTCCTGAAGAATAGTCTGGTCACTGAATGAGTGAAAATCTTTAAAAGCCATATTTAGGTCTTTAAGTTGGATTAAAACCACTTAACAGATCAAATATTAGCCCTTATGAAACATAAATCAAATAATTTTAAAGATCCTTTTTAAGGCTTTTAAATTGATATTTGCTAATTTAAAGCCTTATTAAAGGCTGTTACCTATAATAGATCTTATGAATTGCTTCCAGATAGCCAGCTCGGCAGCTCGCTGGTCGGCAACTTTTAATTCATTCTTAACTTTCCGTACTTTAACCACGTGACCATCCCCTCGCACATACAGTCGTTCCCCCGAATCCAGCTGCACAAAACTGATTTGCTCCACAGGCAACCGCCAAGTCACCTCTTCTGCCGCAGAAGTAATAGCGATGGTAGCCATATCATTCATTCTCGGTCTCCGATCTGATCTGGGGCACGGCGATTGCCAGGTATCGCCAGGGGGTATGCAGCTCAACACCACGGAATGGCCAACAGGTGTAAAGCAGCAAAGATTGCTCTGGAACATACAAATCCGTGTCATCAATATTGACCACTTCCAATTCGGTTACTTGAAAACGCCGAGGCCCAGAGTCCTTGTAATATTGAAACTCAAGCACTGAGCCAAGGGTTATATGTTCAAGGAATGAAAAGTGGGTATCGCGGTGACCGCTAACGACAAGACCACCGGAAGAAGTCGAAATCAAACCGGGCCCAAATGCCAATGCCTGACCGTTATCACCCGCCAGCACTACTTGGTCAACATTGAGTTTCGGAATATGCAATCGAGCCACCGGCCAGGTATCCGCCCAACACCAGGGCTTCACCTGCTCACCCTTCTCAAGGGACTCCTTCCAGGCAGATCGAATCAGGTACTGCCCAAGCTGCGCTTTGGCGTGGATATATAGTGAATCAACTATCAAAGCTATCGCAAAAAGAGCCAGCACAGCAGCCAGGTGGCGGCGCCAATTTCTGAGTAAAAAAAATGGGCTGACACCTTTCGGCATCAGCCCCAAGGCCACTTTTGACATATGAAAAACTGTGGCCATCTTGCTCACGGCGGGGAAACCTTAAAGTGCTTTTGTTGCATTTGATGACACAAATGGATCTGTTGGTGACCAATTTCTGCCCGAGCGCCACAAAACTATCGCCAATAGCAAGAGTACCAGGGCTAACAGACTGTTACGAAGGGCTGGCGTAGCGGTCTGGACCGGGTTGAACTGGGTTCCTTTCGGTGCATTATTGGCAATTGGGTGATTTTTCAGGCCCTGATCTTCGGGCCGAACAGGAGTGACATCGACAGCAACCAGACTGGTAAACGGGCTTACCAGATGATGATTTAGGGCCAGCTCCAGTACCTCACTGCGCAACTGATCGCGATAAACCAGATCACGCTGGTGACTACGCTGGTCAACCAGGCTTTTAATTTTTTGCCGCGCCCAAAGCACATGAATACCATCGTGACGGGACGGAGAAAGCGCTACTGTTTCGCGCCATTCTGACTCACCGGCCCAGCCAGTCACCAGCGCCTCGCTCGGCAAACTGGCACCTGTGAACTGTACAACCAAAGGCTCTCCCGCATACAAATCAGGAATTGGCGAGGGAATCACCTCTATAGATGATGAGCCAGACAACTGAACTTTCAGATCCGTAAGTACCGGAGCTTCCAGCTTGCGATAGAGGTCGGCCATTTTTGTAGCTACTTCATTGGCATTGGCAATATAGGTGAAGGTCCCTCGTCCAAACTCTGCCGCCCGAGTCATAAAATAGCTGTTCGGTGCCGAGCCTATACCCACGGTAAACAGCCGTGTACTGCCAAGCTCAGCGCGAATCATCCGAAATAGCTGCTCTTCGTTACCAATAGCGCCGTCGGTGATAAAGATAACCTGTCGAACCCTGCCCTCATCATTGCACTCCTTGCACAAAGCCGCCTCTGCCGCTTTAAGCATTTCAGTGCCACCTCTGGATTCAAGCCCCCTAACGAAAGAGCGAGCTCTACTTAATGTACCAGGCAGTGCTGGCTGAACATCAGCAAACAGGCTGTCAGTCGTTGAATTAAACTCAACAACGTTGAAGCGATCTTGCTCCTTCAATCGATCAAGCGCCCACAACAACGACTGTTTAGCCTGACGAATTGGCTCGCCCCCCATGGAGCCAGAGGTGTCGATGACAAAAATAACATCACGAGGCAGATGATTTTTCTCGGGCTCCAGCGATGGCGGTGTGATTTGCAACAGGCCGTACTGGTTACCTTCGTATTGTTCGGAAAAAAAGGCAGCCTGAGGAACTGCTTGATCCTCAGGCTGCCAGCGCAGTTCAAAATCGCTGTCAGATAAATGGCCACGTTCGGTTAGCGACACAACTGACTGCAAGGGGGATGGCACATCCATGTGCACACTGTGGTGGGGAGAGACCACCTTTCCAAGGAGAAAACCGGGATTTAAAGAAACCGTGATTCGAGTGGGATTGGTATTTTCCGTGCCAATATTCCAGGGAGGGGTTATACGCGACGCATCGGGAACTGCATCAGTATCAGGCGCTATTCCATTGCCAGACTGTTGAACCAGGCCCGACTCATCCACAATCGGACTTCCCGGCACATAGCGCGGCGTCACTGTCATCGGGTAACGCAGGCTATATTCAATACCATCGCGATGTACCGAATGCTGGTATTCGATCTCGACAACAATCTGTTCGCCCGGAGGAATATTGGCGACGCTGGTGGTAAACAGGTTGGGGCGCTCCTGTTCTACGAGGCTGGCACGCTTACCACTCTGCTTGGCCACCTGATAGATTTTTTTTGCCTCTTCCCGCTCCTTGATTTGACCTTCGATTATCCGTTCACCAATACGCATGCGCATATGATCGACAGCAGCATTTTCTGGCAGAGGAAAAAGATAGGTCGCTTCTGCCCATTGCTCTGAGGGGTTGTGAAAACGCTGTTTGACCACTGCCCTCACAATGGGACCG
This sequence comes from Porticoccaceae bacterium LTM1, assembly GCA_030252795.1. Taxonomy (NCBI): domain Bacteria; kingdom Pseudomonadati; phylum Pseudomonadota; class Gammaproteobacteria; order Cellvibrionales; family Porticoccaceae; species Porticoccaceae bacterium LTM1. Next base: position 1,885,606 of record CP127080.1, read on the forward strand.
GTCACATTAATGTTCACGTAGGAATCGAGGGTGGGTGCTACCCAGCGGGTAGACTCCTCATTGAACCTGAGGAACAGAGTACCTGAGCTGACATCATCCCAGGATCGGGAAGTGGTGGCCGAAGCCGGCAGTGCGATGACCACCAGCCCCAGCCATAGAAAGATATAAGTAAGTAACCAGTGAGCTGTTGATGGGGTGGTTATTTGCTTGAATCCGTTCATCGCTCTCACCCTCTCTGGGTTAACCTTTAATTTCTGCTCAGCCTTGGCGAATCATCAATTGCCTGCAAACCTTCGGCAATCAACTCCACCCGGCGATTTAATTGCTTACCACTGATACTGCTATTGGAAGCGATTGGGGCAGTCTCGCCACGACCATCCACTTCGAATACTCCTGCGGGAACACCCACTTCCATTAACCTGTCTGCCAGCGCATGGGCGCGGCGGATGCTTAGCAGCATATTGCTCTTGTCAGACCCTTCAGCATCGGTGTGGCCAACCACGGTAATGCGGGTAATCTGCTGCCAACTGTCGAATTTCTCCAGAAGCGGGGCCAATTGAGTATCGATATTGGTCGGCAATAAGGCGCCACTGCTTCCGCTGTATACTTTCAGGCTGTAGCGAACGGGCCTTAATACAGGCGGCCTGTCGAACTGTTCAGCCGAATTTTCCACCTTCGGAGTTTTTACAACTTGATCCGCAGATGAAACCTGGTTCTGGCAACCGGCACTCAATACAAGTGCCGCCGCCAAAGCCACTGAAGAAATCAGTGTTTTAATTAGTGAGCAGCGCATGCCCGTAACTCCTGTTGAGAACCCAGCTCATTGCCGCTGGAGTCGAGGATTGTGAACTCAATCACATCACCATAACCATCCATAGTCAGAGGCTGAGGAATCAGGTGCCGACAAGCGACGTCATGACTGAATGGAACCAAACGGTCATACAGTTCCGGGTGGTTGTAAAAAAGATCGTCAGTGATTGCTACAAATTCTTTCATGAGTTCCTACCTGGCCTCTTTGAGCCTTTAATCTAAATGAGCCTTGATGTGATTAGCATTAAAGCTAATGAAAATGGAACGGACGGGTATAAAAACTGGACAAAAAGTGAAAGTTAATTTGAACCACTGTCTCCCCCACGCCTTCAAAGGTATGTTTCCCCCTAAAACAGCACATCAGGGTATGATAGAGCCCTGACAGAACCAAAAACGGGAAGCTTTCACGTTAAGTTCGGGCTGATATCACCAACTGAGAAATTACCCCTACCAACAATAAGGATTCCAATGAGCTATTTGATTGCCATAGTCGAAGACGACGCCGACCAACGCAGTAATTACTGTGCAGCCATTGAAAACAAAGGATTTGAGACAGCGGCTTACCCAAATCGGGCAGCGGCCTTGGAAGGAATTCGTGAACGCCAGCCTGATCTCGCTGTACTCGACATCATCCTGGAGAGTGAAGTGGATGGCGGCTTTATGCTGTGTAGGGATCTGCTTGCGCAAAATCCGGAGTTGCCGGTTATTTTCCTGACTGAGCGAGTGGACGAGATCGATAAAATTTCCGGTCTGCGCCTTGGCGCCTGGGACTACCAACCCAAGCCGATCAGCGCCACCTTCCTGGCCGAGCGTGTGGCCTCCCTTTTACGTTTGAAAGAAGTTCGAGCCGCACCCGAAACCACTAAGTCAAACGCCAAACGGGTCGGCGACCTGACCCTGAATGAAAGCTCAATGCAGGCTGCCTGGAAAGGTGAGCGTGTTGACCTGACACTTACCGAGTTTCGCTTGCTGGCACACCTGCTTCGAATTCCCGGCGAGGCAGTTACTTACGACAGTCTGATGCAATCAACCATCCAGAGCTACGTCACCAGCAACACGATTAATACACACATGCGAAATATCCGGAAAAAATTTCGACAGCTCGATAGCGAATTTGACTGTATTAAAAACGAATACGGCTTCGGTTACCGCTGGGCAAAATAAAAGTGGCTTCAAAAAAGTTTCGCGGCCCCAAGCTAAGTACCAAGCTCTTGATGCTTGGCTTGGTTTTGCTGGTTATCCCTTATTTGGGTATCCAGTCATTAATCGCCATGAAAAACTTTTTGCTCAAAGGTCAGGAGCAGGCGCAATTATTAACCGCCGAAGGGATTGCAACCCTGCTTTATGGCCGCGACGAACTGTTCAACGATATGCCCTCCTCTATCGATGGCTACGAAGAACTTCCCATTTATCCACTCGACACCAATATTCAATTGGACGCCTTTGATGATGAGTGGCGCGCCTACGGATTAACCCGAAAATCGACCACTTACCGCGGCAGCGGTATTTTCTTCGAGCTGGTATTTGGCGAGCGGGAAGGATATATCTACGGCTTGCTGCAAGTTAACGACAGTACACCAGTAAATCGTGATCCAACCCTGCTGCGACTGAATCAGTCAGATCATGTTCGACTCTATTTTCGTGATGAACAGGGCAACGACCAGCGAGTACAGATTGTCTGGGAAGGCAGTGGCGTTACCACCAGTTATTATGTCGATGAAAGGTGGCGAAATTATCTTGGTGACGGCCTGCCGGACACCAGCATCAAAGGCTATATCCAACGCAGTAGCGACTCCTATACGCTGGAGTTTCGGGTTCCACTGGATCTTATCAGTGGCCGCCAATTGGGGCTGGAAGTTGCCGATGCGCACTCACCTCAAGAGCGCCAGATCAATGCACGCTTCGGCACATTCAAGACTCTTGAAGACAATCCATACAGCCAGATGGTGATGCGTTCACCTCGACTGCAGGACTTGTTGGACGGCATTTCCACTACCAATTCCCGAGTCTGGATCATCGACCGCGATTATCGAGTACGTGCCAGCAGCGGCGAGCTGGAAAAGGATCGCGAATTAAATGAACTTAAAGGCCCCACCAATAACAATGTGACATTGCGGGAAGTGTGGCGTGCTTTACGCTCCTGGATGACCGATCGCATCATCGGCATGCCGGAGGGTGAAATTCAGGATTATGACCCAAGACTCACCACCAGCCGGGAGGAGCTGGTTTTGCGCAACGCACTGAATGCCGAATCCGGTATACAGAAAAGACAATCCCTGGATGGCAAAAGCACAATAATCACCGCTGCTCACCCTATTCGCAGTAACAGTGGCGTAATCGGTGCAGTACTGCTGGAACAGAGTACTCACCAAATTCTTGGCCTGCAAAGTGAAGCACTGGAACGGGTAGCTACACTTACTCTGATCAGCCTGCTGGCAGTCATTATTACCCTGCTCTCTTTTTCTGCCCGCCTAGCCTGGCGCATACGTCGGCTTGGCCAGGAGGCCAGTATGTCAATTGATGACTATGGGCGGCTGCGTGGTTTGAGCATTGCCCGGGATCTTCGCGCTGGGGATGAAATTGGCGACCTGGCCCGCAATATAAAGCTGGCGCTGGAAAAACTGAATCAACACCAGGGTTTTCTGGCCAACATTCCCCGCACACTTCGCCACGAAATCAATAATCCACTCAATACCATCAGTACCTCACTGGACAACCTGGAGCGGGAAGCACTGGCAGGAGATGACAAAAATCCTTACCTTGCAAGCGCCCGCCGGGGGCTTCAACGAATTAGCATTCTGGTCGGGAAATTAGCCGATGCAGCTAACCTTGAAGAAGTTCTCGACACTGAAGAGATGTTCGAGTTTGATCTCGCAGCCATGCTTAGTTCCTACGTGCAAAACCAACAAAAGCTGAGCCCGAATCAACCGCTGCAATTACATCTGAGTGAACCTTCAGTGATGATTCACGGCTCAGATATGCACATTGAACAATTGCTGGATAAATTACTGGATAACGCTCGGGATTTCAGTGAGCTCAACGAGCCGATTCTGATCAATTTACTGGTTATAAAAAATCAGTGTGAACTGCAAGTAATCAATAAAGGACCCATGCTGGAGAGAAATGATATTCCAAATCTTTTCCAGATTATGCACTCAAAACGTCACGACAAAACCCCCGGCCACTTCGGGTTGGGCCTCTATGTCGCCCGAATTATTGCAGAGCATCACGGCGGCACAATTAAAGCCGAAAACCTGGCCGACGGTTCTGGCCCATGTTTTAGAGTGCGCCTACCGATGAGTTAGAATCTGCTGATATAAATGTCGGTCGAACGACAATTCGACCGACATTTATCCAATCAACAACGACTGGCCAGAAACATTTTGTAGGCAGGATTGTTACTCTCGTCGGTATACAGGTAACCCAACCGCTGCAAATGCTCCAGGAAATCACCCATCTCTTCATCGGGTACTTCGATACCAGCCAACGCCTGGCCAACCGATGCGCCGTGATTACGAAAGTGAAATAGAGAGATATTCCATTTATCACCCAGCACTTCCAGAAATCGCATTAATGCCCCTGGTGTTTCCGGAACCTCAAAATTAAACAGGCGTTCATTTGAAAGTCCGGCAGGCGAACCTCCCATCATGTAACGAACATGCAGTTTCGCCAATTCGTTATTAGAGTAATCATCCACACTGTAGCTCTTGGCAGCCAAATCAGCCTTGATCTGATCAAGCTCGGTATCGGCATTTCGCAGTTGCACCCCGACAAAAACATGAGCCTCCGCATCAGGAACGAAGCGGTAATTAAACTCCGTTACCGGGCGCCCACCCATGGCCATGCAAAAGCGCCTGAAACTACCTTTGCATTCAGGAATTTTTACTGCCAGTAATGCTTCACGTTTTTCCCCAAGCTCACAGCGCTCGGATATATATCGCAGCGTATGAAAATTCAGGTTGGAACCACTTAGCACCGCTGCCAACTTGCGTCCTTCGTAACCGTGCATCTGCTGGTGTTTTTTCAAACCCGCCAGCGCTACTGCACCTGCCGGTTCGGCAACCGCTCTTGTATCTTCGAAGATATCCTTGATGGCAGCGCAGATCTGGTCAACGTCAACCTGAATCACTTCATCCGTGTACTCTTGCGCCAGGCGAAACGTCTCTTCACCCATCCGCTTTACGGCAACCCCATCAGCAAAAACACCTACATGCTCTAGCTCAACAGGAGCACCTGCCTCCAGTGCTGCGGCAAAACAGGCAGAGCCATCAGCCTCTACACCGACAATGCGAATGTCCGGACGCATCTGTTTCAAATACACAGCGACACCGGCTAATAGACCACCTCCACCAACCGGGACAAAGACCGTATCCACTTCCGGGTTTTGCTGGAGTAACTCTTTCGCCAGGGTACCTTGACCGGCGATCACATTTGGATCATCAAAGGGAGGGATCAAGGTCCAGCCTTTTTCGTCAGAAAGACGTCTGGCCTCTTTACCCGCATCATCAAAAGCTGCTCCGTGCAAAATAACATTGCCACCCAGTGCCTTGACCGCTTCCACCTTGATATCCGGTGTCGTTTCCGGCATCACGATTGTTGCCTCTATGCCGAGTCTCTGTGCGGAATACACAACCCCTTGAGCATGATTACCTGCGGAAGCTGCCACCACTCCTGCGGATTTTTGCTCAGCGGTGAGATTCACCAGTTTGTTATAAGCTCCACGCAACTTATAGGAGTGGACGGGTTGCAAGTCTTCCCGCTTGAGAAAAATTTGATTTCCCAAACGATTTGACAGTCGACTCATTCCGTCCAGGGGCGTCACCAAAGCTACCTGCCCCACTGGTGCAAGAAGAATCTGACGCAAATATTCCGTTGCCGATTGAGACTCTCCTCCTTTATCCAAGGGACGTTGTGCATCCAACACAGTGTTGTTCACAGTCGGCCTCCTTGTAACATGGCATCAGAAGTACTAACTACTTCAACGCTTGTTATGTCGTAGTTTTTCACGAGTTGATTTTCCAACAGGTGCAGAGGTCGCTCACCCGTCACACTCAACTCCACATGGAGAAATTTGTTACTAGTATCCAGTCGCGCATTGAAGCTCAAAACTGAAAACCCCCTGAAGCGCACTACTCGAAGTAAACGCTCCAGTGCCGCTGATTCATTTTTACACTGGACGACCAAACTATTACCTGCAACAGCGTTCATATCACCACTCTCCTTCAGGCTCATTACACTTCCTCCAGCATCTCTTTATTGGATTTTCCGGGCGGCACCAATGGCCAGACATTATCTTCGGCATTAATGCACACATGGAGCATTCTCGGTCCAGTAGAATTGATGAACTCCTCCAGGGCCTCATCAACCTCATTGCCTTCCGTGATTGTTCGTCCGGGGATATCAAATACCTTTGCCAATTGAACAAAGTCCGGGTTGTCGGACAGGTTTGTTTCACTGTAACGCTGGTCAAAAAATAGTTGCTGCCATTGGCGTACCATGCCCAGGCGTTCGTTATCGATCAGTAGAATTTTTACTGGAAGCTGGTAACGCTTGATGGTTTGCATTTCCTGAACGTTCATCATGAAAGAACCGTCTCCGGAAACTGCAACAACAAAATCATTCGGTCTGGAAAACTGTGCGCCGATCGCTACTGGCAAACCAAAACCCATAGTCCCCAATCCGCCACTGCTTAAATGGTTTTTGGGATCATCGAATGTCATATGCTGGGCAACCCACATTTGGTGCTGGCCAACATCGCAACAAACAACAGAGTTTTTCGGCATTTTCTCGCTGAGTTTTTTCAGCAGTGCCGGTGCGTAGATACCCGGTTTGTCGAAGTCGTATTGCCATTGGTAGGCATCTTTCAAGGCTTGACACTTACGACTCCAATTGTCCAGATTCAGGGACATTTTCAGGCGCGGCAGTACCTTTTTAAGGTCATCGTGTAACGCGACATCAGCGCGCCGCAATTTATTGGTTTCCGCCTGATCCACATCCAGGTGAATAACCTTTGCCTGCGGAGCAAAAGTGTCGAGCTTACCGGTTACCCGGTCATCAAATCGGGCCCCAACAGCCACCAGCAGATCGCAATCATGTACCGCGAGATTGGCGGCCTGATTACCATGCATACCGAGCATACCCAGGGTGTTTTCATTTTCGCGATCCAGAGAGCCCAAACCTTTCAAAGTACATACAGCGGGCATATTGGTAGCCTGCTGAAACTCTCTCAACTCTGCCACAGCATCTGCCATACCTACGCCTCCACCGACGTAGAGTACCGGCTGCCTGGCCTCGGCCAGCAGCGCTCTTGCTGATTCGATTCCTGCTTCATCCAACTCAGGCGAGAATTCTTCTGCTGCGAGGGCCAAATGCGGTTGGAGATCTACCTCGGCCAACTGAACATCTTTAGACACATCCACCAGAACCGGTCCAGGGCGCCCGTCTACAGCAACCTCAAAGGCATCCCTCAGTACCGCTTCCAATTCATTAACATCTTTAACCAGGTAGCTATGCTTGGTGACTGCCAGCGACAAGCCCAGAACATCGGCCTCCTGAAAGGCATCTGTCCCTTGAACGTTAGTGGCTACCTGCCCGGTGATTGCCACTACCGGTACAGAATCAAGCATGGCATCAGCCAAAGAGGTGATCAGGTTAGTGGCTCCAGGGCCTGAGGTAGCAAAACAGACTCCCACTTTGCCACTGGCTCTGGCGTAGCCAACCGCCGCGAAGCCGGCTCCCTGCTCGTGCCTGAACAGATGGTGCTGGACCGGACTGTCATAGAGAGCATCATACAGTGGCATGATTGCACCACCCGGGTACCCGAACACCCTGTTCACACCATGCTGTTCAAGTACCTTGAGTATTAATTCCGAGCCTTTCATGTCACCGTCCTAACCACTCTTTCGTTAATTTCATAAAGAAAAACCCCCGAATCTTTCGATGCGGGGGTTTAGGAGTTCGTAGTATTTCGCTTTATCGAATCCGTAGAGTACCCCGCCGCGATCCAATAATGATCTCAGCAATAATGCGAATAATAATGTTGCAAGATTCGACGTTTCTCATTTCTGTCTCTATCCAACGATGTCGAAGCAAATACATACCTCTAAAAACTTGAAAGCATGTTATTAGCATTTTTACTCAATGTGAATGATATTTTTTGCCAATTTGGCACTTTATATCAATATGACTGGCAGTTTTAGGCTATTGACCACCAATAATAGGCAAATAATAAACGCATCCAAGGGTAAGAAACGGGAATCAAAACAGTCTTAAAACTCGCATCGCTCCCCAATATGGGGGAGCAATGGGCTTACTCGCCTTCGATTCCCTTGATGGGTTTGACTGATCCCCAAGATTTGCAGGTCGGGCACAACCAATGCAGTTGTCGACCAGAAAAACCACACTGACTGCAACGATGGGTTGGACGTAAAAGCTGAAGTCGCTCCAGTGATTGCGTTAACAACCGATTCTGTTGCCGACTTGATTCGTCCTCTGGTGATTGCCACTCCAATAATTTCATCAATACCTTAATGGAGGGTGACTTCTTGAGCTGCCTGGTTAGGAACTCACTAGCTTGCTCAGTGTTTTGGGTGATAGAAATCTGATCGGCAAGTGCTACCAGTAAGCTACTGGTGGGATACTTTTCAATAAGAGTGGTCAGGTAATTGGTGAGCTCGACACCTTTACCCAGCTCACGATAGCAGGTGCAAATATGTTCAACGGCTTCTGGCAGGTAATCAGGGTCCTGGGCAACAATTTTATTAAAATGCTTCAGTGCCTCTTTGTAATTTCCCTGCTTTACTTCCAGACGTCCCCACAACAAACTGGCTCGCACCGAGTTCTTGTCATATTTAAGTGCTGACTTTAGCTGCCTGCGCACCTCAAGATACTCCCCCTTGGATAACGCAAGCTCGGCCAATTCACAGCAAAAGTGCGCCTGCTCCGGACAGAGTCTTGAGCCACCAAACAAGAGCCTGCGTGGTGCCAATCGACCGGCTGCGCGAATGGCTTTTTCCCACTCATGCTCTTCGCGATAGATTTCAATCAGGTACTTAAGTGCTGGCTGACGAAATCGTTCGGACATTTCAACCAGGTCGAGCATTAACCGCTCTGCCCGATCAAGCAAACCGGCAACCATAAAATCTCTGGCCAGCTCGAGTTGCGCCTGATGCACCTGCTCTTTCGATAAGCTCGGACGGGAAAGAAGATTCTGGTGAATACGGATTGCCCGCTCAACTTCACCACGGCGCCGCATCAAACTGCCAAATGCCAAGTGAGTGTCCAGCGTTTGGGCACTCACTTCGAGTGAGTTGATAAATGCATCTACGGATTCGTCAGGCTCTTCATTCAATAGAAAATTGATGCCGCGAAAATAGCTTTGGGTACTGCTGTCCGGCTGCTCAAGACCAACTTTTCGCTTTACCCACCAGGCACCGCTACACCAGGCGGCGATCAACGCAGCTAAAACCAGCAGCGATAGAATAATCAGCGACACCAGGTCCATCTGCATACCAGAGCTTAAACTCACGACTGTTTAACGGCTTCGAGCCTGGCAACTTTGCGCTCACTGTCAATCAGGCGCTGGCGATAACGTCGAGCCAGTCGACGTGAGTGCAAGGCAGAAGGCAGGGTCAACAGGCCACCCAACAGAGTTCCAACAGCGAAAGCGCCCAGCACCCACACTGCGGTAGGTAACTGCCCCATCGGAATGCCCGGCAGCACAAAAGCGACTTCCTGTTTATTTTCCATGTAGATCCACATACCAATCAGCACAATGGAAATACCAAGAAGGATAAGCAAAAGGCGTTTTAACCAGATCATTTTATTTTTTCCGTTTGTCACGGTGTGAGATTGCCACGTCGGTGGACGAGTCGCAACGGGATTTTGTCGGGAAACAATTTACAGGCGGATACTGTGATTCTGATTTTGATACGCAATCAATTTGCGGCTGAAGCCGCACATTGGAATGGATAAGTGCCAGAGAGGATGACAGGCAGCGAATGATCAATGGCCATTAAGGCTTTCATTAACCCGCTCTCTCAACTCCTTGCCCGGTTTGAAATAAGGAACATACTTGCCCGACAAAGTGACCGAGTCGCCAGTCTTGGGATTGCGGCCTACCCTGGGTGCTCGAAAATGAAGACAGAAGCTACCAAACCCTCGCACTTCGATACGGCGATCCTCCACCAGTGCCTGGGTCATGCTTTCAATAATCATTTTCACAGCCAATTCCACATCCTTGGGAGGAAGCTGGTCATGGCGAGTGGCGATGCGTTCGATCAATTCTGATTTTGTCATGGCTTATTATCCTGCAACGTGCTGAAAGTATTACGCTTTTTTCTATGCGTTGCAACTGGCTGATGAATTTTCAGGGATTGATCGACGTGCGGATCAAAATCACGCAAGCCAGCGAAATTGTCCAGCAATGGATTACGTCACAAAATGCCAAGGTGGAACCTGAAATATGGGTGCCAGCATGTATTGGGTCTGATTTGTTGTGACACGTCGTGAACCCATCCATGGGGACTCGTGGCCAGCATCCATGCTGGCCACGGTCACAACAAATCAGACCCAATACATGCCCATCAAAATTCGGTGGCCGCCCTAAGTTGCAACACAGTAAAGGGCCGCAATCAAATCCGCAGGCATAAAAAAAGGGCGACCTAAGTCGCCCTTTTTGACTGATCAACAGTGTTGATTAGTCGCGGTTTTCCATTTGTGCCTTGATCAGGTCACCGATGGTAGCCGGTTGAGCTGCTTCGGCAGAAGCCTTGCTGTGCTCTTTGATCGCTGCTTTCTCTTCAGCCACGTCTTTGGCTTTGATAGACAGGTTGATTACGCGGTTTTTGCGGTCAACGTTAACGATCTTGGCTTCAACTTCTTCGCCTTCTTTCAGCACGTTGCGAGCATCTTCTACCTTGTCGCGGCTGATTTCAGACGCTTTCAGGGTAGCTTCTACATCGTCGGCCAGAACAACAATAGCGGCTTTGGCGTCCACTTCTTTGATGGTGCCCTTAACGATAGTACCTTTATCGTTAGTAGCTACGTAATCAGAGAACGGATCGCTGTCCAGCTGCTTGATGCCCAGGGAGATACGCTCACGCTCGGCGTCGATAGACAGGATAACGGTTTCCAGCTCGTCACCTTTCTTGAACTTGCGTACGGCGTCTTCGCCAGCTTCGTTCCAGGAGATGTCGGACAGGTGAACCAGACCGTCGATGCCGCCGTCCAGGCCGATGAAGATACCGAAGTCAGTGATTGACTTGATGTTACCGGAGATCTTGTCGCCTTTGCTGTGCTTGGTGCCGAAGTCGTCCCACGGATTGGTGTGGCACTGCTTGATACCCAGGGAGATACGACGACGCTCTTCGTCAATATCCAGAACCATAACTTCCACTTCGTCGCCCAGTTGAACAACTTTGCTCGGGTGGATGTTCTTGTTGGTCCAGTCCATTTCGGAAACGTGTACCAGACCTTCCACACCCTCTTCCAGCTCGGCGAAACAGCCGTAGTCGGTCAGGTTGGTGATCTTGGCCTTGATACGTGCACCTTCCGGGTAACGGCTGATGATGTTCACCCAAGGATCTTCGCCCATTTGCTTCAGACCCAGAGAAACGCGGTTGCGCTCGCGGTCGAACTTCAGAACCTTCACGTCGATCTCGTCGCCAACATTGACGATTTCGCTTGGGTGCTTGATACGCTTCCAGGACATGTCGGTGATGTGCAGCAGGCCGTCGATACCGCCCAGATCTACGAACGCGCCGTAGTCGGTCAGGTTCTTCACGATACCCTTCAGCTGTACGCCTTCTTCCAGCTTGGCCAGAACTTCTTCGCGTTCAGCGCTGTTCACTTCTTCCATTACCGCACGACGGGAAACAACAACGTTGTTGCGCTTGGCGTCGAGCTTGATAACTTTGAATTCCAGTGGCTTGTCTTCCAGGTGAGCAGTTTCGCGAATCGGGCGAACGTCAACCAGAGAGCCCGGCAGGAAGGCACGCAGACCTTGAACGTCAACGGTGAAACCACCCTTAACCTTGCCAGAGATAACACCTTTAACCACTTCGTCAGCATTGTGAGCAGCTTCCAGCGCAGTCCATGCTTCGGCGCGCTTGGCTTTTTCACGAGACAGACGGGTTGCACCGAAGCCATCTTCTACCGCTTCCAGTGCTACTTGTACTTCGTCACCAACACTCAGAGTGCACTCGCCGTTTTCGTCGAGGAACTGGTTGGCCGGGATAACGCCTTCAGATTTCAGACCAGCGTGAACGGTAACCCAATCGCGGTCGATATCGATAACAACGCCGGTAACAATAGCACCAGGTGCCATTTCGACGGTTTTAAGGCTTTCTTCAAAGAGTTGTTCAAAGCTTTCGCTTACAGACATGAAAATCTACCTATAGTAGTCGGGGTAACAGGCGAGACTCGCTTGTTAGCGCCCTGCAACCGTATAGCCAGTTATACGGGTCATTAATGTATGGGTGGAGACTGCGCAATTCTGACTGATCGCAAGCCTCTGCCCGGCTTTGTTCGCACCCTCAACGGCTGCGATGACAAATCTGTATTTCGCGGCATTTCGCCACTAATCTTTACTGCTTTACTGCAGTATCAACGCCTTTACGTGCAATGATTTCCATCACGGTCTGGAGTACTTTGTCGATACTCATATCGGAGGAATCAACTACTTCAGCGTCTTCGGCAGGTACCAGTGGAGAGACCGATCTTTGACGATCGCGCTCATCGCGGGCACGGACCTGCTCGACGAGGGCGCCGAGGGTAACACTTTCACCCTTTTCTATCAACTGATTATAGCGGCGTTCTGCACGAACTTCGGCACTGGCATCAAGAAAAACTTTGGCCTGCGCCTCAGGAAACACTACGGTGCCCATGTCGCGACCATCTGCCACCAGACCAGGGGCTTTGGCAAATGCTCTTTGACGTTGCAGCAGCGCCTCGCGAACTGAAGGGATAGCTGCCACCAGAGAGGCGTCTGCCCCCGCCTCTTCCGTACGTATCTCTGAGGTGACCACCTCACCTTCAAGCAATACTCGAGTCTCACCATTTTCCTGAGCCTCAAAGCGAACATCCAGATGAGCCGCCAATTGAGTAATGGCCTCCTCATCATTCAACGCCACGGCATGACGACGTGCTGCCAATCCCAGCAGACGGTAAAGTGCACCACTATCCAAAAAGTGAAACCCCAACCGACTAGCCAACATCTGGCAAATAGTGCCTTTGCCGGATCCACTTGGGCCATCAACGGTAATTACGGGTATTTCTTTATTCATAATTCTATCCATGCATTTCTTTTGGGCTGATCCTGAAAAGAGTCTTCAGTGATCTTCTACCTTTATGCCTACCTTTTGAGCCAGATCGACAAAGCCGGGGAATGATGTCGCGACATTGTTACAGTTTTTAATACGTATCGGACCGCTTGCTCTCAAACCAGCGATCGTGAATGACATCGCGATCCGGTGGTCATCGTGGCTCTCCACCTCTCCGCTACTAATCTGGCCACCATTAATCACAATGCCATCTTCAGTGGCCTGGGCATCAATACCGAGCACAACCAATCCATCAGCCATCGCCTGAATACGGTCACTCTCCTTGACGCGCAACTCCTCTGCTCCGGTCAAAACCGTCTGCCCTTCAGCACAGGCAGCTGCAACAAACAGCGCCGGAAATTCGTCGATAGCCAGCGGAACCTGATCTTCCGGTATCTTGATTCCCTTAAGCGGTGCATATCGTACTCGAATATCGGCAACCGGCTCCCCACCTACTTCCCGCTCATTGAGGAGTTCTATATCACTGCCCATTAAGCGCAGAATATTGATAACACCAACACGGGTCGGGTTGATACCAACGTGGGTCAGGGTGATATCCGAGCCAGGAGAAATGGCCGCTGCAACCATAAAGAAGGTAGCCGAAGAGATATCGGCCGGCACATCAATTGAGGTCGCCTTCAAAGTGCCACCAGATTCTACAGTTGCTACAGCTCCGTCCCGCTCTACCTCATACCCAAAACCTTCCAGCATACGCTCGGTATGATCGCGCGTCGGGGCTGGCTCAGTTGTTTTGGTCTTCCCTTCCGCATAAAGCCCAGCCAACAGCACACAGGACTTCACCTGGGCACTTGCCATCGGCAACTTGTAATCAATACCTTTCAGCTTGCTGCCACCTTTGATTTTTAAGGGTGGCCTGCCACCTTCAGCGGTTTCGATCTCTGCGCCCATCTCTCGCAGTGGAACAGCAACCCGGTTCATTGGACGGCCCGACAGGGAGTGATCTCCAGTTAATTCGGTATCAAATGCCTGTCCAGCCAAAAGCCCGGCCAACAGCCGCATGGAAGTGCCGGAGTTCCCCAAATACAGTGGACCGGCTGGCGCCTTGAGTCCGTGCAGGCCAACTCCATGAATAGTCACTCGGCGCTGACCCTTCTCATCCGTTATTGGCCCCTCAATCACCACCCCCATATCACGAAATGCCTGCAGGGTAGCCAGACTGTCTTCACCTTCAAGGAAGCCAGTGACCTCAGTAATACCTTCCGCCAGGGAACCAAGCATAATAGATCGGTGTGAGATGGATTTATCACCCGGGACACGTATCTCGCCGTGGACAACGCCACCCGGTTGCACAATGTATTCAACGGAATGATCAATATCAGACACGTTTTCTGGCTCCATATAAGGTTTTTCTTCAAGCATCTTTGTGAAGTGGTTACGGGCCTCTTTGGCGCGGATAAACACCCCCAGCAAATGGTCACTGTCCCGATCTATAATCGCCTGCCTGAGGCTGCTCAAGTGATCTGTGAGCTGATCCAGCACGCTTACCACTGCCTTGTCATTGGCCAGTGCAATATCGTGCCACATGACCGGGTCGCTCCCGGCAATGCGGGTAAAGTCCCTGAAGCCCCCAGCGGCATAGCGAAAGATTTCGCGGTTTTCACGCATACCGGCAAGGGTATCAACCAGAGAAAACGCCAGCATATGAGGCAAATGACTGGTCGCAGCCAGCACCTCATCATGCTCTTCCACGGACATTTGATGTGGCTCAGCTCCCACAGCACTCCAAAGCCGGTCAATTTTTCGCAAGTGTTCTGTCGACGTTTCCGGCAAGGGCGTCAGGATCACTTTATAGCCTTCATACAGGCTCTCGTCCGCCGCCGTGATTCCGCTTTTTTCGGCACCAGCTATTGGGTGCCCCGGCACAAACTGGATTGGCAACTTGCCATAAATGCGCCTCGCATCTTCAACAACACTGCCTTTCACACTGGCTACATCCGTCACTGTGACAGTTGGCGAAAGACACTCGTTCAGTTCCTGGAAAACTTTTGCTACGGCCAATGTCGGAACAGCTATGACAACGATGTCATTTTCATTCAACTCGTCGGCAATGGTTTTAATTGAGACAAATGCTCGATCTACCACCCCCAGATCTACCGCAGCCTGGCAGGTTGAATCATCGCGTGCTACACCAATCACCTCCTGGCATAGACCGCGTACTCGGGCCGCCTTGGCAAGGCTGCCGCCGATAAGACCCAGACCGATAACCACCAGTTTGTTACAGATTTTAGCCATAGCAGAAAATGTAAGGTGATAAGAAAGCGCCCGTATCGACGCGAAAAAGGCAATTACAGAAATCGTGGGAAGGCCTGTTTGTATTTAAACAGGCAACTCAATCCCACGAAATCAACAGCAGCCTACAGGACCCCTTTGGGGTAAGAACCCAGCACTTTGACGTCAGCGGCTTTGGCGCGAACCTCATCCAGAACAGCGGTAACTGCCGGGTCATCCCTGTGACCTTTAAAATCGATAAAGAACACATAGTTCCATTTAACGGAACGGGATGGGCGAGTTTCAATGCGGGTTAAGTCAATCTGGGCATTATGAAAAGGCAGCAACAGATCGTGAAGCGCACCGGGCCTGTTTTGCATAGTCACAATAATGGATGTCTTGTCATCACCACTGGCAGGTACAGTCTGCCGACCGATGATAAAGAAGCGAGTGGAGTTATCCGGTCGATCTTCAATCTTTTCGCGAAGCTTGGTAAGCCCAAACATTTCCGCTGCCATATCACCGGCAATTGCCGCTGAGTTCCACTCACCCTTCACGAATTTAGCTGCTTCGGCATTACTGCTGACAGCAACCCTTTCGATATTTGGATAGTGGGAGTCCAGCCACAAACGACACTGGGCAAGTGATTGGGCATGCGAGTAGACCCGGGTAATATTGTCTGGCTTGGTGTTTGGCCCGATCAGGAAATTCTGGTGAATGCGTAGCTCAACTTCACCCGCAATACAGACATTGGAGTCCAGGAAACTGTCCAGGGTATTGTTCACAACACCTTCGGTGGAGTTCTCCACCGGAACCACACCAAAGTCAGCGGCACCGGCGATTACTTCACGGAAAACGTCATCAATTGCAGCCATGGAAACTGTTACTGCAGAGTGGCCGAAGTGCTTCAGCGCCGCTTGCTGGGTAAATGTTCCTTCAGGCCCCAGGAACGCAACCTTTACAGGCTCTTCAAGTGCCAGACAAGCCGACATGATCTCCCGGAACAATCTGGCCATCTCTTCGTTATTCAGCGGTCCCTGATTCTGCTCCAGAATTTTGCGAAGAACCTGTGCTTCACGCTCAGGGCGGTAGAACACTTCACCGCTTGCGGATTTAACTTCCGCCACCTGTTTTGCACAATCGGCTCGCTGACTGATCAACTCAAGCAACTGCTTGTCGAGGGTATCAATCTGTTGACGCAATTTACCCAATTTTTCGTCTGTCATAACTTTTGATTCGCTATCTTGTTTCTCCCCCCTAAAAAAGGGGGGAAACTCAACCTGTTTTTACTCTTCAGAATCTGCCAACTCAGACTCTTCCTCTTCCTGCTCTTCGATACGAGCAAGACCCACCAGGCGCTCACCCTCTTTAAGGCGAATAACGCGCACGCCCTGGGTATTACGGCCGGAGGTGGAAATCTCCTCGCAACGAGTGCGAACCAGAGTGCCCTGATCAGAGATCAGCATCACTTCGTCGCCTTCAAATACCTGCTCGGCACCTACCAGCTGACCATTGCGATCGGAGCACTGAATAGCTTTCACACCTTGACCGCCACGACCTTTGGTTGGGAAATCCTCAACCGGTGTCTGCTTGCCGTAGCCATGTTCTGAAACAGTAAGGACTCGACCACCTTCTTGCGGGATAATCAACGACAACACTCGTTCACCATCCTTCATACGAATACCGCGAACACCCTTGGCTGTACGCCCCATGGAACGCACATCACCCTCACGCAAACGCGCGGCCTTGCCGCCAGAACTGAACAGCATCACATCACAACTTCCATCAGTAATTGCAGTACCCACCAAGCGGTCATCTTCTACCAGATCCAGGGCAATCAGACCGACACTGCGCGGGCGAGAGAAGGCGCTGAGTGGTGTCTTTTTCACGGTCCCATTGGCAGTAGCCATAAAGATAAATTTGTCATCGCTGTACTCATCCACCGGCAGGATCGAGGTAACGCGTTCACCCTCTTCCAAAGGCAGCAGATTGACCATCGGACGACCGCGAGACTGACGACCGGCCACCGGGATCTGGTACACCTTGAGCCAGTAAACCTTGCCAGCGTTGGTAAAACAGAGAATAGTGCTGTGGGTGTTGGCCACCAGCAGGTGTTCGATAAAGTCTTCGTCTTTTACCTGGGTCGCCGACTTACCCATACCGCCGCGGCGCTGGGCCTGATAATCGGTCAGAGGCTGGGTTTTGGCGTAACCGCCGTGGGAGATTGTCACTACCCGATCCTCTTCGTTGATCAGGTCTTCCACGGTCAGGTCATGCTTGGATTCAATGATTTCGGTGCGACGGGCGTCGCCAAACTCGGCGCGAACCGCTTCCAGCTCCTCGCGAATCACTTCCATCAATCGTTCCGGGTTACCCAGAATCCCCAGGTACTCGGCAATCTCCTGCAGTTTTTCCTGGTACTCGGCCAGCAATTTGTCGTGCTCCATGCCCGTCAGTCGGTGCAGGCGCAACTCCAGAATGGCTTGAGCCTGTTCCGGAGACAGGTAGTACTGACCGTCGCGAACCCCAAACTGGGGTAACAACCCTTCCGGGCGGCAGGCATCGTCACCGGCGCGCTCCAGGAACTGGGTAATATCGGAGGTATCCCAGCCGCGGGAAATCAGTGCTTCTTTTGCTTCCGCCGGAGACGGTGAGGACTTGATCAGCTCAATCACCGGGTCGATATTTGCGATGGCTACCGCCAGACCTTCCAGGATATGACCGCGCTCGCGCGCCTTGCGCAACAGGTAAACCGTGCGACGAGTCACCACTTCCCGGCGGTGACGGATAAAGGCTTCCAGCAACTCTTTGAGGTTCAGCAGCTTCGGCTGGCCATCCACCAGCGCTACATTGTTAATACCGAAAACAGTTTCCAGCTGCGTCTGGGCGTAGAGGTTATTGAGCACCACCTCACCCATCTCGCCGCGCTTGATTTCGATAACCACGCGCATACCGTCCTTGTCGGACTCGTCGCGCAGCTCGCTGATCCCTTCAATCTTTTTCTCTTTTACCAGCTCGGCGATCCTTTCAATCAGGCGCGCCTTGTTGAGCTGATAGGGAATCTCGTGAATGATAATGCGCTCTTTGCCCTTGGCATCGGTTTCCACCTCTGCCTTGGCACGCATGTAAATGCGGCCGCGACCGGTGCGATAGGCCTGCAAAATACCGGCTTTACCATTGATGATGGCACCAGTGGGAAAATCGGGTCCCGGAAGGTGTTCCATCAGTTCATCAATGGTGATGCCTTCATTTTCAATCAGGGCCAGACAGGCAGAGATCACTTCGCTGAGGTTGTGCGGCGGAATATTGGTAGCCATACCAACCGCAATACCGGAGGAACCGTTAACCAGCAGGTTCGGTACTCGAGTCGGCAATACAGCCGGAATCTGCTCTGTGCCGTCGTAGTTATCGACAAAATCAACAGTCTCTTTATCGAGATCAGCCAGCAGCGAATGGGCAATCTTGTCCATGCGAATTTCGGTGTATCGCATGGCCGCCGCAGAGTCACCATCAATGGAGCCAAAGTTACCCTGGCCATCTACCAGTGGATAACGCAGGGAGAAATCCTGAGCCATCCGCACAATTGTGTCATAAACCGCCGAGTCACCGTGCGGGTGGTATTTACCAATTACATCCCCCACCACACGGGCGGACTTTTTGTACGGCTTGTTCCAATCGTTTTTCAGCTCGTTCATCGCAAACAAAACCCGGCGATGCACTGGCTTCAGACCGTCGCGCACATCCGGCAACGCTCGGCCAACAATTACGCTCATGGCATAGTCAAGGTACGACTGACGCAGCTCGTCTTCGATATTGACGGGCAGGATCTCTTTGGCAATTTCACCCATGATACTGCTGATTCCTTTATTCGATTTTAAGGCTCGCGATCATTATGATTCGACTTTTGCGATGCCTCTTTAAAGTCCCGTATCACTCCGCTGGACGCACGTGACACAAGCTTGGCAGTGTAACATAAAAACCACACAGAACGCCCTTTGAACGGTACTTTAAAGCCAGCGAATGCCCCCTTGCGAGCCGGGCTATGTACTGTATCCTTTAACACCTTTATAAAAACCAATTTTCAGGGAATTCCTCATGTCTGCCATATCTGTCGACCTGATCATCAAACCGCGCTGGCTGATCCCGGTGGTACCCCACAATCAGGTTCTGGAAAAGTGTGCTGTGGTCATTGACCGGGGGGAAATTGTCGCCGTGGTACCCAATAGCGAAGCTGACAATCGCTACAGCGCCAAGCAGGAAATCGAGCTGCTTGAGCACGCCCTTATTCCCGGATTGGTGAACGCCCACGGCCACTGCGCCATGACCCTGTTGCGTGGCTACGCTGATGACTACCCACTGCACACCTGGCTCAACGAGCACATATGGCCAGCAGAGAGCAAGTGGGTCAATACACGGTTTGTGCAGGATGGCACTGAACTGGCCATTGCCGAAATGATTCGAAGCGGAACCACCTGTTTTGCCGACATGTACTTCTACCCGGAAATCGCCGCCGAAGTGACCAGCAAGGTGGGCATGCGC
This sequence comes from Porticoccaceae bacterium LTM1, assembly GCA_030252795.1. Lineage (NCBI taxonomy): Bacteria > Pseudomonadati > Pseudomonadota > Gammaproteobacteria > Cellvibrionales > Porticoccaceae > Porticoccaceae bacterium LTM1. The sequence continues at coordinate 1,905,504 of CP127080.1, forward strand.
GCCCAGATTGCATTCCCGGTAATGGACTTCCCTACCAACTGGGCCGGTTCAGCCGATGAATATATTCACAAGGGACTGGCTGTTCGCGACCAGGTAAAAGGCAATGATCTGGTGCACATTGCCTTCGGTCCACACGCGCCTTATACCGTGTCCGATAAACCACTGGAAAAGATCGCCACTTACTCCGAAGAGCTCGGTACTCCAGTGCATATCCACCTTCACGAGACCGCAGGCGAAGTGGCGGAGCAGATCGAAAAAACCGGTGTGCGCCCCACTCAACGTCTGCAGTCACTGGGGCTGATGTCACCGCTAACGCAATGTGTTCACATGACCCAGATTGACAATACTGACATTCAAGTGCTTCGCGACAGTGGCGCACATGTAGTGCACTGTCCGGAATCCAATTTAAAACTTGCCAGCGGCTTCTGTCCGGTTCAAAAGCTGCTGGACAATGGCATTAACGTGGCACTGGGCACAGACGGCGCCGCCAGCAATAATGACCTCAGTATGTTTGGGGAAATGCGCACAGCCGCAATGCTCGCCAAAGCGGTTGCCAGTGATGCCGCCGCACTGAATGCTCACCAGACTCTGAGAATGGCCACACTGAATGGTGCTAATGCACTAGGCCTGGGTGACAAAATCGGTAGCATTGAAGCCGGCAAAGCTGCTGACCTTGTTGCGGTACAACTGAGTGAGCTTGAAACTTTGCCAATGTACAATCCGGTTTCACAACTGGTTTACACGGACAATAGCCACCGGGTAAGCCATGTGTGGGTCAATGGCAAAGCCCTGCTTAGTGACAGAAAGCTGACGACGCTGGATCAGGTAGAAGTGATGCACAAGGCCCGGCAGTGGGCAGGGAAGATTGCTGGCTAATTCTATTTTAAAACCCTTCGCTATGCTCTGAATGACAATATTCTGATCCTGTCATCCTGAGCGCCGCGAAGGATCTCAGTAGCTTGTTATATATGTTCTGAACAGCTAGCCCGCCCTTTCCCTGGCCAGACAGGCCACTCCTCATAATACTGACAAATCGTCGTGACCTGTCTGGCCAGGGAAAGGGCTACTTTGGGTGGAAGTGTCATCCTGAGCGCAGCGAAAGGTTTCGATCATTCCTAATTTCTAGATTGCTATCCAAGCGTCCTGTATCCTATTCACCAACTTAAATGAACGACTGCAAATTTCAATGAGCGAACACAGCGATATAAACGTAGACAACGCCGAAGTAGCCAAATTCGATGCACTGGCAAGCCGTTGGTGGGACCCTAACAGTGAATTCAAACCGCTGCACGACATCAACCCCCTGCGCGCAAACTGGATTGACCAGCACTCTCCCGTGGCCGAAATAAAGCTACTGGACGTGGGTTGTGGCGGCGGTATTCTGGCTGAAGCCATGGCGCAGCGAGGTGCCAAGGTAACTGGCATCGATATGGCCGAGTCCCCCTTAAAAGTTGCGCAGTTGCACAGCCTGGAAAGCGGCGTCGAGGTGGAATACCTGCGCATTACTGCAGAAGAGCTGGCCGAGCAACGCGCCGGTCAATACGACGTAGTCACCTGCATGGAAATGCTGGAACATGTACCCGACCCAGGCTCAGTGATTCGCGCCTGTACCAAGTTGGTAAAACCCGGTGGCCACATCTACTTTTCGACCATTAACCGCAATCCAAAGTCTTACCTGTTTGCCATTGTCGGTGCCGAATACGTTTTGAAAATGCTGCCTAAAGGGACGCATGAATACAGCAAATTTATTCGACCGTCCGAGTTGGGCAGCTGGATTCGCGACGCCGAGTTAAAACTCGAGCACATGACAGGAATGGTTTACAACCCGTTTACCAAAACCTATCGCCTGGATCCCCGCGATGTTGATGTAAATTACCTGGTGCACTGCCACAAGCCGTAACAACCTTCCGTCATCCTGAGCTTAGCGAAAGATCTCTCGGCAAGATCAGCTCCGAGATCCTTCGCTATGCTCAGGATGACACTAGAGAGACACTACCAATGCCTGCATTAAAAGCTGTACTTTTTGATCTGGATGGCACCCTGCTGGATACTGCGCTCGATTTTACCGATGTTGTAAATCGCCTGCTCAGCCAGGAAGCCAGACCTGCAATGAGTTACCAGCAAGTGCGTGGCTCTGTCACCCACGGCTCGCGAGGCCTGATTGAAACTGCCTTTAATTTGCCTGTCGATCACCCGGATTTTGAACGACTGCGCCAACAATTACTGGATGATTACCTGCAGTGCCTGACCAACAAGACCCGGTTATTTGAGGGTCTGGATGATGTACTTAAACTGCTGGCAGAACGCAATATTGCCTGGGGCATTGTTACAAACAAACCCGAGCTCTACACCACACCAATTCTCGAAGGATTAGCGCTGACCCCGATGACGGCGATATGTCCGGATCATGTCAGCCAGACAAAACCTCACCCCGAATCAATTGAGTTAGCCTGTCGGCAAATTGGCTGCCAACCTGTTGAGTCTGTTGTCATTGGTGACCATCTTCGCGATATCCAGGCTGGAAAAAATGCTGGCGCAAAAACGATTGCCGCCGCTTACGGCTATCTGCACGCCGATGAACGCGCTGAAGACTGGCAGGCCGATTTTATCGCCCACGACTCCCGCGATTTGAAAAAAATTCTGGAAAACATGCTATGAACCCAAGAGATTATCAGGCACCGGCCAACTGCCTGGAAAACCGTATTATTGCAGTAACTGGTGCCGGAGCCGGCATTGGTCGACAGGCAGCATTAACCTTTGCTGCTCACGGCGCAGAAGTGGTTTTGATTGGTCGAACTGTTCCCAAGCTGGAGCAGGTTTACGACGAAATTGTCGCCGCTGGCGGCAAGCAACCCGCCATCTACCCAATAGATCTGGAAGGGGCAAATGAGGATCAATACATCGAAATGGCGGACGCTTTGAACGCTGAATTTGGTCATCTGGATGGATTGCTGCACAACGCCGGGCAATTGGGACAGCGTACGCCAATTGCCAATTTTACGCTCAACAGCTGGAATAAAGTGATGCAGGTAAATGTCACCGCACAATTCCTGATTACCAAAGCCCTCTTGCCGCTACTGGAACAATCCAAAGATGCTTCTATCGTTTTTACCAGTTCCGGTGTTGGCCGAAAAGGGCGCGCCTATTGGGGCGCTTATTCTGTATCCAAATTTGCTACTGAAGGCTTTGCACAGGTGTTGGCCGATGAACTGGAAGGCACCAGTCGTATTCGCGTGAACTGCATCAATCCGGGAGCAACACGCACTGCGATGCGCGCAGCCGCCTATCCCGCAGAAGATCCAGCCACCCTTCCCACCCCTGCCGACATCATGCCGACTTATCTCTACCTGATGGGGCCGGACAGCAAGGGAATTTCCGGGGAAAGTTTTGATGCCCAGGTAAAAAAATAAGGCCCCAAATGGAGCCTTATTTTTTGTCATAAATACAATCTTATAATTTGATTAAACCAGGATTTAAAAATTGTATTTTGCCTGAATAGCCACGCTACGATCGCGGTTAATAAAGGCATAATAGGCGTTACCAAACCCACTGGTCAGCAGTGATGCCAACGGTGCATCTCCACCGTAGTTGACCACATCCTGATTGGTGAGGTTTTTACCTACCAGCGCCAACTCCCATTTTCCATCATTGGGCGCCAGACTGATACGGGCATTTACCTCGGTGTAACTGTCTTGCTCAGTGCGCGGATCCAGAGTCGGGTTCCACAGATAGTCATCCACGTAGAGAAGATCCAGCGAGCTGTGCAGTCCATATTGCTCGCCTATTGGCATGCGGTGGTCAGCTACCAGTGTCCAGCGCCACTCAGGCGTGTATTCTTTTCGCTCGCCACTTACATCACAAAGTCGGTCACCATCCAGATCCGGTTGTCCGAAGTAGCACTGACTGTTTGGGAATTTATCGTACTCAAAATCGAGATAGGAAAGCGATCCGGCAAAGGAGAGCTGATTGGTAGCCTGCCAGCGACTCTCGACTTCAAAGCCTTTGATGCTGGCCTCCGCTGCGTTAGTGACGTTAAACCCGAGAATGCCATCAAACTGCGAGACTTGCAGGTCTTTGTAATCGGTAAAAAAGGCAGCAACATTCAGTTCAGCTGAGCCATCGAGAAGCAAAAACTTTCCACCCAACTCGAGATTAGTAGCTTCTTCTTCATCAAACTCAAAAGTACCCACTAGAGACGGTGAAGTTCCCAGTGCTACATAAGCCGGGTCCGGATGGGCATTGGAGCGTACATCAAAGCCACCGGATTTAAAGCCTTTGGTCCAGGTGCTATACAGCATCGCATCATCAGTGACATCCCACTGCATTGTCACTAGCGGCGTAAAGGCATTTTCATCACGTGAATCACGAATAGTGTCGTATGCCTCGATGTTTACCACACTGATAACTGCGTTCAAGAAAGGGTTAGATGCCCCCTGCTCATTGCCTGATGCATCAAAGTGCGACTGACGACGGGATGCATCTTTCTGCTCACTGGTAAAACGCCCCCCCAGAGTAAGGCGCCAATCATCATTGATATGCCAGGTTCCCTGGAAGTACGCCGCCCAAAGATCAGAGTCCTGGGTAAATATGCGCTCTGAAGATAAGCCCACCAGAGCAGATGCCGGTGTAGCAACCAGAATACTGTCTGTTGGTACCAGCAAGCGATCCATAAAATCCAATTCGCTACTCTGGTAAAATAGCCCGCCCACATAATCAAATACCCCTCCCACAGGAGAGGTCAGGCGTAACTCATGGCTGACCTGTTCAAAATCTTCCGAGCCATCGGCAATAAAAATTTTCGCGCCGGTAAAGTCACAGTCACACAACTCGGTATGATCATACTCAACCAAACCAGAAATCCAGCTAAGCGTATGCTCGCCAAGTTGATATTTAAGCTCTACCGTTAAATTATCAACGGTATCCCGGCTGTTATCGCCATTGGAATCACGAACCCTATCCAGATTGCCATCCACCGGATCACGCCCAAGTACTCCCTGAATTGTATTCAAAACAGTCAGGTAGTCAGGACCACCGGGCAGTGCAACACTGTTAAACATTTCGATATTGCGACCATCAACATCAAATTCAGTGCGCTCGGCTTTTGCGAACAACAACCAATTCTCACTGATATCCCACTCGATAGATCCACGAATGACGCGTTCGTCTTCTTGTTTTTCATCGCGTCCCAAAGTGGTATTTTCAACGTAACCTTCCATGGAACGATCCAGCACTGCCAAGCGACCACGAACGCTGTCTGACAACGGTCCGGAAAGCACCAGGCGGAGATCCTGTTCATCATCTCCCGGCTCATATAATGCGGTAATACTGCCTTCAAATTCACTGGTCGGACGTGCGGTATTCAAACTGACCGCGCCGGCAATACTGTTTTTACCAAACAGTGTTCCCTGTGGTCCGCGCAACACTTCAATTTGCGACAAGTCGAGGAATGGAATGCGGCTTAATTGAGCACGGCCGTAATAAATACCATCAACATATTGCCCCACCGACTGTTCAAAACCCGGGTTAATACCGGAACTGATTCCGCGAACGGTCAATGTCGAACCAATACCGGTTTGGTTCATGCTGAAATTGGGAATGTAGGTAGTCAGGGTTTCAAGATCATTAATCTGTGCATTATCGAGTTTCTCACCCGATACGTTACTTACTGAGATAGGTACATCCCTTAGACTTTGAGGGCGTTTCTGGGCAACGGTGATAATTTCCTCCAGCTCAGTGCCTTCTGCAAGAACTGGAAACGCTGAAGCCGATATAACCGAGGCAATCGACAGAGACAGCAATCGACGAGGAATGACCTTGAATTTTTGCACTTAAACTACCCTCTTTATATTTTTTAGTAATTTTAGAGGACAATTACACCACCGGCAAACACTGTATTACCGATAGATTCCAAGGATTATCAGGAATGTTGCCAGCACAAAGCTAAATAAATAGAAAATGCAAAGCAGGTAGAAATATTGTTTTGAAGCGGTGTTCAGGCAACAAGGTTTTTACTGCCTGAACACGCTATTTGAAAAATCAGGAACGCCCGCGAGAACGCAGTCGGCTCTCCTTACGCTCCCGCTCAACACGCTCTTCTTTGGTTGGATTACCGAGGTTGACCGGTTTAATGCCAGCCTGCTGGCAAAGCACCTTGATGTCTCTCGGTTCCAGGTCGATCCACTGCCCCTCACGCAGAAAAGACGGGAAGAAAATCGGCCCGAATCTAACCCGCTTCAGTCGGTTGACCTCCACGCCCTGGGACTCCCAAAGACGACGCACTTCACGGTTGCGCCCTTCCATCAAGGCAACAGTAAACCAACGGTTTGTACCACTCTCCTCGCCAGGCACAATGTCAGTAAACTTCGCCATGCCGTCTTCCAGCAAAACACCTTCTTTAAGGCGTTTCAGCATGGCTTCGTCGACCTCACCATGAACACGAACCAGATATTCACGGTCAATATTGGAGCTGGGGTGCATCAGCTTGTTGGCCAATTCACCATCATTGGTAAACAGCAACATTCCACTGGTATTAATATCCAGACGCCCCACCGATACCCAGCGTTCGCCTTTTAGCACCGGCAAACGTTCAAATACTGTCGGTCTGCCCTGAGGATCAGAGCGGGTACAAATTTCACCAGTTGGCTTGTTGTACAAAAGCACCCTGGTGCGGGTACGCTGCGCCGGGCGATTCAGCGGCCGGCCATCTACCTGGATACTGTCCTCCGGACCAACCCGATCCCCAAGCTTTGCCACCTGGCCATTTACTTTGATACGACCATCGGTAATCCACTGCTCCATACCACGGCGGGAACCGAGTCCGGCAGCAGCCAATACTTTCTGTAATTTTTCAGACATCAGCGCGGCTCCGTCCAGTCTTCAGATTCATCCTGAGATTCGCGGCTCTCCACTTGTGGAGTTTCTTCCGGGAATTCAGCTTCCATATCTTCTTCGTCAGCTTCTACCAGCAGGGAAGCCTGCTCTTCACTTACATCACCTTCATCAACCCCGGTGTCCGCCGAACCTTCTTCAACCACAACCTCTTCATCTTCATCAACCGATTGCTGTTGATCTGTGATCTCAGTGGCCTCTGCAGAATCATCACCTATATCCAGCTCCATCTCCGGATCAATCTCATCGATATCACGCAGCTCACCCAGGGGCGGCAATTCATCAAGGCTTGAAAGGTTGAAATAATCCAAAAATTGACGGGTCGTTGCGTAAAGAGATGGGCGCCCCGGTACATCGCGATGACCAACTACACGAACCCACTCCCGCTCAAGCAGCGTTTTGATAATTTGCGAACTGACGGATACACCACGAATCTCTTCGATATCACCACGGGTAATAGGCTGGCGATAGGCGATCAATGACAGGGTCTCCAGTACTGCCCGCGAATACCTCTGGGGCTTCTCTTCCCAAAGACGATTAATCCATTGGGAAAGCTCCTGGCGTACCTGAAAACGGTAGCCACTGCCTACCTTTTTCAATTCAAAACCACGTCCTGCGCAATCAACAGCAACTTCTTCCAGTGCCTGACGAATGTCATCTTTTTCAGGGCACTGATCCTCTTCAAATAGCGCCTCTATGTGCTGTATATCCAGTGGCCGACCAGCTGCCAACAAGGCACCCTCGACAATTTGTTTAAGTTGATTCAGGTCTGTCATATTGTTTCCGCTTCTGAGCCGTCACGCGCCTTGACGTGTATCGGGCCAAATATTTCTGTCTGAACGATTTCCACCAGGGACTCTTTAATCAATTCCATCACGGCCAGGAAGGTGGTCACCACACCCAGCTTGCCCTCTGTGGCAGTAAACAAGCTAACAAAAGGTACAAACTGACGTCCTTTAAGCTTCTCCAGAACCTGGGTCATTCGCTCGCGCGTGGAAAGCTTTTCACGCTGAACCTGGTGGCTTTCAAACATTTCCGCACGCCGCAGCACATCAGAAAGCGCCAACAGCAGTTCCTTCATGCTCACTTCCGGGTGGGGACGTTGATGATTACGATCCGGCTCTTTGGCACTGGCCACAAATATATCGCGACCTACGCGAGGCAACTCGTCCACCTCTTCCGCAGCGCGTTTGAAGCGTTCGTACTCCTGCAAGCGTCGAATCAACTCAGCGCGCGGGTCTTCCTCATCTTCAATCTCTTCCTGACGGGGCAGTAACATGCGCGATTTGATCTCTGCCAACATCGCCGCCATCAGCAGGTATTCAGCAGCTAGCTCAAACTGCATGGCCTCCATCATCTCGACGTAGTTCATGTACTGTCGAGTAATTTCCGCAACGTTAATCTCAAGGATGTCGAGGTTCTGGCGCTTGATGAGGTATAACAGCAGGTCAAGCGGTCCCTCAAAGGCCTCAAGAAACACTTCCAGTGCTTCAGGGGGAATGTACAGGTCTTTAGGGAGCTCAGTAATGGCCTTGCCGTGCACCATAGCAAACGGCATTTCCCCTTGGCTGGGGCGTTCAGGCGTAGACTCTTCGGCCTGTTCTGGCTCGGCAACCGCAATCTCTTCGGTCTGCTCTGCGGATATATCTGTCACTACTAACCCCGTCGGCCTGTTCTATAAACGGATGATTATACTGGCATTGGGGGTATGTGCCTATCGACATCGCCCACTGTATAGAGGCGCGTGGTCACGCTTCAAAGTCGCTGACATCACCCATGCCAACCCTGAGGATTTCAGGCAACTCCCCGGTCAGATCCAGCACCGATGTAGGCTCAAGACCGCAATAGCCACCGTCTATCACAAGATCAATTCTGGACTGTAGGGAGTCGCGAATATCATAAGGGTCGGTTAACGGGTACTCGTCGCCTGGCATGTGCAGGGTGACAGACATCATCGGCTCACCCAACTCTTCCAGCAGGGCCAAAGTTATTGGGTTATCAGGGACGCGCAGCCCAATCGTCTTCCTTTTCGGGTGCATCAGCCTGCGAGGCACTTCAGACGTCCCTTCCAATACAAAGGTATAAGGACCTGGTGTGTGACTCTTCAACATTCGATAGACCACATTATCCACCCTGGCATAAGTAGCCAGCTCGGAAAGGTCGCGACACATCAATGTGAAATTATGCTTTTTTTCCAATTGTCGAATAGTGCGAATGCGATCAAGAGCCGACTTGTCACCAATGTGGCAGCCAAGTGCATAAGCAGAATCGGTTGGGTAAGCGATTACCCCGCCTTTGTGGACAACCTCAACTGCCTGACGAATCAAACGCTGTTGGGGGTTATCCGGGTGAATGGTCAAAATCTGAGTCATTTAAATGCCTGAATGAACGCCTATATTGATAGAGACTATTCAGTAATACCGAAGATTAATCAACCTCCTAACCCCCGATAAAACTGATCTAGGAATCTATCTGTTCAGCCCCTTCCATGATTTTTAGGAAGCTCTCTTCAAATTCATCAGGGGGAATCGCCTGGCTAAACAGGAATCCCTGAAGCATATCGCACCCGAGCTCTGTCAAAATGGTGCGCTGCATCTCTGTTTCTACGCCTTCTGCCACCGTTTGCAAACCAAGATTTTTAGCAAGGCCAACTATACCGGCAACAATCGCCTGGCTGTCCTCATCGCCGTCCAGATCGTGAACAAATATTTGATCCAGTTTGAGAACATCTACAGGCAAGTGCTTCAGGTAATTCAGGGATGAGTATCCACTCCCAAAATCATCAATAGCAAGAGTAACACCCATTTCTTTGATGCGCCCCAGATCCTCAATGATTCGATCATGGTGCTCCAGCAGCATACTCTCAGTGATTTCGATCTCTAATAATTCCGGTGGAATATTATATTCCCGAATCAGGTTATTCAGCCTGTGTACCAAACCTTCCGCTTGCAACTCACGTCCTGAGAAATTCACAGCTAACCTGAATCGATAACCCAGCTTCACCCATTCACTGAGTTGACGGCATGCTTCCCGCAGCACCCAATTCCCCAGATCATTAATTAAACCGGACTCTTCTGCCATCGGAATAAATTTACCTGGATACAACAGACCTCGTTCCGGATGCTGCCATCTAATCAATGCTTCTGCAGAGACCACTTCACCGGTTTTAGGGTTAACCTGTGGCTGATAGAACAGTCGGAGCTGATTTTCTTCCAGGGCAACCCTGAGCTCACGCTCCAATTCCAATACGCTGTATATCTGGTCTTCCATTCCGTGTTCGTAGAACTGGATTCGATTACCTTTTTCCTTGGCAGTAAACATTGCCGAGTCAGCATGCTTGAGAAGTGTTCCGACATCGGTTCCATCATGGGGATAAACAGAAATACCGACACTGGTAGTAACAAACATCTTTTGCTGTAAAAACACAAAAGGTTTGCTGATACTGTCCCGAATTTTTTCTGCCACTTTAGCAGCAAGGGCCGGGCTACTCAGCCCCTCCAGCACGATAGTAAATTCATCACCACCAAGGCGAGCCACAATATCGTTTTCACGCAGACAGCGCCTGATACGCTCAGCTACAGCTTTTAACAGCAGGTCGCCCGTATCATGCCCCAAAGAGTCGTTCACAACCTTGAAACGATCCAGATCAAGGAAGAGCACTGCAACCATTTCATCATTTAAAGCAGCACGACTGATGATCACCCGCATCTGCTGCAACAGGTTGGCACGGTTAGGCAAGCCTGTTAACGGATCCTGATAAGCAAGCTTCTTCACATGTTTTTCGTTTCGACTTGCCTGCAACATGCGGGCAACTCTTTGTTGCATTACAGAAAAGTGGACCGGCTTGGGAATATAATCACTTGCTCCCGCCTTAAATGCACGGTTGATTGAGTCTTCGTCATCAAGAGCTGTGATCATCAAAATTGGCACTTCGGAGCCGTTAGGCAAATCCCTGATTTGTTGACAGGCAGTAAAGCCATCAACCTCTGGCATCATGGCATCCATTAAAATCAGATCAGGTATCTTGCGCTGACAGATGGCAACAGCATGGACACCATTTTGAACTTCTTCGATCAGGTATTCATCGCTTTCCAACGCATTGCGCAATGCCATCCTCATGGTGCGGTCGTCGTCCGCGATCAAAATCGTGTATGTAGCGCCGGTCTGTTTGCCCATCGCTCCTTGCACTACTTGTGTCAATTCACCTTCAAGATCTTTTCTTAACCGGTCGAAAGCCTTCATTAAGTTGCTGACAATTGCCCCGACACCTTCTACTTCGCCACGGCTTCCACAATCTTCCAGTTCCTTGCTGATTCGGACAACTTCTATCGCACCAAAATTCGAAGCACTACCCTTGATCAGGTGCGCCAACTCTCTGAGTTGTTTGGCATCCTGCTCAGCAGCAGCGTATTTAACAGACTGAAGATAAACCGGTGTATCCTCAAGAAACGCCTCAATCATTGAGTCAACGACTTCACCGACACTGCTTCGCAACTCTTCCAATATACGTTGATCAAATGTTGTTGTATTGATTACTTCATAAGTGTTTGCTACTTCATGAACAGCTTGCTGATCAGTAACCTGTTCTTCAGATGCAAACCATTTAGCAAGATTCTTTTTAAGGCTTTCAAGGCGTAGTGGCTTGGGTAGGAATCCATTCATTCCAGCCTGAAGGCAACGCTGCTCCTCTTCTTCTGAAGCATTAGCTGTCATGGCGATGATAGGCAGCAGGTGATCTTCACCCTCAAACTTTCTGATTCGCGTAGTTGCTTCGTAGCCATCCATAACCGGCATCTGGCAATCCATCAGAACCAGATCGAAAGCACCTCTCAACACATGGTTGAAGGCTTCTTCACCATTTTCGGCGATGACAACTTCACAACCAAGGCGCTCCAACATACCAATAGCGACCTGTTGATTGGCCCTGTTATCATCTGCAACCAGAATACGTTTACTAAACGAATTGAGCGGGCGGCTTGGGGCTATATCAGTATTTGCGCTGACACTAACACCGGCTATGGATTGTAAAATTTCAAATAATGAGCCATTCCGCAATGGCTTGGTTAGGCGAACAACATGCTCAGGATACAGAGACTGATACTCGCTCCAGGGGCTCATCAACACCAAAACATTAATCCCGGCCAAGTCCGGTTCCTGAGCAATCAATTTAACCGCATCAACTGCCTTCAGACCCTCAACATGCTCATCCAGAACAACCAGGTCAAAAGCATCATCAGATTTAGCTCTCTCCCTCAATAGTTTCATCGCCAGGAGAGAGTTATCAAGAAATTCACTTTCAACTCCCCATCGCAGCAAGTGCGAGGAGAGGTAATCCCTAACAATTTCGCTGCTGCCAACACAGAGCAGCTTCATTGCTACCACTTCTGATGGTGTGACCCTGCGTGAAATAGTCTTCGATACAATTTCACTTTCCTTCAATGGGATCGTAAACCAGAACGTACTGCCCTTTCCGAGGGTGCTGCTTACTCCGATGTCACCGCCGAGCATGCTGACTATTCGTCGACTGATAGCAAGCCCCAAACCTGTACCACCATACTGGCGAGTAGTCGACGAGTCCGCCTGTGTGAAGGGTTCAAATATTTTCTGTTGGGCTTCGGGCGAAATTCCTATTCCTGTATCTGTCACAGAAAAGCGTAAAACAACGGAACCTTCATCAGGCGATTCGACCATCAGACGAATAGCCACTTCGCCCTGGGAAGTGAATTTGATTGCATTACCCACCAGATTAATCAATACCTGCCGCACCCTGGCAGAATCAATACTGATCAATTGCGGTACATCGTCAGCACAAATATACCCAAGATCCACCTTGGTCTTTTGAGCGCTACCTGACATCAGGCTGACCACTTCATCCAGAAGGTCTTCTATATAGGTATCTTCCGAGTTGAGAACCATGGCACCAGATTCAACTTTCGAGAAGTTCAGAACTCCGTCAATCAGCTCAAGCAACACTTCTCCTGATGACTTGGCTGTTTCAACATACTCTTTCTGTTTCTGGCTCAGCCCCATTGTCATTAACAGATCGAGCATCCCCAGCACAGCATTCATGGGGGTTCTCAATTCATGACTGACGTTTGCTGCAAATTCTCCTTTTATTCGTGCAGATTCAAGGGCAGCGTCTTTTGCCTGCAACAATTCCAACTCGCGACGTTCCAACACCATCATCATGGTATTAAAAGCATGCTGCATATTGGTAATATCACATGGCCCCGAAATATCTGCCCGTAGCTTTTTCTCTCCCTGCTCGGCACGATGCATTATCTCTGATAGCTGACTTAGAGGCCTTGAAACCCTGTTGGATAACAACAGCAGCAAAAACAACAGCATCATCGATATGCCGATTGAGACAATGACATTGCCTCTTAAGATGGCTGCCTCCATTTGATGCAGGCTTGCCTTACTGACCACCACCAGAACCCAGCCCAACCGCTCGGGTCCGGTGTCATCTCCTTCTGTATCAAAGGGGGAATCAGTATCATCTCCTTTAGAGATTAGAGGTGCGGCAAACTGCCAGTAGAGATCAGTCTCATAAACAATTTCTGCTGATGAACCACTATGGATTGGCAAATTTTCAATCCGGCGTATTAAATCGATATCACCACTCTCCAGTCGGACTGTGCCGTCCTGAAAATAGATGCCTGTGGCAACAGCATCATCAAAACCCAACACATGATCTGATGCCTTTTGAGCCGTAATAGGATCACCACTCAGAACCGGGTATGCGCCTGCATTGGCAAAAATGGCAGTATTTTGCCTGCCATGCTCAATCATTTGCTCCCGAACAATACCTGAAGAAATCCGGGTAATAGCCGTTGTAGTCGCTACCGCCAAAAAAATCACACCAACGGCAAATACCGTTGTTAGCTGACGACGGAAGTCCCATTGATTCCAAATAGAGAAGATTGTTTTTTTCATCAGTTTGCCGGAAATTCCATTAGGATCTTATCCCTGATTTCCTTACTGGGATTCAACCCCAAGTGATCACTGGTTCGCCAATTAATTGCAATATGAACGTTAACTACCGGCTCCACCTTGCAACCTTCACTTGAATTCATAGCCAAATATGCCATTTCTCCCAACCTTTCGCCCATACCGGCATAGTCCGGATAGAGTGCAAATAAGGCTCCCCTCTGGACATGGGTAGCAACTGACGAGAAAACCACCACATTTTTGGCCCAGGCCTTTTTGAGAACATCGGTTAAGATATCCTGATCAATTACCGATTTATTGGAAATTAACCAGATAGATTGCGTCTCAGGGTTATCGCTATCAATAATGGATTGGTAAGCCCTGATGGCTTCACCCAAGTTGTCCACGGGATAGCCGTGGACCTCCAGATCATACAAAGCACCGACACTCTTCGCTTCAGAAAATATATCAGCCTGTTTTTCCTGATCGTAAACTATGTGAACATCATTAACCTTTGAGGTCATTGAGCGGAGCGTCTTTAACACAAGGCCTGCTGGAGGGACCATTGTAATGCCGCAAGCCTTGTTCTCATCCAATGAGTTTACCGCCCCGAACAATACCGGACTTAACGGAGGCATTCCCTCAACCACGTTCAAGCCTTTATTGCCCAAGGCTACGGTAACGTCAACTCGCTCTTTTTGAAGCCTGTCATGGAGCTGTTCACTACTCACCATCTCATCCAGTTCAAATCGAAGGACTATTGCGTCTTTGCCATCCGAGGCCTTTTTGAACCCTCTTTCAATGCCCTCAACTATAGTATTAAAGATAAGTTTATAGGACTGCTTGCTATATTCCGGATACAAGACAGCCAAACTCGGTGCTTTTTCACTACCCCAGGAAGGACAAGAAAAAACAAAAAGCGCCCAACAAAGTCCCTTGAACCAAGACCTATTCTCTTTCGAATTGATCTTATTCATTCATTCAATTCCATTTTTCGCCTGCACCACAATAGATACTTTCAAACCCGACTTATTGCAGTCGCATGCGAATTTCAGCCATAACTGATCTACCCGCCATAGGCAAGTCACCCGGGATAGACGGAACCGGCACCCCGGCAGGAGATGGCTCATATATCTCTTCATCCAGCAAATTTTTGGAAATCAGGGCAACCTGCCATTTGTTATCATTTGTCTTAAATCGTAAAGAAGAGTCAAGAGTGATGTAATCATCGACTTCAGGGCGCATATCGAAAACCATTCGATTACGATCCCTCACCCAATTAGATTGCAGGTTAAAACTCCAGTTTTCCGAAAGCTGCATATCGGCGCGCAAATAGAGCTGGCTTCCAGGAGAATTCGCAGAATCTGAATCACTTTGCTTATCGGTACTATCAACACTTGCATAGTTACCTGAGAAAGAGAGCACTTCTGAGGCTTTCCAGACCCCTTCCAACTCAAAACCATGGCCCGTTTGCTCTCCAGCATTCTGGGCGGTGCGAGTTGTCCCGGTCGTGTCGGCAACAAAAGAGATAATGTCACTCCATTCGTAATAAAACAGGTTCAATTTCAGATTCAAGTTATGGGCTGGCCTATAGTCAAAAGCCATCTCGTAACTTTTAATTTCCTCGGGCTCCAAGTCAGGATTCCCTAGAACTGCCGGGTTATTCTGGTTACGCATTTCAGCAAAGGATGGTGCTCGAAATGCTTTACCGAAAAGAAGCTTGCTGGTCAGTGTCTGGCTTGTGGACCAGACCACTGCCATACGCGGGTTAATCGTCGTACCAAAATCGGAGTAGTCATCCACACGAATACCGGCTGTCAGCTCCCAATCGTTGAACATCTGCCAGGCGTCCTGAATAAAGCCATAATAATTTGTACGATCGCCTTCTGTAATAAAGCTGTAAGGAGTATCAGAGACATCAATCAGAGGATCTCCCGGAAGAATTGGAAGACCGGTTTGTGGATTTATTCCAAAATTCCTCTCGTCTTTAACACGATATTGGTCACCACGATAGTATCCAAAACCGGTTCGAATTTCATTACCTGGTACACCGCTATATAAAGCTGAAACATCAAGTCGATAGTGTTTTTCATACACTTCGGGATTTCCGATCATACCATCCGGGTATGTCATGATATTGCCGCTACCATCTACAAATAGTGGCACATTTGTAATGGGGTCAAAATTTGGCCCTGTACTCCCGGGTGGGAATAAAACCAGATCCTCTTTCATCTCCTGGGTGGTAGAAAGATAGCTGCCAACAACAGAAAATGTCAGTGCACCTTCCGCCAGCTGGTCATTGATATAGGATACCGACGTATTAAACCGATCACTCTGCGAGATATTATTGGGGTCTAGAATCTGTGCTGCTCCTGCACCACTTTGAATCTCCCTATGCTGAAGTCCTGACTGAATGCGCCAGAAGCCGGACGCTACATCCGCCCGTAGCTCGTAGGATTCGCGGCCAGTATTTACACCTCCCGGCGCATAACTTGTAGAAGTACCGGTCAGTGAGTCAAAAAAGCTCTGCAGATCACTTGCTATGATTTCGTCCTGACCATCCGTATCCTCGTACTCCAGGGAAAAGCCATATGTGAAGTTATCAGTCTCCCCACCATACTGGGCCCAACCCTGCACGGTGTTAAAGCTACCATAGCGAACACCTGAGTTAAGGCCATTCATCTCTTTACCATCTTTAGTAATGACATTGATTACGCCCGCGAATGCATCAGCACCGTACACGGCCGACCCTGGGCCTCGAATAATCTCAATACGGGAAATTGCTTCAACTGGCATGCCGCCCCATACCAAGCTTCGATTACCAAGGTAAATATTGGTAATAGGCACACCATTCACCAACATCAACACCTGGGGATTAAAATCCGAGTAAATTCCACGAAAAGTATAAATTGGACCATAACTTATAGGATTGATAGCGACATGCAAGCCAGGCACCGTCTCCAACACCTGATCCAAATCTGTCGCCCCCAACTTTTTAATGTCATCAGATGTAATTACCGATGCTACCGCTGGTGCTTTAGAAATAGGCTTTTTATAACCCGTGGCAATACTCACCAGCTCTTCATCACCAAAAACCGAGAGTAAATCCTCTTCCTCATCTGCAAATGCATTAAAACTTGTTATCAAAAGCAGGCTACTCAATGACAGGCATCTCATACCAACCCCCATTCAGATTTCAAATATTTGTTATTAAATCAGTTAATTACGTTAGTATTTCCACAACATGGAAATATAGTGACCACCCGCAGCAGGGGAGAAAAACAACACGGTTTCCCCTCGCTTCAACTCGCGCCTTTTCACCCAGTAGTCTAATGAGACTGGTATATTTGCCATTGTCATATTGGCATACAGAGGTAATGTATGCCGCACGATTGACATTGGCAGCCCCAATTTATCCATCCACATGGACATCATTTTTTCACCAGATTGATGCATGAAAACTTTATCAATCCTGATATCCGGGTTTCGTGCCAGCAGTTTTTTGCCAACTTTTATTGGGCCAAGGATCAAATCTTTTGCAGTTGAAACTCCCTCTGGCTCACTTATCTGGAAATACTCTTTCTGGCCAGAAAGTACGGGATTTTTCATTACCATGGAAGTAAAGACAGGCGGAATGGAATTATTGACTTCACAAACATCAATCAAGGATTGTGATTTATCATCAACAATTACAGCAGCAGCACCATCGCCGGCAAAGCCATAGTTAGGTTTTGATACATCTAGGATATTATTTACCCAGTTCACAGCAACAACTATCAATATCCGCGATTTCTTCCCTGATGCTATAAGCGAGTCCGCGAGATTGAGCGCTGACAGGAATGTTGAGCATGTTGTATTGATTGGCAGAACAGACGCATTAACAGCACCAATTTCATGCTGAAGCAGGTTGAGATCTTCACCATAAAGATATTCGTTCGGGACCACAACGCCGATAATTCCGTCTATATCGTCCGGGGTGTACTGACTGCTCTCAAAAGCATTTTTTGCAGCGGCGACAGCCATGGATAAACCGCTTTCTCCTGGAGCAGCATGTCGTCTTTGTTCGTATCCATCCAAAAATTCCGCGATAGATTCAAATATCGCGGAATCCTTGTCGAAAGCATCATTACTTACAACTTTCTCAGGTAAATAACTACCGGTGGCTTCTATCCGGGCCATCGTTTATCCCCACTTTTAATTATTAGTTGGCATCACTTTTTAAGGCGTCTGTACGCATACCAATAGGTGGTACCTCGGCTGGATCTATTCTTACATCCAAAAGCGTAGGTCCAGAACGCCGCCCCAGTGCTCGGCCGTCAATTTTCATCAATTCTTCTGGCGATTCAATCACATAACTTTCGACACCCATAGCTTTGGCCATGGCAGCAAAGTCCACTACCGGCAAATCCACACCAATTTGCTCAGCTCCTGTCAGTCGCTGGCCATGGCGGACCATGCCGTATCCCGAATCGTTCAAAATAATATATATAACGGGCAGCTGCTCCTGAATCGCCACCGTAATTTCCTGGCCACTCATCAACATACTGCCATCCCCGGTCAAGCAAACCACCGGGGTACCAGGCTCAGCCAACGCCACACCGACAGCACTGCCAATAGCCCATCCCATGGAAGCAAACTCCAGGCAGGCCCTAAACAAGCCTCCCTTGGCATCACGTTTACCCGCGATACGACGGTCAAACGGGTGCAGATAGTGTGTAGCCCAGGCAAAACTGGCCCCTGTATCGGCTAAATAACGTGTATGGGGCGGAAACAACTTTGGCAATTCCTCCATCAAGCGTTGAGGCTTTATTGGGGTCGCGTTAGAAGTGATTTTATCCGGCTCCAGAACTGTAAAATGACGCTTCAGCTCGGGAGACTCAACAGGAGTTTCAACACCCTCACTGCAACTCCCTTCAATCAAGGAAATGCGAGCAGACTTCTCCAGATTGGTTAATATGCGATCAAACACTGTTGATAAGCGCCCACGCACATGCAGCTTCGCCATGGGGGAATGAGTCAAATTACTCTCAACCGATTCAACATGAACCAGGCGATTATTCAACAGAGACACCGTATCCCAACCACCTGAGGCCCATTCGCTGAGACTGGTACCAAGTGCCACCACCAGATCAACCTCGGGATCCTGCAACACCTGCCTTGCACTGTAATGCCCAGCAAAACCAACAACCCCCCTGAAGAGCGGATGGTATGGGCTGACAAGCCCCTTTCCGTGAGGAGTTGTCAAAATCTGGGCATTCAACTTCATTGCCAGAGTCAAAACACTTCCGATAGCTTCACCCGCCTCTTCGCCAATAAGAAATATTGGCTTTTGTGCCTTGATCAGCTGTTCGTAAAGTTCATTAACAGCCTCATCATCTATATATGAAGGCCGTGCCAACAGGCGACTCATGTCAAAACTGGGGGATTTCACCGGGCTTATGGAGCGCATCACATCGAGAGGAACACTGAGATGTACCGGCCCCGCAGGTGACTGGAAAGCCGTCATAATTGCAGCAGCGAGCTTATGCTCAAACTGGTCCACATGGGAAACCAGCGAATTGTAGCGTGTGCAGTGGCTAAATAAGCCGACCGTATTAACGCCTGTACAGGAGGACTCCTGGAAAGCACCTCGCCCAAACGTGGAAAGAGCCGTCTGGGCGGTAATTACCAGCATTGGGACATTGTTTTCGTAGGCGGAAGCCACACCGGTGATCAGATTGGTCGCTCCCGGTCCTGTGGTTGCGCAACAGACGCCGAGTTTGCCACTGATCCGTGTATAGCCCTCTGCCATAAAGGCGGCGCCAGTTTCGTGTCTCGCCACTATTGATCGAATCGTACCTTTGCGCTCACTCCTGGCAAGGGCGTTGTACATGGGCTCGATTGCACCACCGGGAATCCCGAACACATACTCAACACCGAGCTGCTCGAGATACATCATCAAAAGATCACCAAGCTCCGGACTCTCCAGAGCCTTCTTTTGGCGGTGAAAGTTTAAATCCGCAAGATCCATCCATATCCCCAAATTGTTTTATTTTTCAACCAATTGGCGCACCTTTTTTAACAATTGGTTGTATTTCGTTCATTATCAGCCTATTTTGCCAGCATGTACAACAATTTCATACTTAGGGACTAGGCAATTTTGTCATAGCTCTCAACACCCCATATTGATACTCGACTATACAGGGCAAGCGGATACAATAGCCACTCCGACAATATTCTTACTAGTAGTGGCTGCGCTTATTCATGTCATCCGTAAAAACCCCAGCTAAATCACAGCATCATAGCTTACTCGCCAACCTGGCATTCAACATCATCATTCCCACCCTGATCCTCACCAAGCTGAGTGGCGATGAGTGGCTGGGAGTACAGTGGGCGCTGGTCGTCGCACTATCTTTTCCATTGATTTTTGGTCTTCGCGACCTGCTCAAGGCAGGTAAAGTAAACTACTTCTCCATTCTCGGGGTGTTGGGCGTTCTGATCAATGGCGGTGTCGGGCTGCTTAAACTACCCGCAGAGATCATTGCCATTAAGGAAGCAGCCATTCCCGGCCTTATAGGGCTTGCGGTACTCATCTCCATGCGCACCAAATACCCCTTGGTCAAAACCTTTCTGTTTCATGAACAAATCATCAACCTTGAACGTGTGAACCAGGCATTGAAAGAGCATCATGCTGAACAGGCCTTTGAGCGCCGCCTGGACGTTGCCAGCTACATGCTTGCCGGGGCCATGCTGCTTTCAGCAGTTCTCAACTACGGGCTGGCAGAATGGATTATTGTTGCCGAAACCGGCACTCCTGAATTTAATGAACAGCTGGGCAAGATGAATGCCCTCTCATTTCCGGTTATCGCATTGCCAGTCACAATTGTCATGATGAGCGCCCTGTTCTATCTGTTCAGAGGCATTACCCAGCTTACTGGCTTGCCGCTGGAAAAAATCATGAACATAGAAGAAAAGCCATCTCCTGACTCACCCTCTACTGATCACTCGACGACAGGGAAATAATTATGTGGTACGCCATTATCAGCCAGGACAAAGAAAACAGCTTGCAGCAACGTCTGGCAGCACGCCCTGCCCACCTTGAGCGTTTGGAAGCACTAAAGAATGAAGGCCGACTACTTATTGCCGGCCCCCACCCCGCCATAGACAGCAATGATCCGGGCGAAGCTGGTTTCACCGGCAGCCTGGTAGTGGCAGAGTTTGCCTCCCTGGAAGAAGCCCAAGGGTGGGCAGATGCTGACCCCTATATTGAAGCGGGTGTTTACCAAAACGTTATTGTTAAGCCGTTCAAAAAAGTACTTCCATAACGAACCACTGTTTTACCAGTTTAAACGTGCAGATAGAGAGACACATGAAAAAAACCATTGTTAGCCTTCTGCTGGTTGTAGCCAGCCAACTTTCCATTACTGAATTCGCTTTTGCACAAGAGGTTCGCTATATCTCTGACGAACTGCGTGTACCTCTGCGCACCACTCCAAGCAACAGAGGTAAGATTATTCATTTCGGTTTACCAGCAGGGACCAAGCTGAATGTAATTGAAGAAAATGAGGATGGCTGGAGTCACGTTACAACTGGTAACGATCTCGAAGGCTGGCTGCCGAGTCAGTACCTGGTACAACAACAGGTTGCTCGCATGCGCATTGGCAATGTTGAAAAAGAAGTTGCCAACCTGAAGACCAAAGCTTCAGAACTTAACCAATCACTCTCGGTAAAAGAGGCTGAAGTTACTGAGCTTCAACAACAACTGAACCAGCTTACCGAAGAAAATGGCACTGTTCGCCAGGAGTTGACCGAGATAAAACAGATCTCATCTGATGCAGTAAATATCCATGAGCAAAACATGGAATTGGCCAAAGAAAATAAACTCCTGCAAGGCGAAGTGAATCGATTAACCGCCGCCAATGACCAACTTAAAAGTGATGAAAGATTCACCTGGTTTATGTATGGCTCCCTGGCCGTGCTGTTGGGTGTACTGCTGGCGATTGTCGTACCACGCCTGAGACCCAAGCGTCGCTATACTGAATGGGGCTAATGCACATGCGCTTTCGGGTAGTCAAACTGATTTTGACATTGATGGTGGCCTTATCCACAAGAGTATTTGCGGAAGACGCCAGCAATGAACCTCAAGTCACTTTGCATACTGACCTGGGTGAAATAGTGATTGAGTTAAACCCGAAAGCCGCTCCGGAAACAGTAAAAAACTATCTTGCCTATGCAAAGGCCTACCATTACGACGGGCTGATTTTTCACAGGGTGATTGACGGCTTCATGATCCAGACAGGTTCATACTGCTTTGATTACGGTCGCAAGGAGCCGAAATTTGACCCGGTGGTAAATGAGTCAAATAACGGACTGAAAAATCGGCGTGGCTCTGTAGCTATGGCTCGCAATGATGACCCTGACAGTGCGCAGGCCCAGTTCTATATTAACTTGAGGGACAACCCTCACCTTGACTACAGCGAAGAGCAACCGGGATATACCGTATTTGGAGTCGTAATCAAAGGTATGGATATTGCCGATCAAATTGGCAAAGTCCCAACCCATCAGGTCAATAAATCTCTAACCGACGCTCCGATAGAGATTATTCAAATTCAACGGGTTTCGGTAAAGGAATAAAAAATGACTACTGCATTAAGCGTAAACCTGAACAAAGTCGCCCTGATTCGCAACTCCCGCGAGGGCAACTATCCAAGTGTGGTCACCCACGCCGAAATCTGTATCGATGCTGGTGCTGATGGCATTACAGTTCACCCGAGGCCAGACCAACGCCACATTCGCCCGGATGATGTCTATCAGCTGGCCGAATTGATGAAAAAACACCCTTCCCTTGAGTTTAATATTGAAGGAAATCCGTTCGCCGGACACATGGGTAGTTACCCCGGCTTTATGGCACTGGTGGAAAAAACCCTCCCCCATCAGGCCACTCTGGTTCCCGACACGGACGAGCAACTGACTTCGGATCACGGCTTTGATTTAAAACAGTCTGGCGACAAACTGAAGCCGATTATCGACCGGCTGAAAAAACTCGGCATTCGTGTCAGCTTGTTTATGGATCCGGATATCGAACAGATTGAACTGGCCAAACAGGTCGGCGCAGACCGCATCGAACTCTATACCGGTCCCTACGCTGCTGCATGGGGTACTGACAAACTGGATGGCATTTACCAGCAGCATTTTGAAGCAGCACAATTTGCCACAAGTATTGGCCTTGGTGTCAACGCAGGCCATGATCTAAACCTCGACAACCTTGGCAAGTTCGCTCAAATTCCCGGGCTTTTGGAAGTCTCTATCGGTCACGCTATGACTGTTGACGCCCTGTCGATGGGCTTCAGTGTGGCGGTAAAGGCATATAAAGACCTTCTAAACACGTAACCGTCAAAAAATTTTATAACGACAATAACAACTTCTAATAAATTAAGTGGTAATCAATATGGATAGAGTTCACTTGCTGGAGATTGAAGATCAATCTTGGTGTCCAAAAGTTCTTCGCTATGGCATTACTGACTTGCTGCGCTTCTATCTGAATGTGGGCAAGTTTTATCAGCCAATTACCCCTATATTAAACAGTGCCATTCAGGATTCAAAAGCAGACCAGATCATAGATCTTTGTTCTGGTGGCGGTGGCCCATGGTTAAGTATGTTGCCGCAACTCAACCAACACAGAAAAGTGCCAATCAAATTGCACCTAACTGATAAATACCCAAATCTAGAAGCCCTTGAAAGTATTCACGAACGATGGGGAGATAACGCAATCATCCATCAAGAAAGCTGTGATGCCACCCAAATGCCCGAGAACTTAAACGGTTTCCGCACCCTGTTTACCTCGTTCCACCATTTTCGACC
Source organism: Porticoccaceae bacterium LTM1 (assembly GCA_030252795.1). Taxonomy (NCBI): domain Bacteria; kingdom Pseudomonadati; phylum Pseudomonadota; class Gammaproteobacteria; order Cellvibrionales; family Porticoccaceae; species Porticoccaceae bacterium LTM1. Next base: position 1,929,162 of record CP127080.1, read on the forward strand.
GGAGCAATGCCAACAGATCCTTCAGGACGCAGTGAATAAAAACCAAGGTATTGCTATCTTCGAATTTACCCAAAGAAGCTTTCTATCTATATTTATGATGCTGTTTGCACCCATCATGACACTGCTGGTTATTCCTTTCACCAAGCCATTCCGGTGGTCCAACTTACTGTTTACCTACCTGATTCCCATCCTTCCATTAATTGCAATGTTTGATGGCCTCGTCTCATGCATCAGAACTTACTCTCCAAGAGAACTTCAAAAATTGGTTGATGCCCTTGAAAACAATAATCACGAATGGAAGATTGGAATAAAAAAAGGTGGTTTACTGCCTAACCCGATCACCTATCTAGTTGGCACCCCTCCAACTATTAAGAAACCTGAATGATGAAACCCAAATTGAGCCTAAATCTCATTGGCTGTGGCAAACTCGGGCGCACTCTCGCCAAACTGTGGTTGGATAATGGCGGGGTTGAAATTGGCGGTATTGTCACGCGCCATATGGAGTCTGCGCAGCAGGCAATAGGGTTTGTTGGCTCAGGGACGTATGCTCAATCCATTCAGGAGCTGCCAAAAGCGGATATATGGCTGATTGCGACGCCCGATAGTGAGATTGCCAATGCAGCCCAACAGTTGGCCGACGCGGCTGTGGTAACTAAAGGCAATGTGGTTTTTCATTGCAGTGGCGCGCTGCCTTCATCGATTCTGGCACCATTGGGTAACGCTGGCGCAAAAATAGCGAGTGCACACCCGATACACAGCTTTGCCGATCCACAGAGGTCATTAGGTACTTTTAAAGGCACTTTTTGCGCCGTTGAAGGAGATCAATCCGCACAGGATATTTTGATTCCCCTGTTTGAAAAAGTCGGCGCCCGCACGTTTAGCCTCAGTAGTGAAAATAAACCGCTTTACCACGCGGCTACTGCGGTAGCTTCCAATTATCTGGTAACACTACTGCACACCGCTGCATCCATGCTTGAAAAAGCAGGGATGCAACGAAAACAGGCACTGGAAATGTTAGAGCCAATCGTGTTGCAGACAGCCAGCAATACTTGCCAAAAAGACAGTGTCGATGCCCTGACCGGCCCGATTGCCCGAGGCGATGTTGGCACTATTGAACAACACCTCAAAGCCATTGCGAGCCAGTCCCCTGAGTTTGACTCACTCTATCGCCTGCTGGGTGAACACACCCTGCCACTGGCCGAAATACAGGGTGCTGCCAGTAAATTGGCTCTGACACAACTGGCAGAACTGTTATCATCGCCGCCCAAATCCTGATTCACCCTGCAGAGAACTTATAATGTCAGCCATGTCCACCATGTCCGATAGCCCCGAATACCAGGCCCGCAAGCGCTTTTTTGACAGCCTGCTTACCATCTATGGCCGTAAACCGGTATTAGAGGCTCTCCAGAATCCTGCAATCAGCGTTTATCGACTGCATCTGGCAGAGTCGAATCGCGCTGGAGGAATCATGGACGACATTCTCAAGCTCGCCGGCAGGAAAGGGATTGAGGTTCAGTACCACGACCGCAAGGCCCTGTCGCGCATATCCCGCAACAGCAAACAGGACCAGGGCGTTGCTGCCGACCTGCAGCTCAACAACTACCAGCATTTTCAGGATTTTCTATCTGAAAAAGGCAATAAACCATACTCCTTGATTGCCCTGGATGGCATAACCAATCCGCAGAATCTCGGCATGATCATTCGCTCTGTGGCCGCCAGTGGCTGTGACGGCCTGCTGCTTCCGCAAAAAGGCAGCGCAGATATTTCCCCACTGGTGATCAAGGCCAGTGCCGGCACCCTGTTTAATTGCCCGATCATTCGCTGCTCCACCCTAAGCGAAGCACTTAATGCCATGCAATCCACCGGCGCACAGGTTTGCACCCTGTCATCCCACAGCAAACAGAGCCTCAATGAGTTTCAACCCGAAGGCTCAGTAATTTATGTGTTGGGGAACGAGACCGAAGGTGTATCAAAATCGGTAATGGAACGCAGCGATGTGCAGGTCAAAATTCCGATGCACAATGGCGTGGAATCTCTTAATGTGGCAGTAACCGCTGCATTGGTAGCGTTTAAAAATAGCTGAAGAATATCAGTTAAACGTTGCGCAACTCGCTACGCCACAACATCCACAGCGCGGTGATCACCGTCAACCCACCAAACAGGGCAATAGCGGGCAATAAGTCTATCCAGTGCACCACCTGACCACATACCCAGGCGCCAACAGGTGCTCCGCCAAATAGCGCCAACTGATATACCGATACCACCCTGCCACGATGGGAACGGGGCGACATTTCGTGAGTCATGGTTCGACCTAACACCATTGACCAGCCCGACAGGACACCCCACAGCAACACTGCTGGAAATAGCGCCCACAAAGGCAATGCTGTGGCAATAATTGCCAAAAGAAATCCGCGTATCAGCAAACTGATCAGCATCAAACGCCCCGGAGCCCAATGCCCGCCAACACCCCTAATTACCAGTATATTGGCGATTATTACCCCGATAGTGAATGTAAGCTGCAGGAACGCATAGAAACCGGCATTGCCCTGGTACACCTCACGGGCAAGAAGAGGCATTGCAACCAGATAGACACCCAACCCAAGAAAGCCGGTAGCTGCTACCAGTCCGGTCAAATGACGAAGACGGGAATCACGCCACACCAGCGCCAATCCGTCTCGAATGCGGCTGCGTTCTCCCGGTTCAGCGCTCGTCTCCAACATCTGACTGGCCGGATAACTGCGTAGCAACAGATAACCCGTCGCCAATGCCAATATCAACTGACAACTGAGCAATGCCATTAAGCCAAATTGATCCATACGCCCGGCAAACAGAATACCGACACTCTGGCAGGCAAACTGTACCAGGCTGGAGCGGGCCACCGCTTGCTGTAGCTGCTCACTGGCAACGCGGGGCAACAGGGATTCACGGGCAGGTTGCACAAACGAGGTAATAAGGCCGTAACTGAATCCAAACAGAACCACGAGGCCGTAATTGAGACTGCCCTGAACCACCAACATCATCAGTAGTCCGTAGGGCAGAATGTAGAGTAGATACAAGCTGAGTAGCAGTTTGCCAGGATGACGACGTTCCGATACCGCCCCACCGATCAGGATAAATAACAGTGCTGGCAGCAGCGCCATCATCTGGGCAAAACCAACCCGGGTAGGACTTTCGCCAAGAACCCCGGTCACCAACCAGGGATAAAGAACCACCTGCAACCCACCCAACAGCGACCCGGTTCCGACACCTCCGAGAAAAAACCGAAAGCGGCGCGACGAATCACTGTCAGCAGGTGTTATCAAAACAGAATCACCCCAGAGTTGTATGAAAAATTGTGTGAAAAACTGGTTAAAAAGATATTAAGAAATTTAGCGACGACCAAGCAGGCGCTTTATACCCACCCAGGCGCTGGCCAGCAAAAAACCCAACACGACAAACGCCAGTAATCCGCCAACCAGCCTAATCAAAACCCCGGTAAGTGTATCGCTCGGTATTTCAAAAATAGACAACACGCCAATGACCAGAGCCAAACCGGCCACCATCCCCAAAATCAGGGTAATGCGGGATCTTTTAAAAAGTTTAGCCATTAATTTATTCCAGGGTCACAGTGAATGACCGGGTTAACAGAGTAACTGCCGCCGGGGTAAACCGGGGTTAACAACAACGCCATTAAGGCATGAGGGATTATTATCCCGCCGACAACCAGCCCTCGTGTGTCCATTCGCAGCGAATTTGAATATCGTCGCTGTTGGGACTGTGGTAATCGCCAGAAGCTTCCCAGATAAACGAGTGGGTACCGGACAATTCGGTTTCCAGATGCACTGTTGCTGAAACCCAATACATTTTACGCAGTAATTCTTCAAACTGCTGCATCCAGTGAGTCCACTCATATTCAATGCCAAGGTAGGATGCGCCAAAATGCATCACCTGGGTCTGCTGACCACCCGCCCCTACTTCCAGAGCCGGTACCGCAAACATTTCCCGACTCAGAATGGGCCAGCCTTCCTGATCCGGAAGGGCCAATATCGCCTCACGATTTATTCGCCGTCTCAGGGAGGCATCACCGGCGGCAATATCCTTGATACAACCGTAAACAACAGACTCCTGCCCTTGATCTACGCTGCTCATGATATCCCCTTCTCGTTCAGAAATTCCAAAAATTGCGCTTCGTCCATAACCTCAACACCAAGGTTCTGCGCCTTGGTAAGCTTGGAGCCTGCACCCGGCCCGGCAACGACACAAGTGGATTTGGCCGAAACACTGCCCGCCACTTTAGCACCCAATTGCTGTAACTTTTCCTTGGCTTCAGATCGACTCATCGACTCCAGCGTGCCGGTCAGCACCCAGGTCTGGCCAGCAAGAGGCAGTTCACTCTCGGCCCGAGGCGTAATATCGGGCCAATGCACACCGGTCTCCTGCAGTTGGTCAATTACCTCGATATTCCGAGTGTCAGCAAAAAATTCTTCGATAAAGTGCGCCACTACCGGACCAACATCATCCACTTCCTGCAAAGTATTCGCATCCGCCTGACGAATAGCATCCAGCGACCCGAAGTGCATGGCGAGTGTTTGCGCAGTGGCTTCACCTACTTCGCGAATACCCAGGGCGTACAAAAATTTGGGCAGTGTTGTTTCCCGGCTATTCTTGATCGCCTCAACCAGTTTGGTGGCAGACTTTTCGGCCATTCGCTCCAGATCGGCGAGTTGCTCCACAGTCAAACTGAACAGATCTGCAGGCGTATGCACCATATCGCGATCAACAAGCTGTTCAACCAGTTTGTCGCCAAGACCATCCACATCAAGCGCTTTACGAGATGCAAAATGCTTGATGGCTTCTTTGCGTTGAGCCGCGCAGATTAGACCACCACTACAGCGGGCGACTGCTTCACCCGGAACGCGCTCAACAGGAGAATCACAAACCGGGCAATGATCCGGAAATTCGACTGGCCGCGCATCGCTCGAACGACGCTCCTGAATCACACTCACCACTTGAGGAATCACATCCCCGGCGCGTCGAATTACTACAGTATCACCGATCATCAAACCAAGGCGTTCGACTTCATCACGATTGTGCAGCGTCGCATTACTCACCGTCACACCACCGACAAAAACCGGCTCCAGACGCGCTACAGGGGTTACCGCTCCGGTTCGCCCCACCTGGAATTCCACATCCAGCAATTTGGTCGCCTCTTCCTGCGCCGGGAATTTTCGGGCAATAGCCCAGCGCGGCGCACGGGCGACAAACCCCAGGCGCTTCTGCAAGCCGAGGTCGTTGACCTTGTAAACGATGCCGTCGATATCGTAATTGAGTTGATCACGCTGATCAGCAAGGCGTAAATAGTAGTCGAGACAACCGTCAATATTGGCTACCACTTCCGCCAGCGGGTTAATCAAAAAGCCCCAGGTGTTTAGCTGCTTCAAAACTCCCATATGGGTTTCCGGCAGTTCACCGCCTTCCACAACGCCAACGCTATAGGCACACATTTCAAGGCGGCGACTTGCTGTAATTTTTGAATCCAGCTGGCGCAGGCTTCCCGAGGCAGCGTTGCGCGGATTAACAAAAACCTTCTCACCCGCTTTTCGGGCCGCTTCATTCAGGGCTTCAAAACTGGCGCGAGGCATATAAATCTCGCCACGCACTTCCAGCAGTTCCGGATGACCATCGCCCTGGAGTTTTAACGGAATAGAAGAAATGGTGCGCACATTTTGGGAGATATCCTCACCGGTTGTGCCATCCCCGCGAGTTGCGCCCCGCTCAAGAACGCCATTTCGGTACAGCAGACTGATCGCGATGCCATCCAGCTTTGGTTCACAGGCGTACTCAACATCACCTTTAAAATTCAGGCGATCGCTGACCCGGCGATTAAATTCCAGCACCTCGTCATCGCTGAATGCATTATCCAACGACAGCATCGGCATCAGGTGCTCTACGCTCTCAAACGATTGTAAGGGCGCAGCGCCTACCCGTTGCGTTGGAGAATCCGGGGTTTTCAGTTCGGGAAATTGCGACTCAAGCTCCTGCAAACGGCGTAGCAGTCGGTCGTATTCAATATCGGGAACGGTAGGATCGTCGAGCACATAGTACCTGTAGTTGTGCTCGTTTAACTGGTCGCGCAGGGATTGAGCTTCAGCACTGGCGGCATTCACATCAGACGGCTGCTCTCCAGCGCCAAAATCAAATTCCTGTGGCTGCATCAGTAACTCTCAGACAGCGCTCTGCGTTCAAATTCACGCACCCGCTGCCAGTAGTGGTCAACAGTCTGCTTGGTTACTGCACTTCGAGTATCGTCTTTTAATTCACCGCCAACGCGTTTCATTACTTCGCCGATAGACTCCAGCATCAGGCCAAAGGCCTCTGATGGGTTACTGACCTGATCCAGTGCGATAAAAAAGCTCACGCCCGGAGTGGTGATAGTACCCATTGTATTCAGATCAAAAGTGCCCGGCTCAACACTGTTGGCCATGCTGAACATTACCGGCCCGGAGCCATCTGATTCGGTGTGGCGATGGAAAATTTTCATTGAGCCAAAGCGCATATTGGCCGCCATCAAGCCATCCAGCAGTCGCTCACCACAAAATGGTTTGTCCTGGGGGGCTCTCAGATGCATAACAATCACCGCACCTGGATCGGCCATCTTGCCATCTGACCCTGCTGTGTCACGACTCTGCGGAGAAGTTACTGGTGTTTCCGGCTGCTCGGATTCCGGCTCCAGCTGATCAATGGTGTTCATTAACACCGGCACTGGCTCATCAAGACCCAGGCTGTTCTGCTGAGGCTCAGCAACAGACTCGACAGCCTCATTTTCCTGTTCAGGCTCCAGCTGTTGTTCCGGCTCTTCACTTTGCTCTACAGCTGGCTGTTGAGAATTCAACGCCTCGCGGCTCGGAATATTTAATTTCGGTTTTTTCTTCTCGGCAGCCTGCAAAATTGCGGCGTGAACTTCTTCCACATCCTCATCTTCACGGCGCCCGATAACACGAGCACCCCCATTGGGCAGTTCACTGGGAAAATCATCACTGTCGGCATCGTCAAAAATCGGCTGTTTTCGACGGGACATACGAATGCGGTCGTGGCGGGAGCTGCGCACGCGGCGCACTCCGTCAAATAAAATGGCGACAATGATCAATACGCCGAGCGCTATCAAAATTACGTGTGTGCCAAATTCCATGATTTTGCGTCAACTGCTGCTGAAGATTGCTTGTTATTTTAGGGTCTGTTTAAGGAGACCCGGACAGCCGAACTGCTGCCCCTCTGGTTATGAGACCACATTGTAATGCATGGTTCCCTGTACCACTAGCGATAGAGGGAACCACAGTATTTATGCCTCCGCCAACTCCACTGCTTCGTTGACGTCCACGGTCACCAGTCGCGATACACCTGGCTCGTGCATGGTTACACCCATCAGCTGGTCTGCCAGCTCCATGGCAATCTTGTTGTGTGTGATATAGATGAACTGCACATGCTCGGACATCTCTTTCACCATGCGGATATAACGGCCAACGTTGGCGTCATCCAAAGGTGCATCTACCTCATCGAGCATACAGAACGGTGCCGGGTTGAGGCGGAAGATGGAGAATACCAGCGAAATGGCCGTCAGCGCCTTCTCACCACCGGAGAGCAGGTGGATGGTGGAGTTTTTCTTGCCCGGTGGACGCGCCATGATAGCCACACCGGTGTCGAGCAAGTCTTCGCCGGTGAGTTCCAGATAGGCGTGACCGCCACCGAACACTTTCGGGAACAATTCCTGAATACCGCTGTTAACCTGATCAAAGGTCTCTTTAAAGCGGGTACGTGTTTCCCGGTCGATCTTGAGAATGGCATTTTCCAGCGCCTGCAACGCGTCCACCAGATCCTGGTTTTGGGTATCCAGGTAGGTTTTGCGTTCCGACTCGATCTTGTACTCGTCAATGGCCGCCAGGTTGATCGGCCCCAGACGGGAGATGCGTGCCTCAATTCGCTGCAATGAATCCTGCAGTTGCGGCTCACCGGTGCCCTCTGGAAGCCCTTCGATCAACGCGTCGATATCAAAGCCCTGCTCCAGGATCTGCTCCTGAATAGTACCGCTGCGAGTCGCCAGCTCCTGAGCAGCCAATCGCTCCTGCTCCAGTTTGCTGCGCAACACCTGAATCTGCTGCTCCAGCTCGCCGCGACGACGCTCGTACTCACGCATCTCATGCTCAACTTCTTCGAGCTTACTACGTGCTTCACCCAGCTCGCGCTCGACCTTGAGGCGCTCTTCCAGTTTCTCTTCCAACTGAATACGCAGCTCTTCGCCGGGATTATCGATCTCTTCAAAGCTTGCCAGCAACTGTTCACGGCGCTCCTGCAAACGGGCCGCCTGTACTTCCAGTCGACCGATGCCCTCGCGAATGGACTGCAGCTGGGTGCGAATAGACTGCTCGCGCATTGCCAGTTCGTGCTGACGATCGCGATCATGGCGGGCCTGCTGTCTGGCCTGATCCAGTTTGGCGCGCAGTTCGTCGCGCTGACGCATCAACTCTTCACGGCGGTTGGTGTCGTCTTCCATCGATTCGATGGCTTGCTCCAGCAGATGACGCGCCTCTGAAAGGTGCTCTTGTTCCTGTTGCTGCTGATTGCGCACTTCTGCCAGATCGCTTTCGGAGCGCTCACGGCGGGCTGTGTACTGCTCAACCTGAACTTCGCTGGCGCTCAGTTTCGAACGCAGCTCACCGTATTGGCGCTGCTGTTCGTTGCGATCACGGTTGAGCTCTTCGCGGCGACGTTCCAGATCGGCCAGTTGCTCACTGTGTTGACGGCGCTGCTCTTCCAGCCCGGCAATGGTCTGTTCCTGCTCAGCAATTGCCGCAGTCAGCTCATCCAGCTCCTGCTTGCGCGCCAGCATGCCGACAGAGGCATCGCCTGCACGGCTGACTCGCAGCCAGTTGGCACCCAACCAGAGGCCATCGCGAGTAATGACCGACTCACTGCCGGAAAGCTTGCCGCGCAGCGCCAGCGCTGCCGGCAGATCGTCAACGGCATAAATTCCGGAAAGCAGCGAAGCGACTTTCTCGCCACTGGTAACCTTGCCAAATAAGGTGTCGGCTTTGCCGCCATCGCTGGCTTGCGCGGCAGCGCCGTCCATCAGGATCAGCTCACCCTGATCAAAACTTTTTGCAAGATCCGCAACCGCGTCAATCTGGTCAATGTAAGCTGCCTGCAGATAGCTACCCAACACGGTTTCGACGGCAGTTTCCCAGCCTTCTGCTACCTGCAGATCATCCGCCAGACGCGGGCGGTCGGCCAGGTCGTTGTTGGCCAGCCAGCGCTGGGCGCCCTCTTCGCCAGCCATCGCTGCCTGCTGTAAGGCATCCAACGAAGCGTGGCGACCGCGCATGGTTTGCAGCTTGCTGCGCGCCTCGTCAAGCTCTTTGACGCTGTCGTTACCGGCACTGCGGCTGACATCAATTTGTTCGACCAGTTCGTCTACCTGAACCTGTTGTTGCTCAAGCTCGGTCTCTTTTTCCAGCAGCTGCTCTTTCAGCAACTCAATCTCTTCCAGCATCGGACTGACACTGAAATCGCTGGATTCGTCGCGAAGTTTGCCCATGCGCTCGTCAAGACGGCGCAGCACTTGCTCCAAATGCTGTATGCGGGATTGCTGTACCTCTGCCTGCTGGCGAGGTGCTGCAGCAGACTGGTTGAATTCGTCCCAGGTAGCCTGCCACTCGTGCATGGCCTCCTCGGCTTCCTGCAAGGTTGCACCGGTGACCTCTTCGGTCTGGCGAATGGTTTCCAGCTGCGGCTGGATATCTTCCAGCTCCGCCTCCCAGGTGACCACTTTCTCACGATCCTGACTGAGGTGCTCGTCGGTTTCAGCAAAGTTGCGCTCGGTCTGTTCCAGATCCTGTTGCAGCTCCCGGGCACGGCTTTCGGCGTGGTGAATAGTCTGCTCGATACGTGCCACTTCGGCACCAATACCGTAGTAGCGCCCCTGAACCTCACCAAACGCATCGCCCAGGTCGGTGTAGCTACCGCGCAGTTTTTCGATGGAGGTGTCACAGCTCAGGCGCTCGGTGACCATTGCCTCAACACCCAGCTCGAACTCGCTGATGGCCTTTTTGCGGGTTTCGTTCTGCTCGTGCAGTTTGTGCCAACGCACCGCATTGAGTTGCGCTTTCTGCAGGCGCTCTTCTTTCTTGAATTCAGCGTACTGTTCGGCGGCCTTGGCCTGACGCTCCAGTCGACTGAGCTGGCGACCCAACTCATCGCGAATATCGGTGAGTCGCTCAAGGTTTTCCATGGTGCGACGCATGCGGTTTTCAGTGTCGCGGCGACGCTCTTTGTACTTGGAAATACCCGCTGCTTCTTCAATGTAAACACGCAACTCATCGGGCTTGGCTTCGATCAGCTTGGAGATCATGCCCTGTTCGATAATCGCATAGCTGCGCGGGCCCAAACCGGTGCCGAGGAAGATATCGGTAATGTCGCGACGACGGCATTTATTGCCGTTCAGGTAGTAGCTGTTCTGGCCATCGCGGGTCACTTTACGCTTAACAGAAATCTCCGCATAACTAGCGTACTCACCACCCAGTGAACCGTCACTGTTGTCGAATACCAGCTCAATAGAAGCCTGCCCTACCGGCTTGCGCCCACCAGATCCATTGAAGATAACGTCGGTCATTGATTCGCCACGCAGGTGCTTGGCGGAGGACTCGCCCATCACCCAGCGAACGGCGTCAATCACATTGGATTTACCACAGCCATTGGGGCCGACAACGGAGCACATATTGCTGGGGAAACTAACGGTGGTGGGATCTACAAAAGATTTAAACCCGGCCAGTTTGATACATTTAAGCCGCATGCTGTTCTCTATATCCGGTTTAGGGATTCATCGTTATTTTATGGCCGCCACCGGTATGCCAACCGATGGCGCAATAGAGCGATTCTACACACTCTGCCCAAAGGGGCAATCGCTAGGTTCAGTCAATTTGCTGATCTATCAGGATATCAGTGACCGCATCCTCGGCAATCACTACTCCGGCACGGGTTCCCTGGCGATCTCCAAGCTGAGCCTGCGGACTTCCGGTGCTGGATAACCGCACGATAATATCCACAGATTCCATATCGCCCAGCGAACTGCCGGGCAGCATCAGGTTGCTGTCATTAAGCTCAATCTCAATCGGCAATTTATCGACGGTGACTTTTTTAACCGCCAATGGAGGGCCGGCTGTAACACCGGGGCGGCGGGCTATGACAAACAATACATCGCCGTCATTCAAGGACAATGTATTGGCCAGAACTATCTTCAACTTGATAGTAGCCTGAACGTCACTTTTCCCGGATTCCGCCAATTTGGCACGAGCAGTTTCAACACCACTGGTAATCAAGCCCGACAGCTCATGATCTTTTGGCAACAGGGTCAGCGCCCTTTCCCAGCGAGCCAGCGCGCGCGGGTAATCACCCTCATCAAAGGCAAACCGACCACTCAATACCAATACCTGTAAATCATTGGGAGAAATCGTGGCCAAACGCTCCAGCAAAGAAACAATCTCGGGAGTTGGCAGGCCACCCGCTACCTGAAAAGCAACTTCAAAGTATTCTTTCAGTAGTGTTTCGTCGTTGGGAGAGAGCTTTTCCGCTTTGCGGTAAGCATCCAGCGACTTTTCCAGTTTACCTTCGTCACTGCTGAGTCTGGCGCTCAACACCCAGTAATAGAAGTTATCCGGATCCTGCTTCAATCGCTGGTCAATATTGGCAATCATCCGTTTACGCAGCACAGGCAGCTGTTCCGCATCCTGGCCCTCGAGCAGTTGATTAGCCTGCTGCAAGTCTTCGACAATGGCCAGATCACGACTGGCACCCAGCTGGTTGTAAGTCAACACGGCCGCCACCGGCAGCAAAATAGCCAGCACCCAGATCAACCAGTTGCCTCCAGCCACTTTGACTCCAATGAGCTCGGAGCCCCCTTTTTCCTCTTTCAATAGATTGCGCTGCAATTCGGCCTGCAGCGACTCAAACTGGCTGTTATCCAGTTCGCCACGCTGCACTTGCTGCTCCAGCTCTGCCAAATGCTCCCTGTACAGATTCAGGTTGGCTTTGTGGTGGGAGAGACCAGCGCCTTGTGCAGAGCGCCACAATAGCGGCACAACCAAAAACAGCAGCGAGATTGAAATCAGTGCCGCAAAAGTCCACCAGAGTATTGTCATGAGCGGGAGTTATCCTTGGTTTCGCCATTTAGGAGGGCATTCAAACGCTGCTGTTCCTGCTCGCTCAGCTGGCCATCACTATGTCGGCTGCGCTGACGGCGAACTACCAGAATCACCACAACAAGAGCTATAAGAAGCAACACTGCAGGCGAAAGCCACAGCAGATAGGTGGATTTCTTGAATCGAGGCAGATAGGTGATGAAATCACCGTAGCGATCAATCAGGTAGTCAGTGATTTCTTTATCTGTTTTTCCGGCTTCCAGCATTCGCACTACAGTACGACGCAGATCCTGGGCAATGGGGGAATCGGAGTCGTGGAGATTCTGATTCTGGCACTGGGGGCAGCGCAATTCATCCAGCAATTCAAGATAGCGCTCACGCAGCTCTTCAGAAGAAAATGTCTGAATTTCTACTGCGCTGGCCACTGAAGTAGCCATCAATCCTGTCACCAGCAAAAAAATTCGCAACAACGCTGTCACCAGCCATCACCTCTTAGGAAATAAGCTGCGGATTATAGCCAAATTCCCTTTCAGACTCCTCTTTTAGCCCTCTATTGACTAAAAAATCAGCACAAAACTGCGCCTGACCAAGATATTGCAAAAAAATTTCGAAAGACGATTGACCCGACGTCTGCGATATGTAGAATACGCAGCTCCCAAGGGGTGGTTAGCTCAGCTGGGAGAGCAACGGCCTTACAAGCCGTAGGTCACAGGTTCGATCCCTGTACCACCCACCAATTTCTGAAGCATTGCTTCTGAATAGAGTTGGCGCAAAGACATCAGTGAATGACAGGCCACTGATCGAGCTCCACTCAAAACTGCGGCCCGGTAGTTCAGTTGGTTAGAATGCCGGCCTGTCACGCCGGAGGTCGAGGGTTCGAGTCCCTTCCGGGTCGCCATATACGAAAAAGGGCTATCTCTTTGGAGATAGCCCTTTTTCGTATATGTGTCCCAATCCTCCACACACACCACCCATTTATCGAAACTGCCAAGTTTACTTGCTAGTTTCCTGTACGCATAACGCTTTAGTTTTGTGCCTCAAACCCAGAACTCCCCAGCTCTGTTTTCAGAACACGCTGCAAGCACATCCCTGTGAGCTCGACGACAGCATCCATGCTGTCGACGGTTCTGAAAACAAAGCTGGGGAGTTCTTCATTTCGTGCCGGAACAAGCCTTGACGCCACAGAAAGCTCAAGCCTTTATCGCCTCACTCTCACTGACAATACTGCTCCCCATCAAAAACTCTGTACAAGCCATACCATCCATTGGTTTTGCCAGGAAATACCCCTGCACAAAGTCACAACGATAAGCCTCAACCAAATCCAACTCCTCTTGTTCCTCAACCCCTTCCGCTACCACAGGAAGATTCAACGAGTGAGCCAGCTCGATGGTTGTGCGGGTAAGAACCCTGTTTTGCGAGTTATGGGGAGCATTGCGTATCAGGCTGCGATCAATTTTCAGGAAATCTATCGGCAAGTTTCGCAAATGAGTAATAGAGGCAAAGCCAGATCCGTAATCATCCAGTGCAATGGTCACACCCAGCTGCTTCAGCGCCTGAATGGTTCCCTGGCAAGCCTGCAAATCCTGGATCAGCTGCCCCTCGGTGATTTCCAGGGTGATATCTTCCGCCGGAATACAGTATTCAAGCAGGCAGCGGCGGATTGTGTGCACCAGCGTATCCGTATAAAGCTGCCTGACAGAAACATTAACCCCAATGGCAAGCTTCAGGCCTTTTTGGCGCCAGGCGCTTAACTGCCGGCAAGCCTGCTCAAACACCCAGATACCCAGGTTATTTATAAACGTACTTTTCTCGGCAATGGGAATAAATTTCCCTGGGGATATCGCCCCCTTTTCAGGGTGATTCCATCGCACCAGAGCTTCCACCCCCATCGGAGTACGACTTCCGGAAATGAAAATCGGCTGATAAACCAGGGATAACTCCCCCGCCCCCAAAGCCTCCGGCAACTCACGTTGCAACTCCAGGTTTTCCGCATGCTGAATGCTGAGCTCCCGGGTATAAAGCTGGTAGCGGGATGTTTCGTTGGATTTCGCTTCGTACATCGCCACATCGGCGTATTTCACAAGATCCGCCACACTCTGCGAATGGGGAAATGAAGAGATACCAATACTGATCGGTACATCCAGCTCGCCTTTACTGGTGTGCACCGGTGGCTGCAGCACCTCCATAATTTTCTCAGCTACAGAGCCCAGCTCTTCAGATTGACCAACATTTTCAACCATCAACACAAATTCATCGCCACCCACACGAGCCAGGCAATCCTCTGTGCGTGTCACCCCTCTAATTCGCTCGGTGACGCAACAGAGAACTTCATCGCCAACACTGTGCCCGTAGGTATCATTAACCTGCTTGAACTTGTCGAGATCAATATAGAAAAAGCCGACGCTGTGGTTGTTCCTCTGTGCTCGAGCAATAGCCCTTTCCGCTTCCTCAAAGAAAAACTCGCGATTGGCGACCCCGGTCAAATGGTCATGACTGTTTGCATGACGCAAACGCTCATTGGATCTGGTCAGGGTTTCCAGCGCCACATCCAGTTTTTTCTGGTTAATTACCAATTCACGTTTTGCCCCTTCAACAGCGTGATAGGTTTTAATGAATTGAATAATCAGTGCAGCCATCGGCACCAGTACCGCACCAGACTGAAGCACAGAGACCACCAAATAATCTGAAATCAATAACTGGCCAGACCCAAATAAAAGGTTTGTCTCTATAAGCAACAAAGGCAACAGCATCAATACAACTGCAGCCGAAATTTGCGTCTGCGCACGCAAAGCTGTAACAACCAGCAACGGGGATGAAAGCAGTAAACAAGTGAACGGGAAAATCAGTTGCAATGTCTCTGGCAAAGCCAAAATAATTCGGGGAATGGTCGAAAGTACGGAGAAAAAAACGGCCAGAAGCACCATATAAATGACGACCACAGAGCCAGGCTCACGATCACTCAACCAAGCCTGCCCCCATAGCATCATTACTACACTGTGAACCCCTATCAATAACAGGGTCGCTGGCAATAAATACCGACATGCCATCCAGCAATTCACCATAAACTGGCCATCACTTCCTGCAATAGAGTTTTGGAGTACGGCAAAGCCTTCAACAACACAAAATGCCAAAAGACCGATACCAATTAATGGCGTTACGTAGTCATCGGGATCTATGCCGAAGTGAGTCAGCGCAAGAATTGAGGTTAGAGCTACCGCCATCACGCCAGACCAGGCAATCAAGGTATGTACGATGTCAGCATCAACATCCAAAGAGATACTGGCAGCCTGCAGTAACAAAGGAGATATGCATACAAAAAGAGTCATGACTGCCAACATCAGGAAGCACCTGAAACTGCAGATTCCCTGACTCTTAAAACTGTCGGCTACCCGGCTGTGGAAAGCGAGAGCTAATGCGGCTTCTTTCATAGTTTTTAATCGTGACCGCCCAGGTTTGAAGCACTTTACCCGCCCCAACCTTGGTTATTATTCTGAAGTCGAGAGCCTACCCACACTCGATCCATGCTCGACAAAGATTCAAGCATAGACATATATCGACCAGGTCACAAAAAACTTAAGGGCACTTTTAGAAGTGCCCTTAATGATTTTCTGAAAGTAACTTTTTATAGAGGGGTTCAATTTCTGCCGCCCACAGCTCAGGCGTGAGTTGGCCGACGTGTTTGTAGCGAATAATGCCCTGTTTATCGACCAGAAAGGTTTCCGGCGCTCCATACACGCCCAGATCAATTACAAACTGCCCGCTACGTTCCGCCATAACATTACTGTATGGATTTCCGCGCTGCTCCAGCCAGGCAAGTGCATCGCTATCTGTATCGTCGTAATTTACGCCGATAATATTGATGCCACGCCCGGCCAGATCATTGAGAAAAGGATGCTCATCAATACAGACCACACACCAGCTTCCCCAAAAGTTGAGCAGGCTGACACGCCCCTCAAAGACGCTGTTATTGAGCTTAGCCTCAGAAGTCTGCAAGGATGGCAGCTCAAACGACGGGACCGGTTTACCAATCAGCGGCGAAGGTATTGCCTGAATATCCCGCTCAGAGGTGAGTGCCCACCACAACAATAGGCCAAAAGCGGAAAACGCAATGAGTGGAATAAAGCGTTTAAACTGCTGCACCTGTCACCCCGTCAATGACTTCATTTTTTGCTTTGGCGCGACGGTAACGCTTATCGAGCGCCGCCAACATTGCACCAAGCGCTACCAGAATGGCTCCAAGCCAGATCCAACGCACAAAGGGTTTTACCTGAAAACTCATCTGCCAACCCCGGCCTTCAGTCGGTGTCGCCATGGTCGCCATCAGATCACGCCAGAAACCGGCTTGCAGCCCAGCCTCAGTCATCCACTGATCCCGAGCCGAATAAAGCCGTTTTTCCGGCTTCAGCAAGGCAACAGTTTCACCGTCTTTTTCCACTCTGGTGAGAGCCCGGTAGCCGCTGTAGTTAGAACCTTCCACCGGCTCCAGTCGTACGAATTCAAAGTGGTAACCGGAAAGCTCAGCACTTTCTCCCGGCTCCAGGTTAACGTCGATTCGGGTTTCATAAATAGACGTCAGCGCCACGCCTAATAAAGCCACGGCCAAGCCACTGTGGGCCAGGGTCATGCCGTAGTAGCTGCCTTTTAAACGCCGCAGACCTTGCCAACGTGATTTACTGTTAGCACTTTTGCGCCACAAGTCGTCGACAGTTACAGCCAACACCCAAACACCAACCGCTACCGAAAGCGCCGCCAGCCAGGAGTACTTATCGCCATACAGCAGCGGGAACAGACCACCCACTACAACACTGAACGGCAGAGGCCAGCGAATTTGTGCCATCAAGCTGGCTAAATCGTGCCGCTTCCAACGCAATACTGCACCAATTGGCAACAGCGTCATCAACAGAAGAAATACCGGGCTGAACACCAGGTTAAACCATGGCGCTCCAACAGATGCCCTACCCAATCCCATCCACTCGTACACGAGCGGGAACAAGGTGCCGATAAAAACAATGGAGAGGGCAATCATCAACAGAATGTTGTTGAGCAGTAAAAACATTTCCCGGGAAAGCCACTCAAATTTGGCAACCCCTTCAATCACATGGCTGCGCAGGGCAAACAGCAGCAGCGAGCCGCCGATCACCACACCCAGAATGGCGAGAATGAAAATACCGCGTTCGCTGTCAAGGGCAAAGGCGTGAACCGAAGTCAGCACTCCTGAACGCACCAGGAAGGTACCCAGCAAACTCAGCGAGAATGCCAGAATTGCCAATAACAGTGTCCAGGTCCGGAAGATCCCGCGCTTTTCCGATACCGCCAGACTGTGCACAAGGCCAGCGCCAGCAAGCCAGGGCATAAAGGAGGCGTTCTCCACCGGATCCCAGAACCACCAACCACCCCAGCCGAGTTCGTAATAAGCCCACCAACTGCCAAGGGCAATACCGATGGTCAAAAACGCCCAGGCAGTGTTGGTCCAGGGTCTCACCCAACGAGTCCATGCAGTATCAAGGCGGCCACCAATGAGTGCCGCCATAGCAAAGGCAAACGCCACAGAGAATCCCACATAACCCATATAGAGAACCGGTGGGTGAATAATCATCCCCACATCCTGCAGCAATGGGTTTAGATCGTTGCCGTCGCCGGGGAAAACCGGAAGGATTCGCTCAAACGGGTTGGAGGCAATCAGTAAAAACAGCAGGAAACAGACATTGATGCCGCCCATCACCGACAGCACTCGCGCCATAAGGGTTTGCGATAAATTGCGACTGAACAGCGCCACTGCAAGCGTCCACCCTGCCTGCATCAATTCCCACAGTAAAAACGAACCTTCGTGAGAACCCCATACAGCGGTGAATTTGTAGATGTCCGGCAACTGGCTATTGGAGTTGGCAGCTACATAGGCAACCGAAAAGTCATCGTGCAGAAAAGCGTATGCGAGGCACAGAAAACCGAGGCTCACAAACACCATCTGGCCCAACGCCAGCGGACGCGCCATAGCCATCCAGCGCTGATTACCCAGCGCTGCACCCCAGATTGGCACAACCGTCAGAACGGCGGCCAGCAACAGGGCAAGGATAAGTGCAAAGTGCCCTAGTTCGGGGACCAGCAGCAGACTATCACTCATAAACTTGTTCCAATTCCTTCAAGCTAGGCTGCTGCTTTTGAGGACGGTGTTTTTCGTGCGCCTCTTCCATGGCACCTTCCATCGCTTCAGCGACTTCCGGTGGCGTGTAGTTTTCGTCGTGTTTGGCCAGCACTTCGTCAGCCTGGAATACACCGTTGTTATCCATGCGCCCCGCCACTACAGCGGCCTCACCTTCGGCAAACAGGTCCGGCAGAATACCGGTGTAATTCGCCTCCAACTGGGCTTCGCCATCGGTAATTTTAAAGCGTACAAACAGCGATTCGCTGTCGCGCTCAACACTGCCTCGCACCACCATTCCGCCAGCGCGGATTCGGGCATCACTCGGCGCCAGGCCGGCAAAGATTTCTTTCGGGGTAAAAAACAGGTTCAGGTTAGTACTCAGAGAGGACATGATCAGCGCCACACCAGCTGAGGCCACCGCAACGATAAACAAAACCAAAATCAGGCGTTGCTTGCGTACTGGATTCATCACTTACACCTCTTTACCGGTATGCATAACCGCTTCTTCGCGGCGCACCTGACGGTCTATCTGTTGCAACAGTGCTCGCTTGCGACGCAAAGGTGCTACCACCAGAAAAACCATTAACAGCAGTGAAATAACTACCGCCGACCACACATAGGGGCCGTGGCCGCCCATGTTCAAAAAGGCACTGAAACTGTCGAACTGAAACAACCTTATTCCCCTCTCTTCAATCGTGCAGCTGATGGCAACAACTCGCGAACCCATTTGGTGCGTCGCTCGCGGAACAGGATTTCACTGCGAGTAGCCAATATCAGCGTCAGCGCATAAAAACCGTAGAATCCCAGAATACAGACAATCAGCGGGTGAAACATATCCGGATGCATGGATGGCGCTTCGGTCAACTTGATGGTGGCGGGCTGGTGCAGGGTATTCCACCACTCAACCGACATATAGATGATCGGTATGTTAACCGTGCCCACCAGCGACAACACTGCACTGGCCTTGTTGGCCGAGTCCGGGTTGTCAAAAGCTTCCTGCAGGGCAATCACCCCCAGGTATAGGAAAAACAACACCAGCATCGAGGTAATACGCGCATCCCAGACCCAATATGTACCCCAAGTCGGTTTACCCCAGATCGCACCGGTAATCAGGGCGATGGCGGTCAGCACTGCGCCGATAGGGGCAGCTGATTTCATTACCATATCTGCCAGCTTCATCTTCCAGATCAGTCCAACCGCTCCAGAGATGGCCATGATGTAATAACCGGCCAGCGCCAGAAATGCTGCCGGCACATGAATATAGATAATGCGGAAGCTGTTGCCCTGCTTGGCGTCCATCGGTGCAAATGCCAGCCCCCAGGTCAGCCCCACCAGCAGCAGCAGCGCAGTGATAACGGCAATCCAGGGCAGCCATTTGCCGCTGTTCTGATAAAACCATTTGGGCGAACCGAGTTTATGAAACCACGCCCAATTTCTAGCATTACTAGCCATGCATACTCACCTTAAGCGCACCCGATGTGGCAAACGGAGAAATCAAAAGAGACAGAGCCAACAGCGCGCCAACAACACTCAGTGTGCCACCAACTGCAAAGCCATCAACCGCGCGCTGAACACTGCCAGCGCCAAAAATCAGAATCGGTAGATAAAGAGGCGTTACTACCAGCGATAACAACAAGCCACCTCGACGCAGGGAAACCGTCAGCGCCGCACCTATGGCACCGATCAGACTCAATGCCGCAGTTCCCATTAACAGACTGACAATCATCGGCAAATAACCAGCCTCAGGCAACGACATCATCACCCCCAGCAGCGGGGAAAGAATGGTAAGTGGCAGACCGGTCACCAACCAGTGCGCCAGAACTTTCGCCAGCACCAATAACCACACCGGCTGAGGGCTAATCAACAATTGCTCCAGCGAACCATCCTGATAATCGCTTTGAAACAGGCCATCAATCGAGAGCAGCGTCGCGAGCAGCGCCATCACCCAGATTATGCCAGGAGCGATCTTGGCTAACTGCTCTGGTGACGGGCTGATTGCCAGCGGAATCATGGTCAGAACGATTAGAAAAAACACCAGTGGATTAGCCAGCTCTCCACGGCGCCGAAACGCCATCAGCAGGTCTCTTTTGAGCACCGCCGTGAAGCCACTGTGCAGCGGGCGAACCGGTAGATCGAAATTCATCAGGCAGCCAGCTCCAGAGTTCGAACCGAGTCGATATTGAGTGGCTGGTGAGTGGTTAACACCACTGCCCCGCCCCGCTCAGCGTGCTGGCGAATCAACTGCTCCAATTCGACCACCCCCTGCTTATCAATGGCGGTAAAGGGCTCATCCAGAATCCACAGCGCGGCACCACTCAAGTGCAACCTCGCGAGTGCCACTCGACGCTGCTGACCGGCAGAAAGGCTGTAACAAGGCACATCCTCGTAACCAGCCAAACCCACCTGCTTGAGAGCTTGGGAGATTGTGCAGTCTGTACGGGTAAGACCGGTTTGAGTCATCCAACCCAGATTCTCTTCCGGCGTCAGTACCGCCTTGATGCCTGACTGGTGCCCCAAATACAACAGGTTACTGGCGTATTCAGTGGCGCACTGTCGAACCGGCTTGCCGCACCAGCGCAGCTCGCCACGGTTTGGCACCAATGATCGGGTAAGAATTCTCAGCAGCGTAGTCTTACCGGCACCATTTGGCCCCGCCACCTGGACAATATCGCCTGATCGCACACTCAGGCTGAGGTTTTCAAACAGCACGCGATCATCCCGCTCAAAGGCGAGTTGTTCGGCAGACAGCAAAGTTTGATTGCTCAACGGTGTGCACCATTTCAGGAATAAAAACAGCGCACATTATACAGAAGCAGCACGCCTGTTACAGACTGTTACAGTGCGTCAAATCAACTGGTGAATGGTTTGTGAGAAACGGATACAGGCCCCACGATCCAGCTGTCACTGGAGTGAAAGTAGATGGATACAAAAAAACCGCCTCTTAAGACGGTTTTTCAGGATCAACTAGTCGTCGAAGTCGTAATCGTAGTCGCCCAATTCGCGCTGCAAGCGGCGCTGCTCGAGTCGCTCTTCCAAGCGACGCCGGGCGTCAATTTCCATACCGGCAGTGATATTGGTGACTACATCATCATCACTGACTTCTTCACTTTCAACTTCTTCGAAGTCGTCATCCAATTGTTCGCGGCCCATATTCAGACACCTATATAGACAACAAAGTCAGATAACCCGCCTGCCCACACACCTTTTGAGGCTTAGATGCAGACCCCAAACTGACGACGAAAATCGCCTCCAATTTGTCGCAAAATTATTATGAAAACGGCATTTCGGCAAGAAAAATAAACCTTTATTTTTCAATGACTTGAAAAATAATTCACACCATGAGACGGTCAACGCTTCCTACAAAGAGAAAATCGGCCTTTGTGGCGATAAAAAATGTGCACTTCGTCACTATTGGCGGTTACCCTTAACAACAGCCATTTCTTTCGGATATAAGCATGCTGAAACGCTATCAATCCATAGTCGTTCTGACAGGCGCTGGCATCTCAGCCGAGTCGGGCATTCGCACATTCAGAGCCGCCGATGGATTGTGGGAAAACCACCGAATTGAGGATGTCGCCACCCCGGAGGGATTTGATTGCAATCCCGCGCTGGTTCACGACTTCTACAATCAACGTCGCCAACAACTGCTGAGCGAATCGGTACAGCCCAACGCCGCCCATAACGCCCTGGCTGAATTCGAGCAGCTTTGGGGTGGAGAGTTCTTGCTGGTTACCCAGAATATCGACGATCTGCATGAACGCGCCGGCAGCCGCAACCTGATTCATATGCACGGTGAACTGCTTAAACTGCGTTGCCAGCACAGTGGAGAAATCCACTCCTGGGATTCCAACGCATCAATCGAGGACCACTGCCCTTGCTGCCGCTTACCCGGAAACCTACGACCCCACGTGGTCTGGTTTGGCGAAATGCCGCTAGAAATGGAAGGAATCTACGCTGCACTGGCAAATTGCGATCTGTTTGTAGCCATTGGCACCTCGGGCAATGTCTACCCGGCGGCAGGATTTGTCCAAATGGCCCGTGAAGCCCGCGCCCACACCGTGGAAATCAATCTGGAAGCTTCCAACACAGCCTCATGGTTTGCAGAGAAGATTCAGGGTACTGCCACCGAGCAAGTACCACTATTTTTCCAGAAGATCCTGACTACCAGTTGACCCAAGTCATCCCCTAACTCCCGGCACCGTCCTACCATGCAAGCATCCGGTATATTTTATAAACAGGATGCCATGAGCCATACAACGATTGAAAACGCGGCAATTATTCCAGCGGCCTTTGAACACCTTTACCATCCAGGGCCAAAATGGGTTGATCAGCGCTTCACCAAAGATATCCATCTGCCCAGCATATCTCCGCTCGGGTTATCCATCACTGTGGATGATCACTGGAGCAGTGATCTATTTGACGGACTTCTAAGGGAACTGTCCCTGTACAGCACCCTGATTGGAAAGTACCGCTCCGTAGAGCAAATTCGCTTCCGTGGTGCCGGCATAAATCAGCTCAGCGCTGCCGAATTAACTGAATTGGTTCACCGTATTGGCAGCCTGTTTCCCATGCGTGACAGCGAGAATGGTGAATTCGGTATTGATCTGTGCCACGCAAGTGTTAATCCAAACACCCTGGCGCTACTGAAAGGGTTACGCTTCAAACAACTGCGTTTACATTTTGGTGATTGCGCTGAATTATCTCAAAATGACTGGATGAATAAGGTTGCCGACAATATCGACCTGTTCAGCAATTTTGGCTTCAAGGAACTGCAATGCCAGATCCACCTCAAGCATTTCCGCGATCCAGCCAGACTGAAGCAATTACTACTTAGCCTGCTACTGTACAGTCCACAGCAAATTGAGTTGTCGGGAATTGAGGATCATTCCCGATCAGAACCCAACCGTGAAGACCGCAACTACTATCTTGGTATCATTAAATTACTGACCGAGCGTGGCTATACACTCTTGGGCAATCATGTTTTTATCAGCCGGGACAACCACCTGTTTAAAAATTTGACCGAGCAAAACCTGCAATTCACCCCATGGGGGTTCAGCTCGCCAAACATCAAAAACTGGTTTGGCACCGGTATTGGCGCCCACGGTCAGCTGGGTAACTACCTCTACCGAAACACCAGATCTCCCGAGCAGTATTTGCAGCTACTGAGTGAAGAAAAGCTACCCTACCAGCAGCTCGCTACCAATGAGATCCCCAATGAACTGCAAGCCTTGCTTCAGTCACTGTTTTGCTACGGAAAAATCGAAAATCACACGGTTAAAAGCCTGCCGACATCTTTGCAATCCGGGGTTACTCAAGAGATTTCAAGGGCTGCCGAGCAACTGTGGCTGGAGCATGACAGCCAACAGTGGCACCTGACTCTGTCCGGAATGGTATTTCTGCGCCAATTCTACCGACACCTGCTGGAGGCAATGCCCGCGAATAGCGGTGTGTCTCAACAACAGAAATGCTTATAATGCTGACTACTGCGATAGCCCGCATTCCAGAGGCAGAGAATTCCATGACAGCCAACCCACAAGAAAAGAAGTGTCCCCACACACAGGTTAGTTGCGGCGACTGCCGCATGAATGCACTGTGCCTTCCGCTGGCACTGCAGAACGACGAAATTGACCAACTCGATAAAATCGTTCAACGGGGCCGTCCGTTCCATAAAGACGACAACGTTTACCATGCCGGAACAGAGTTTAAATCCGTGTATGCGGTACGTAGTGGCTGTATTAAATCGTTTTACGTAAACGATGACGGTCAGGAACAGGTCACCGGATTTTTCCTGCCGGGTGAAATTTTCGGGATGGACGGCATTGGCCACAACAAATACGTCAATTCCGCCGTTGCCCTGGAAACCTCAGCCGTTTGCGAAATTCCCTTCTCTCGACTGGAAGAACTGAGCTCAAATATTCCTTCGCTTCAACGCCACTTTTTCCAACTGATGAGCCGTGAAATTACCAACGATCAACAGTTGATTACCCTGCTCAGCAAAAACAGCGCTGAAGAACGTGTTGCCACTCTGATTTTGAGCATTTCCAGCCGCAACGCTCGCCGCAAACTTTCCGGCACCCAATTGCGCTTGCCAATGTCCCGTGCCGATATCGGCAACTATCTCGGCCTAACCGTTGAGACTGTTAGCCGTGTTTTCAGTCGCTTCCAAAAACAGGGCATTCTGGACGTCGATAAAAAAGAGATTACCATTCTTGATCTCGACGGTTTGCGCGCACTGGCCAACACTTAAAATTTTATTTTTCCCAAACAAAAAAGGCCGGGCAATGCCCGGCCTAAATACAAGTCCCAATCAGAACTTGTAGCTCAGAGAGATCATCGATACCAGCGGATCGATGGATACATCAGTTTTTATTGTATTACCCCCATCGAATTTGAAAGTTGCTTCAGTATCAATGTCGGCATACCAAATTGATGCGTTCAATTGCCACTTGTCGTTGATGGCATAATCAATACCAGCTTCAAAAGCGAGACCAATAGAGTCATCCAACTTCAACGAGCCATTACCCAGCACCCCTTCCAGATCACTTGCGACATCTTCCGAGAAGAACTTGGTGTAGTTCAATCCAATCCCAAAGTAAGGCTGAATATTGGAAGCTCCATCCATTGGGTAATATTGCAGTGAGAAAGTCGGCGGCAGATGCTTGGTAGAACCGGCATTAACTGTTCCCAGACCCAGTGCCCCTGTATTGGCAACAATATCGTGCTCAAACGGAGTAGCTGCCAGCACTTCAACACCCCAGTCGGAACTGAGCATGTAGGTGAAAGTTATACCCAACTGTTCGTTGCTTTTAACACCAGCCTCGGAACCACTGATTGCAGTACCATCCAGTGCCAGCTCGGAGCTACTGTCGTTGGGCTGTACGGATGCCACACCAACGCGAAGTATTTTATCTCCTGCGTCGTATGCGGAAGCGGCAGACGCTCCCAAAATCAGGGCACCGCCCAGCAGAGTGTTAATAACAATTGAGAGTGGTTTGCGCTTGCTCATCTGACTATCTCCAGATACTTGTTGAATCATCTGGGGCCATTAAAACGCGTTTGGATTTTTGGGTAATTGATCTGGATTAACTAGAGCGTCGAGTTTTAATACTCGCTGTACCACCGAAAGTGAAAGACATGGATAGGGTACGGCTTGCTGTGACCGTGGCCAGCATGGATGCTGGCCCCGAGTCCCCATGGATGACTCTTTATCTATGGGGAGTACGACGTGTCACAGCAAGCCGTACCCTATCCATGTCCGCACCGAAACAATCGGCTGTATATATTAAAATTCAGCGCTTTTTACGCAGAGGTGTAAAACCTTCCTGCTCAGTGCTGTCAAAACTCCTGCGGGGAGCGGGCTTTTTCTCTGCCGCCGCTTTACGTTTTGGTGCAGGCTTTTTAGCGGCAGTTTTCCCAGTCGCTTTTTTGGTTTGCTTTTTCTTTTTGGTGCCCGCGGCCTTACCTGATGATTTCAGTTTTTTCGGGCCCTTGTATTTACCTTCCAGGCCGGCAACCTTGCGGCGCTCAAAACTGATGTTCAGGTAACGCTCAATGGAATTCATCAGATTCCATTCGGTGGCAATAATAAAGGAGATCGCTACACCCTCTTCTCCGGCGCGACCTGTTCTTCCGATTCGGTGAATGTAATCATCACCACTGCGAGCCATATCAAAATTCACCACCAGCTCGACACCCTGGATATCCAGGCCACGAGCAGCAACGTCGGTAGCCACCAGCACATCCAAATGGCCACGACGCATCTGGTCCATCACAAAATTGCGCTCGTCCTGAAGCATATCGCCGTGCAGCACACCAGCGCGGACTTCGCTGTTTCTTAAAAACTCGGCCACTTTATCCGCCTGCACAATAGTGTTGGTAAACACTACCGCTTTACCCGCCTCTTCCTGCTGCAACAATTTCAACAGCAGTTTTTTCTTGTGCTCAACATCGTCTGCCAACACGATTTGCTGGCGAATACTGCTGTGTTTATTGCGAACACTGTGAACAGTAACGGACTCCGGATCACGCAACACGGTATCTGCCACTTTGCGTATTCCACGATGCTTCAGGGTAGCCGACAACAACAGCGTTTGGCGATTGGGCTGGCAGGTACTGGCAATGGCCAGTACGTCTTCGCTAAAGCCCATATCGAGCATGCGATCGGCTTCGTCGAGAACCAGCATCTCCAAGTCGGTAAAATCCGCTGTGCCTTTTTCAATGTGTTCCAGAATACGGCCAGGGGTGCCGATAATAATCTCCGGGTTTTTGCGAAGAATGGCGCTCTGGTATTTGAACTGGGCTCCACCGGTAATTACATCTGCTTTCAGGTGGGTAAATTTTTTCAACTTCAAACAGTGCGCCAGCACCTGGCGAGCCAACTCACGGGTTGGGGTCAACACCAGTGCTCGAGTACTGGTGTTGGGGGAATCGGTTTCCAGAAATTTTTGCAGCATCGGCAACAGAAAAGCTGCGGTTTTACCACTGCCCGTTTCAGCAGTGATCAACAAATCCTTGCCTTCCAGAGCCAGGGGAATTACCTGCTTCTGAACATCAGTAGGCTCACTAAATCCCTCTTTGCCAAGCGCCATTTCCAGTCGCTCGTGAAGGTCAAAGTCCTCAAACATCACAACCTGGTCGTTGGTATCAGTCACGCTTGCTACCCCCCATACAATTTGGCGATTGCGGAGCAGAAACGCGCTCCCCCCACTCTTCTGGCGTGTAAGTGTGCAGAGCCAGCGCATGCACACCACCGGCCAATTCATCAGAGAGAAGCGAATAAACTGTCTGGTGACGTTTTACTTTTCGTGTCTCGGAGAATTGCTCGCTGACAATCACCACCTTGAAGTGGGTTTCCGAGTTGGCGGGCACCGAGTGCATATGACTTTCGTTGTGAACTTCCAGATGGCTGGGGTTTAACGCCGCTGCCAGCTTCTGCTCAATCTGAGACTGGGTATTCATGGAATCTCGTTAGGATCTAAATGAGTAAAGGGAGATTATAACCCAGTATCAACGAGCGTCGGTGGTTAAGGAGTGCTTGGTGTAGATATCAAAACGGGTTGATTTACCGGTCAAGCTGTAGCTGGGAGCCAGCCCAGCCAGAAAAGGCGCCGGTGTCGGGCGTTTAACCACTACCCGGTAATAGGTTTTTTGAATCGCCAGAGACAACAGGTTGTCCGAGTCTTCATCCGCACCCACCAGGGCATGAAAGGCCTGCATCTCTTTTTTGACCTTGGCACTTTTCTGCCGACCAGGGAACATCGGGTCGAGATAGATTACATCGGCGCTGTCATCTGCCATCGCCTCAAGCTGACTCCGGGCATTACCCTGTTGCAGGTGCATTCGCCCGGCGATGGTCACCAGCTCACCATCATCGCTTAACCTGGCCCTCTCAATGCCGTCGGCCAGTAACGCGTGAACAACAGGGTTGCGCTCCACAAGGCTCACAGTGGCCCCGAGAGATGCCAGCACGAACGCATCACGACCCAGCCCGGCCGTGAGATCAAACACCTGCAGGTTTGCGCGCTTATCCAAGCCAACCGCACGAGACAAGTCCTGCTTTTTGCCACCGCCAAATTTACGCCGATGAGCATTGGCCCCTTCGACAAAATCGCAGTAGATAGCACCCGGCGCTTTTGGGCCGGTAAGTTGCAAACCGAGACCACGCTCGGATAAAACCAACACACAGCAAAAAGCCGCCGATGATGGCGGCTCTTGCGGGATATTGTCGAGAAAGCTTAGCGACAGCTGGTCAGCGAGTTGCCGCGCCGGGACTTCATATCCCTGCGCGGCTACAACTGCACAGCGCTGTGCTGCTGTAAATTCAGACAATTAGATCAATTTCCGGTAGGTTGCAGCTCGATCTCAACGCGACGGTTTTGCTGACGACCGGTTTCAGTGTCATTGCTGGCCACTGGATAGCGCTCACCGTAACCGGTGGAGAACAGACGTCCGGCAACTACACCCTGGGACTGCAGATACTGACTAACACCAGCAGCACGGCGCTCACTCAGGGTCTGGTTGTACTCGGAAGCACCGGTAGAGTCAGTGTGGCCGTAAATTCTGACGTTGGTTTCGTTAAACTCTTTGATCACGATGGCTACAGACTCAAGCGTCGGGTAAAACTCCGGGCGCACTTCGTAACGATCAGATCCAAAAGTAATATTGCTCGGCATTACCAGGCGAATATTGTCACCTTCGCGCTGAACTCGAACACCAGTACCCTCAAGCTTTTGACGCAGCTGAGCTTCCTGGCGATCCATGTAGTAACCGATACCGGCACCAGCGGCTGCACCTGCAGCAGCGCCATACAGCGCCCCTTTCTTGCGGTCACCATCACGGGCAGCGGCACCGACAACAGCACCTGCCAACGCACCGATTCCTGCACCCTTGGCGGTATTACTGGTTTTTTGTTCGCCAGTGTAAGGATCGATAGAGGCACATCCAGCCATCAGGACTACAGCGCCGATTGCAATCAATTTCTTCATAAAAAAATCCCTCTTGCATTCTAATTTGGCCGCCGGAACAGGGCGTTCCAGGAAAAACGGAATCACATGATGCCAGCGAGTTTAACGCTTTTCCAGTAGAGTTATGAGATCTGCCTATCCGAGCACACTTTCCTTTTTGACCCCAAGGCTTATGACCACAAATTGCTCAATTTGCGCCTTCTTTTACAACAAATCCAGTTACCCACATCTTCTGTGGATAACTTTGTGAATAGCTTTTTTGTAACCATCGCAAACGCCCATATTACGCGACTGCCAGCAAACTGATGACTTTTTAAACAAAATAAAATATCAATTAAAATCAACAAGTTAGATAGGTTACAAAAAGTACAGGGAGAACTATTGACGTTTGATGACAGTTTAGATAGGTCATTTACGCACTGTGGACATAAATGATTAATTGGAGACTGGATTTGTCAAAATGGTCCGTAAGAAACAGTCTAAACCAGTTGCAACCAGCCAAACCCCTCGTCCTGACAGGCATAGTGAACCTCTTTGATTTCACTCACCAGGGAGGACACTGCCTCCTGCACTTTCTCGATAGCGTTATTTTTCAGGCTGATATGCCCTAACACCAGGTGCTGAAGACGATCTCGCTCAACCTGACTGAGTAGATCAGCGCACTGAATATTATTCAGGTGCCCCCAATGGCTGCTAACCCTGCGTTTCAACGATTGGGGATATGGGCCTGAAGCCAGCATTTGAAGGTCGTGGTTCGCCTCCAGTAAAAGTGCATCACAACTGCGGTAAGACTCAACAACATGGGGAGTAACACTACCTAGATCCGTCAACACCCCAAGGCAATGGCGATCACTTCTAAACAGGTATTGAACGGGCTCCCGGGCATCGTGGGGTACTGCTACAGGCTGCACTTCAAGCTCACCAATATTCAGTGCCTGCTCACCTTCGATAAGGTTTACAGCCTGTTCATCAACTTTGCCGGCCCTGGCCGTGCCTGCTGTGAGGTATACCGGTATTTTGTAGCGGCGTGACAGCGGCATCACACCTTTAAGGTGATCGCCGTGTTCATGGGTAACCAGAATTGCGCTTAGCTGCTCCGGCGTTCGCTCCAGTCGAGCCAGCCGTTTAACCGTTTCGCGTATGGAAAATCCGCAGTCAACAAGTAAGCAGGTGTCGCCACACTCTACCAGTGTGGCGTTGCCTTTACTGCCACTGCCAAGGGAGGCAAACCTCACAACAACCTCAGGAGAGGTTGCCGCGAAGTTCTTTCAGAAGGCGCAGGGCCGCTTTCTCTTCAGGATTAGAACCGTCCGGATTTACGATTCGGACCTCGACACCCTGGTCGACGGTTTTCAACAGAATATGGTAATCCACCCGGCGCGACTCTTCGTCATCCGAGCCAAACCAGCCGCTGAACCAGCCGCCGTCCTCGTCCTCGGATTTGAGCTGGACGTAGAAAATACCCTCGTCACGGTTTTTATCGACGGTTTTGAATTCGCCACGCTGCGCAGAGTAATCCACTGAGGCCCAGGAGCGCTCAAAGCTGAGCTTAATCAGGATGTAGGGTTCAGCACCTTTCGGGGTAACCACTTCTACCTTCGGCTTGCCACCGATTGACTGCGCCAGCAGGGACACAGTGCTATCAGACACATCCCCTGCCAGGGTTTCTGCCAGCAGCTTGAGAACTTCTTGTTCCCGAGCAGAATCATTGGAGGCTTCCGGCCAGGTCTGGGCAGATTCGGAACCTTTCATCGCCTGATTGTGCAGCACGCTGACTTCGGTTGAATTCAACTGAACACCCGGCTCAACTTTTACACGGAAGCGATGCGAATACTCTTCGTCATTTTCAAAGTTGACCCACACGGTTTCCATAATTCCGTCGCTGGCATTGGCCACTGCTGGCGGCAATGCATTACGCGAAAGCGCATTGCGCACTTTGGGCCACACTTCTGCTGGAGAAGCCTGAACCAGTGCCCAACTCTTGTCATCCAGGGATTGAATCTTGATCTTGTCTTCAAAACTGACTTCAGAAGCACGACGCGGACGAGGAACTTCAAACTCGTTAGGAATAACCGTATCGTCAGCAATCGAGGGGATCCGGTAAACCTCACCCAGACTCTCCGCATCCATACCTTCTGGCACATCGAGAACCGCTTGCTCCTCGGCAAGTTGATAATCATTACTGCGATCGCGAAAGGTATCACCAAACAGACCACACCCCGTCAAACTCAGAGAGGCTGCGATCGCTATTGCCAGATTCTTCTTGGTCATTATATTCCTCGACAATAATCGAAATTACAGAACGCCGGCGCCATTCATGGCACTGCGAACCTGTTCATGAAACTCTTCGGAGAGCTCGGTCAGCGGCAAACGGATTGCCTTGGACATCTTGCCCATTTCTGCAACCGCCCACTTTACCGGAATCGGGTTGGATTCAACAAACATAGCGTGATGCAGTGGATCCAGAACCGCATTCAAAGCCCTGGCTCGCTCCGCATCTCCATCCAACGCCGCTTGACACATCTCGGCCATTTTTTCAGGAGCAACGTTAGCGGTAACAGAGATATCGCCTTTACCACCCATCAGAATAAATTCAGTGGCAGTGAAATCATCACCGGAATAAATCGCAAAGCCTTCCGGACAGGTTTCGATCAACTCTTTAGCTCGTTCCAGATCACCAGTGGCTTCCTTAATACCCACAATATTGGGGAGTTCAGCCAGCTGGCGAACCGTTTCCGGAAGCATATCCACACCAGTACGACCCGGAACGTTATACAGAATCTGTGGGATATCGACAGATTCAGCGATCAATTTGTGGTGAAGGTACAGGCCTTTCTGGGTTGGTTTGTTGTAATACGGAGTCACCAACAGACAGGCATCCGCACCGGCGTGCTTGGCCTGGCGAGTTAGTTCCAGCGCTTCTTCCGTGGAATTACCACCCGTACCCGCAATAATCGGGATGCGGCCATTTGCAGCCTGCACTACCAGGCTCAACACCGCCTTGTGCTCGCCCATATCCAAAGTCGCTGATTCACCGGTTGTACCAACAGCAACAATAGCGCTGGTGCCCGCCTCTACATGCCAGTCGACCAACCGTTTAAGGCTGGCCCAATCCACCAGATTGGAGTCAGGCATCATCGGGGTTACGAGGGCAACAATACTGCCGGTGATCATAAAAATTCCTTATGTGTTATATGGGTAAAGGAGAGCTATGGTACTGGTCACCGCAGAACGGCTCAAGCACCTTTGCGCCTCTTTCTGCGGCTTCGACGGCGTTTTTCGACCGAATAGAGAGAGGGTTCACCTTCAGGACGAGTTTTAAAGCGACGGTGTACCCACAAATACTGTTCCGGACACTCGCGAACAAACTGCTCAACCAACTGATTGACTCTCAGCGTATCATTTCGTTCATCGCCTGTAGGGAAATTCTCGAGTGGTGGGTGAACCTTGATCAGGTAGCCGCTGCCATCCGGCTTGCGATGGTGAGTAAAAGGAAGCACCGCTGCATTGCCTTTGCCTGCCAATCGACTGGTTGCCACCACGGTTGCCGCTTCAACACCAAAGAAAGGCACAAAGATACTCTGGTTGCGCCCATAATCCTGATCCGGCGCATACCAGAGAACGCGCCCCTGACGCAGCGCTTTCAGCACACCGCGCAGATCGCGTCGCGGGTAGGCACGAGATCTCTGGCCACGTTTTTCCCTACCCTTGCGCTGCACATAATCAAATACCGGATTATTGTTGGGGCGATACATACCATCAACACAGGCTTTACTGTTAATCCCAGCTGCACCCATCTCAAGTGTGGTGTAGTGCAGGGCCATCAACAGGGCGCCGCGGCCATTGAGGTTTTCCAGGTTTTCGAGACCTTCAAATGTCATTAACCGATTAAAGCGTCGCGCCGACCACCACCAGGCAATGCCGGTTTCAAACAGGGCAATACCACTGCTGGCAAAGTTTTCTTTTAAGAGCTTGTTACGAGCCTCTGCACTCATTTCCGGAAAGCAGAGTTCAAGATTGCGCTCAGCAAAATAGCGGCGCTTTTTACCAGTGTGGTACATCAGCCAGCCAGTAAATCGGCCCAGCTTGAGCAGCACCGAATACGGCAGCATTACCAACAGACGCCAAAAACCCAGACCAATCCAGGTCAACCAATGTTTTGGGTGCAAAAGAGCACGTGAAAAGTGAGGGCGAATTTCCATGGAGCCGACTTTAGTCAAAAGTTCGGCATTATAGCGGCTATTACGCTGTTGGTCAGATCGATTAAATCCTTAGTAAGGCATCAAGCTGATCAACCACTTCGGCCCAGTCAGAATCATCGCGAATGGCATCACGGAGAAAGCTTTTTTGCGAATCATTCCAGAATTCCGCTTCGGTCAGACAGAGACTGGCTTCCAATGGGGCATGCTCTTCAATAAAGCGGTCAATAGCCTCCTCCATGGAGGGCAGGCCCAGCTGATCAAACAAAGTAGGTAATGTGTGGGGAACAGTATCCATAACGACAACAACAGATCATGGCTTCCCTATAGTTATAGACCCCTCAGGGCCTGTTTCCACTAATTTGCCAGTGCTCCTCACCAAACGCCCAGTGACGATCAATGGTTTTGACCGCGACACCGTCTTTTTCCAGTTTCAGCAGGTGCGCCCAGAGCGAATAGCGGGCAATTCTATGTAACCGTGAATCCACGTCGTCGTAAACCGCTGGCAACAGCTTGTCGAGGCTGGCTTCGCCCAGCTCGGCCATCTTCTCCAGCACTTTTTGCTCCCGCTTCAGGCGGTGAGCGATAAGACTGTTAATGACCACATCCGGATGCTGCATCACATCCCCATGGCCAGGGGCGATGGCGGTAACCGGATATTCTTTCAACTTCTCCAGCGACTCAAGATAAGCCTTCATATCCCCGCTGGGCGGAATAATCACCACCGAGCCGCCACCGAAGATATGGTCGCCGGCAAACAACACGCCCTCTTCTTTCAGCAGATAGCAGACGTGATTCCCCACATGGCCCGGCGTGTAAATGGCCTGCAGGTTAAACCCCTGCGCAGCCAGAATTTCACCGTCTTCAATATTTTTGGCCACCTGAAAAGTCGTATCCTGATGACCATCATCCGGCATAACCAATCCGACCGGCTGTGCCCCCGTTGCTGCTATCAGCGCCTGAGTAGCTGGCGAATGATCCGGATGAGTATGAGTGACAACTACCCATTTTAACTTGCCATCACAAGCCGCCAGAATCGCTTCGATATGACTGTCGACAGCCGGGCCGGGGTCAATAACGGCAATCTCATCCGTCCCTACCAGATAAGTATTAGTGCCCGCCGAGGTCATCGGCCCGGGGTTGGGCGCAGTGATGCGGCGAACCAGAGGAGAGAGCTGAATGAGTGAGTGCATAGTCGGGATAAACAAATTGTTTGTGAATTTCAGAATAAACAAAAAAGGCAGCCGAAGCTGCCTTTCCCAGAACGCTGACAAACTCCCCTTTCCGTCATTGCGAGCGTAGCGACGCAAACCAGTGTCTTCCAACAAGCCCGAAGGCACTGGATTGCCGCGTCGTCCTGCGGACTCCTCGCAAAGACCGGAATTTTAGAGAATTAAAGCTCTACAAGCGGGCTTATATCGGCATCGTAATCAACACCTTCAAAGCCAAAGCCGAACAGCTTCAGGAAATCTTCCTGATAACCAGCGTAGTCAGACAGCTCACGCAGGTTTTCAGTGTTCACCTGAGCCCACAGCTCTTTCACCTTGTCCTGAATGGCGTCGTCCAACTCTTTCAAGTCCACACGCAGACGGCCGACTTCGTCGATATCGCGCTCACCAGTGGTGTAAAGCTGATTTGCAAAAAGGCTGTAGATCTGCTCGATAACACCCTCGTGACAACCCTGCTCTTTCATCACCTTGAACAGCAGGGAGATGTACAGCGGCATTACCGGAATCGCGGAGCTGGCTTGGGTAACAACGGCCTTGAGAACCGCAACACGAGACTCGCCACCAATTTTTTCCAGCTTTTCGTTAATCGCTTTAGAGGCGCGATCCAGATCTTCCTTCGCCTTACCGATAGTGGCCTTGCCGTAGATCGGCCAGGTCAGCTCTTTACCGATGTAGGTGTAGGCAACGGTCTTGCAGCCTTCCGCCAGAAGGCCAGCGTCGGCCAGGGCGTCCATCCACATTTCCCAGTCTTCACCGCCCATCACCTTAACGGTGTTGGCGATTTCTTCTTCAGTGGCTGGCTCAACGGTAACGTCGCTAACCACTTCAGTGTCAGTGTTCAGGCCTTTGGTGGTGTAGCTCTGGCCAACCGGCTTCAGGGTAGAGCTGTAGGTTTCGCCGGTGTTCGGGTCAGTACGACGCGGAGACGCCAGACTGTAAACCACCATATCAACCGGGCCCATTTCCGCTTTCAGCTTGGCAATGGTCTGCTCTTTCAGCTCGTTGGAGAACGCATCGCCATTCAGGCTTTCCGCGTACAAACCGGCAGCGCGTGCCGCATCCTGAAAGGCAACTGAGTTGTAGTAACCGGCAGACGCCGTGCGCTTTTCGGTCGGTGGCTTCTCAAAAAAGATACCCAGAGTGTCAGCACCACCGCCAAACGCGGCAGTAATGCGGGAAGCCAACCCGTAACCAGTAGAAGCACCGATCACCAGTACCTTCTTGGGAGCGCCCTCAACAGGACCCTGCTGCTTCACATACTCAATTTGCTCGCTCACGCTAGCTGCACAACCGGCCGGATGGGCATTGGTGCAGATAAAACCGCGAATCTTAGGCTTGATGATCATTCAAAATCTCCAGTTAGGCTCTCAGCGGTCACTTCACACCGCCACAAAGGCGGCAATAATACCCTGATTTGGCTTTGGAATCAGCTAGTTGGGGAGGGTTGGGGTTGTAGATGTGAATTAGTGATTTGAGTTGGTGCCATGTAGTGCCGCACTTTGGCCTTCCCGGTTAAGCCGCTCCTCATAACACCCACAAATCGTCGCGGCTTAACCGGGAAGGCCAAAGTACTGGTTCAGGAGCAAAGGGGGCAGAGTTATTAGATGGCACAAGTTACTCACAAAGGGCTCTGCCCTCTTTCTTTGTGTTAGATTCTCTTATTAATTACTAGGGCCTCAATATTCTCTTGATTAATATTTCCGGCAGCATCTTTTAATTCCTTCTCATACTCAAGATACTTGATTTCAACATACTTGAAGATCTGATCATTTGTTCTAAACCTTTCTCCGTCAGATGCAAGGTCACCGATTGTTCCGAGCACAATATCCAGATAGTCATGAATATTCTTTATCAAAACATTGATATATCTAGGAGTGTGGCCTGCGTGAACGATTTGGTTTCTCGTTCTATAAATTCTTCTAATTTGCCAATCCACCCTATCGGCATGAGCCTTTAAAATCCGTGATATTTTCTTTGGAGAGGAAAGGCTTGTTGCAAAATAGTGAGTTCTATTTCTAAGCAAATAAAAGTTACCCAAATCAGAGTAAAGGGACGACCTTGCATCCGCGCAATCTTCCAACAACAGCAACCTAATGAATTTCTGCCTATCATTATCTCCATCGATGCCATGAAGAGCGCGATTAAGTGCAGACCTGTTCCAGATCCTATAGTCCCGGACCAGCCTATCTGTGAGTGAGTAAATGTAATTTAATGATAAAAATGGTATGATTGAATCGATTACATTATTGATTTTCGCCTTGCTTCGGCCAAGCTTACTTGGAACTATTGTCTCGAGAGCCACCCATAGGTTTAACAACTGATTTTCAGGCGAATCACTCCTTAGCGCAAGAGAATGAAGCTCGGCAGCACGGATAAACCTCTGAAAACTAACGAATTGAAGATCAAATTCATTGATAAAACTATTTAGTTTAACTGCCGCCTCAGCCGTCTTCATATCCGAGCACATAAGCATGGGATTTTCGGCACTAGAAATTTTTCTAGGCCTCCCTGTATCAAGATTGATTAGGAGGGCGCTCTTCTCCCAAGTAGGAACTTCTTTGTGGTGAAAGAAATTCACAAGTGTACTAAGCCTTTCCACCCTGCTTTCAGCATGATCTCTAGCAGAAAATACATCTAAAGATTCTATATCGTTAACTACGAGAAAAGATTCATCATCACCAACACTAAAGTTTTTATCACGTGCATACCCTGCCGTTTCTTCATCAAGGATCTTGGTGATATCTATTTTGAAAGGCGCACACGAATCCTTAATCTCATCAAAAAGAGTTGACGCCCTGAGCACAGCGCGATATTGATATCTCTTTCCGGAAACCAAATCAAAGAATATTTTTAAATCTTCAACTTTCGTAATCCTATTCTCACCCCAATAGAAAAATCGTCTCACAGCAGGATACAGATACCTTGTACTGTATCCCAAGCTAATTAAAGTAGTAATATAACTTCTGGCAAGCGCTCTTATTCGATTCTTCTCTCCCGCAGCTGAAATAGCCTCCATGAGTAAAGACTCTGTTTTTTCTTTGTATTTAGACAACAATATCTGTGAGTGTAAAATTTCAACTATCGTTTTCTTTTCCGTTAAAGTTGTATTTTCTTTAACAAGTTTATTTTCTATTGTTATAACATCTATGTCGACAAGACCACTAGCCACCTCATCTTTTTTCAGATTTACTACCAGCTCTTCCAACACATAATTCAAGTTAGCAGAATCTATTACCTCTTGCTCAATATCTCCTATAAGCCCCCTAGCCTCCCCACATAAGGTGCTAGTATTCATGGCAGAAGGCTTATATGTGTCAAGACTATAGTCAAAAAGCAACTCTTCGAGTAGTTGGGCAAAAAACACCATTCCTTCTAGCTCTTCTGGCTTTTCCCAATTTCTAAGAGTTCTAAACTTCATATCCTATTTCCTTAGTGGCGCAAAGGGATCTAACAGCCTATTTAAGAGGAACAAGCCCTCATAACAATTATTATCAGGAATCCCGTTTTAGATATTATCGAGAATTCAGCCAGCCTATAAGCCAATGATTTTATTGAACTTTATCCACATAAAATATTTTCAATACAGATACACGGGAAATTAATTCTGGAATTTCCCTTGAGAGAGGAAGGAGAAATTATACTGCGTGTCGTTACAGCACAATTTGGAGAGGAGATCCAAATAGCCCAGTCACCATTCCTTCGATCTATCAATGAGCACTTGCTCACCAGGCACTTCAGTTGTTGAACAATAAAGGGATATCTTTGTGGGATCAAGACGTGGGTGGGTTTTAGTGGCACGCAGCACCCAAGAGGTCCTTCGCTGCGCTCAGGCTGACAAGATATATATCGACCTTGCCACCTGGCGACACATCGCTCATACAGAGCACCGTTCAAGATGGATCCCCGCCTGCGCGGGGATGACGGGGAGTGGGTAGCGGGTGATGTCGGAGAATAGGGAGCGGTGTTGACGGAAAGTGGGGCGCGGGAATGACGGATGGAGGTGGTTGCACGTCTGCGCGGGGATTACGGGAAATGGGTGACGGGGGATGACGGAGAATGGTTGGCATCCAAGTGAGCCCTTGCCTAACCGGAACAGGTTTGCCCGATTTGGGGTATATGAGGGCGGGCCTGTTGTGGTTGGGCAAGGGCGGGTTTTTGGCACCGATTGGCAGAATCGCCAGCGATAGTGAGTACCGTTCAAGATGGATCCCCGCCTGCGCGGGGATGACGGCAAGTGGGGCGCAGGGATGACGGAAAATGGTTGGCACCCAAGCGAGCCCTTGCACAACCGGAACAGGTTTGCCCGATTTGGGGTATATGAGGGCGGGCCTGTTGTGGTTGGGTAAGGGCGGGGTTTGTGCTCCTAATGGGTATCGAGCAAACATGACCCAAGAGGTCCTTCGCTGTGCTCAGGACGACACGTCCCCAAAAGCAAAAAGCCCGACCAATTGGCCGGGCTTTTTGTTTGAACAGCGATCAATAATCACAAAATCAGCTTGCGAAGATCGCCAATCAAATCCACCAGTGTGGTCAGGAAGCGACCGGCATCGCCGCCGTTGATAGCGCGGTGATCGTAGCTCAGGCACAGTGGCAGCATATTGCGTGGTACAAATTCCGAACCGTTC
This sequence comes from Porticoccaceae bacterium LTM1, assembly GCA_030252795.1. Taxonomy (NCBI): domain Bacteria; kingdom Pseudomonadati; phylum Pseudomonadota; class Gammaproteobacteria; order Cellvibrionales; family Porticoccaceae; species Porticoccaceae bacterium LTM1. The sequence continues at coordinate 1,967,987 of CP127080.1, forward strand.
CAAACCGGTTTAATTTCAGCTTTGGAAATACCCAGAATACCTACTTCCGGCGTGTTCACAATCGGGGTAAAGCCTTTACCACCAATTGCGCCGAGGCTGGAAATGGTGAAACAACCACCCTGCATTTCTGCCGGAGTCAGTTTGCCATCGCGAGCCTTAACGGCCAGCTCCATCACCTCTTCGGTCAATTCCCAAATGCCCTTCTTGTCGACATTGCGAATAACCGGCACCACCAGTCCGCGCGGAGTATCTACCGCCATACCGATGTGAATGTATTTCTTCTGAACAATGTGCTCACCATCCGCGTGCAGCGAACGATTGAACGCAGGGTTCTTCTCGATCGCAGACGCTACAGCTTTCAGCAGGAACGGAACCGGCGTCAACTTGGTGCCGCGTTTTTCCGCTTCCGCTTTCATCGATTTACGGAAAGCTTCCAGCTCAGTAATGTCGGCATCGTCAAACTGGGTAACGTGAGGTACGTTCAACCAGCTGCGCTGCATATTGGCCGCAGTGACTTTGGCGATTTTCGACATCTTGACCAGTTCGATTTCACCAAACTGGCTGAAATCAATTTCCGGCACCTGAGGAATTGCAGCACCACCGGCAGATGCGCCACCAGTTTCCGCTTTCTGAACGGCAGATTTTACGTAGGCGTTAACATCTTCTTTCAGGATGCGACCTTTCGGGCCGGTTGCGGCAACCTTGGTCAGATCCACACCCAGCTCACGAGCCAGGTTGCGAACAGCCGGGCCAGCGTGAACACTGCCACTCGGCGCAGCAGTAACCGCTGCCGCCGGCTTGGCTTCCGCTTTCGGCACTTCCTGTTTAACAGGTGCAGGCGCTGCTTGTGGAGCCGCTTCTTCGCTGGACTCATCAGCAGACTCCTCAACTGAAGCAGAAGCCGCACCCTTAACGACGGCAATCAAGTCGCCAGTAGCAACCTTGTCACCCTCTTTAACTTTCAGCTCAACCACTTCGCCGCCAAATGGCGCCGGAACATCCATCGTGGCTTTGTCGGACTCCAGCACCATCAGGGTGTCGCCCTCTTCGATGGTGTCGCCAACAGAAACACTCAGTTCAATAACATCAACCTTACCGTCGCTGCCGATATCCGGCACGGTAACATCTTGTGCCTTGGCCTCGCCAGCCGGAGCAGCAGGCTTGCTTTCCTGCTTGCTCGCTTCTTCAGCAGCCGGCTCTACCGATGGAATTTCCAGTGAAGGATCATCGCTCGCCTGGGCAGACTCTTCCGACGCTTCGCCATCTTCCAGTTCCAGCTCGATAATGGCTGAACCTTCACCAACGGTGTCGCCCTCTTTTACCAGTATGGTGCGCACCACACCCGCTTTCGGGCTCGGCACATCCATAGTGGCTTTGTCGGACTCCAGCACCAGCAGAGATTGCTCAACGTCTACCTTATCGCCAACCGATACTGCGATCTCAATTACCTCAACGGAATCAGCACCACCGAGGTCGGGAACATTAATAATTTCTGTAGCCATGTTGTTACCCTTTTATTTACTGTTCGACACTACTTAGCAGTAGAGTGGGTTGGCTTTTTCCGGGTCGATGCCCAGATCTTTAATTGCTTTGCTCACCACAGAAGCTTCGATCTTCTTCTCGTCCGCCAGGGACTTCAGTGCAGCCACAACAACGTAGTTGCGGTCCACTTCGAAGAAGCGACGCAGCGCCTCACGGCTGTCACTGCGACCAAAGCCGTCGGTACCCAGCACCTTGTAAGTGCCCGGAATGTACGGACGCAGCTGCTCGGTGTAGTTCTTCATGTAATCGGTAGCGGCAATAACCGGACCTTTGCGGCCAGCCAGCTGCTGAGTGATGTACGGAACCTTGGCTTCGTCTTCCGGGTGCAGCATGTTCCAGCGGTCACAAGCCTGACCTTCGCGGGTCAGTTCGTTAACGCTGGTCAGGCTCCAGATATCGGAGTCGACTTTGTATTTCTGCTTCAGGATGGTAGCCGCTTCGCGCACCTCGTTGAGGATGGTACCGCCACCCATCAACTGAACCTTCAGCTTGCCTTTGCCGCCTTCCTGCAACAGGTAAGCACCTTTGATAATGCCCTCTTCGGCACCTTTCGGCATGGCCGGGTGAACGTAGTTTTCGTTCATGGTGGTGATGTAGTAGAAGCAGTTTTCCTTGTCTTCGTACATCTTCTTCAGGCCATCCTGAATGATTACCGCCAGCTCGAAGCTGAACGCCGGGTCGTAGGTGCGGCAGTTCGGAATGGTGTTAGCCAGTATGTGGCTGTGACCATCCTGGTGCTGCAAACCTTCACCGTTCAGGGTGGTACGACCGGCAGTGGCACCAATCAGGAAGCCGCGCGCCTGTGAGTCACCTGCCGCCCAGGCGAGGTCGCCGATGCGCTGGAAGCCGAACATGGAGTAGTACACGTAGAACGGTACCATCGGGCAGTCGTAGTTGCTGTAAGCGGTAGCCAGCGCAGTCCAGGCCGCCATTGCACCCGCTTCGTTGATGCCCTCTTCAAGGATCTGACCTTTTTTGTCTTCCTTGTAGTACATGATCTGGTCACGATCGTGCGGAACGTATTTCTGGCCGCTGGAGGAGTAAATACCCATCTGGCGGAACATGCCTTCCATACCAAAAGTACGGGCTTCGTCCGGAACGATCGGCACAATGCGCTTGCCCACTTCCTTGTCTTTTACAAGGTTGGACAGGATACGTACAAACGCCATCGTGGAAGAGATTTCGCGGTCGCCGGTGCTTTCCAGCTGCTTACTGAAGGCTTCCAGTGAAGGCGCTTTCAGTGCTTCAAAATCCGACTGACGGGCCGGTACCGGGCCACCCAGCTCTTCGCGGCGCTTGCGCAGGTAAGCCATCTCGGCGCTGTCTTCCGGTGGACGGTAGTAAGGCAGATTCGGCAGCTGTTCGTCGGTTACCGGAATCGCGAACTTGTCGCGGAATTTCTTCAGGCTCTCGATATCCAGCTTCTTAACAGAGTGAGTTACGTTGGCAGATTCGCCCGCTTCACCCATACCGTAACCTTTTACAGTCATCGCCAGGATAACAGTCGGCTGGCCTTTGTGAGCCGCCGCTTCAGCGTAAGCCGCATACACTTTGTACGGGTCGTGGCCGCCGCGGTTCAGGTTCATGATGTCCTGGTCGGAGAGGTCTTTAACCAGCTCCAGCAGCTCCGGGTATTTGCCGAAGAAGTGCTTACGAGTGTAGGCGCCGCCGTTGAACTTGTAGTTCTGCAGCTCGCCGTCACACACCTCGTCCATGCGCTTCTGCAACAGACCGGTTTTGTCTTTTTCCAACAGGGCATCCCAGTGGCGGCCCCAGATAACCTTGATGACGTTCCAGCCAGCACCGCGGAATACGCCTTCCAGTTCCTGAATGATTTTGCCGTTACCACGTACCGGTCCATCCAGACGCTGCAGGTTACAGTTGATTACAAAGGTCAGGTTTTCCAGCTTCTCGCGGCCAGCCAGGGAAATTGCACCCAGGGTTTCCGGTTCGTCACACTCACCGTCACCCAGGAACGCCCACACCTGACGATCACCGCGCTCAACAAGGCCACGAGCTGACAGGTAGCGCATGATATGCGCCTGGTAAATTGCCTGCAGAGGGCCAAGGCCCATGGAAACGGTCGGGAACTGCCAGTAGTCCGGCATCAACCAGGGGTGTGGGTAGGAAGACAGGCCTTTGCCGTCTACTTCCGAACGGAAGTTGTCCATCTGGTCTTCGCTCAGACGGCCTTCCAGGTAGGAACGCGCGTAAATACCCGGAGAGATGTGGCCCTGGAAGAAAATCAGGTCGTCCAGATGTCCGCTGTCGCGACCGCGGAAGAAGTAGTTAAAGCCCACATCATAAAGCGTGGCGGAAGATGCAAAGGAAGCGATGTGACCACCGATACCCTCTTCGCGCTGGTTGGCGCGCATTACCATAGCCAACGCATTCCAGCGAATCATGGAACGCAGTTTGCGCTCCATAAACAGATCACCGGGCATGCGCTTTTCTTTGGTAACAGGAATAGTGTTGCGGAAAGGTGTAGTTATCGCTTCCGGCATTTGAACACCGGTATCGTTGGCGCGATCCATTAATTGCTGGATAAGAAATGCCGCGCGCTCTTCCCCTTCATTTTTGATGACAGATTCGAGGGACTCCAGCCATTCCTGGGTTTCGATGGGATCAATATCATTCTGCATCTTATAGTCCACCTTTGGGTCGTTGGCTTCGGTAGGTAAATGCGCCATTCGGCAATCAAAAATTCCACCTGACCGATAAAGCACAGGCGCCCCCTGATGGGAAAGCGCCTGTAGTCATATTACAAAACGCCCGGATTTTACAAAAATTACATTGTAACGTCCAGTAAACGGCGCTTTCTTCAAGACCCCGAAATCAACTATAAGCAATTGTTTTTTATGTTATTTTTAAATCTCAACCCCTTGGATGCAAAAATTAATTTAGCTACATTTGTGAAATTTGACCTTGAGGTCACCAACTTTTGTTACATTATAACAAAGCCTGCAATTCTTCATCTTGGGCACAGCAAGGGATCTCTTATGCCGGTTTGCGGCCGCTTAAAATCCTTCGCTACTCTCAGGATGACAGGTTCTAGCTCTTGGCCTCTTCCTGTCGATCAGTTCGTGGCCATGCGTTGTAAACAGCCTTGACCAAAGTTGCCAGCGGAATGGCAAAGAACACCCCCCAGAAACCCCAAAAACTGCCAAAAACCAGCACTGCCAGGATAATGGCAACCGGGTGTAAATTGACCGCCTCTGAAAACAACAGCGGCACCAGTACATTACCGTCCAGCAGCTGAATCAGCGTGTAGACGCCCATCAACATAAAGAACTCGCCTCCCCACCCCCACTGGAAGTAGGCCACCATCGCTACTGGCACCGTTACCAGGGCGGCACCAATATACGGGATCACAACAGAAAGTCCGACCATCAACCCCAGCAACGCCGCGTAATTCACCCCCAGTATTAAAAAGGCAACATAGGTGACCACACCGACAATAACGATCTCCGTTGTTTTGCCTCGAACATAGTTGGAAATCTGATCGTTCATTTCTGCCCAGATACGACGCATAACCGGTCGCTGTTCCGGCAACATCTCACCAACCATTCGGTGCAATTGATCGCGATCCTTTAAAAGGAAGAACACCATCAGTGGAACCATCACCAGGTAAACAACCACCGCCATAAGATTTGGAACCTTGCCCAGCGAGGACTTCAACAGGTCTTCTGCGCCGTGAGCAATTTGCGCCGACGCATAATTCATGAAAGTTGAAATTTGCTGTTCAGAGATCAACTGGGGGTACTTTTCCGGCAGCGCCTGCAGAGCCGTTTGCCACTGAGTCACCATGCCCGGTACCTCACCCAGCAGATTGGTACCCTGCCTGATAACCAGCGGGACCAGAAAGAACAGCACTGCCATCAGCAGGCCGATAAAAAAGGTAAAAACGGTAACAACCGAAATTAACCGTGGAATATGAAATCGGTGAAGTCCGTCAACCGCTCCCTGCAACAAAAAAGCAATAATGATTGCCGTCACCAATGGCGCCAATACCTGCCCCATTGTGAGCACCATAACCAGCGCAGCAATCAGCATTAAGGCCAGTAGCACAGCTTCCTTGTCGCCAAAATAGCGATTAATCCAGTTATCAAACACCTGCTTCATGAAATTGTCTCTGTTATTACTTGAACAGTTGGTTACTGTCGTTGTCGAACTCATGGTCGATTTGAGTAATACTGATAACCACTCATCAACCAGTATCAAGAGTAGCTAACTGGGCATTTTTAAGATAGTTTCTTGTCAAATAACTGATAACTCTGACATGAAGGACACCGGCTTCGTGAAATTATTCACCCTCAAACACCTACTGGCAGCATCTCTGATCGGGGCCTTGTCACTTATTCCCCTATCAAGTTCCGCTGACGACATTAAACTGCCAGAGCTGAGCGACTCCACTTCCGGAATTGTCTCTCCCGAGAAGGAGTATGTGCTGGGCCGAACCTGGTTAAAGGCCTTTCGCAGCCAGACCAAGGAATACTTTGACCCAATCGTTCAGCAGTATGTGGAAAACCTGATAAATCACATCGCCCGCTACAGTGAGCTGAACGACAAACGCCTTGAAATCACCATGGTAGATAACCCCACCATGAATGCCTTTGCAGTCCCTGGTGGGGTTGTCGGTGTACATACCGGACTTTTCGGCCACGCTGAAAATGAGCACCAGATTGCCTCGGTATTTGCCCACGAGCTGGCTCACCTCAGCCAACGGCACTTTGCCAGACGCATGGCTGAACAGAAAAAATCCACCATTACCACCATGGCCGGATTGCTGGCAGGCCTGGTTTTGGCCGCTACCGCTGACGGTGATGCCGGTATTGCAGCACTGACTGCCTCCCAGGCATTGGCTATGGATCAGCAATTACGCTATAGCCGCCAGAATGAGCAGGAAGCAGATCGCATTGGTATTGAAACCCTTTATAAAGCCGGTATGGATCCCGCTGCAGCACCCGCGATGTTTGAACGTATGCTGCGTGCAGGACGCTTCAGTGGCTCACGCCTGCCTGAATTCCTGCGCACCCACCCCTTAACTGAAAAACGAGTTGCTGATGCGCGCAACCGCCTTGAGAAATACCCGGTAAAGTCTTACAGCGACAATATCGATTACCACCTGAATAAAGCTCGCATCCGCCTTCATATGGATAAAAACCCGCAAAAGAGCATTATCTTCTTCCGCAGTGAGTTAGATGGACATTCAATCTCAGAAGAAGCCGCTCGTTACGGTTTGATGATTGCCCTGATGCAAGCCGGCCAATACAGTGAAGCCGAAAAAGAGTTGGCAGTGCTGAAAAAGCAGTCCAACCACCTTTACTACTCCCTTGCCGAGATTGAGCTGGAACGAGCAAAAGGTAATTTCGAACTTGCCGAACAGCTCAATCACCAGAAACTGCTGTTCCACCCCAATGACTACCCATTGCAAATGGCCCTGGCAGAAACCTTTTTGAAAGCCAAGCGCTACGGTGACTCAGACAAGGTATTAACTGCGGTATCCCGTCAACGCCCTACTGATCCATACGTCTGGTATGAACTGGCCGAAGTGCGTGGACTAGCCGGTAACATTGCCGGGGTGCATACAGCCCGAGCTGAGTACTTTATCCTGGTTGGAGCGTTTAGCATGGCCCGCGACCATCTTGATCAGGCCCTTAAGCTGACCCAGCACGACTTCAAGCAAACTTCTATTATTCGTCAACGGATGATTGAACTTGCCGAACTGGAAGAACAGATCGAGAAGCTTTAAGACCTGCTCGTGCAAACAAAAAGGCAGTTGAATATTTCAACTGCCTTTTTTATGCCTGTCGATCCTAAATCTGGATTCCCAGTTTATTCGAAGCCAACCTGATGAGCTCCTTATCCAGAGGCGGCGGCTCGATATCCACCCCTTCGCTCAAGACCTGATTAATCACTTTGATTACCTCAATCCATGCATACCATTTGTGATTTGCCGGTATCAGGTGCCAGGGTGCTCGCTTGGTGCCAGTTAATCCCAGCATGTCGTTGATAGCTACCTCGTACTCTTTCCAATTGAGGTGATTACGAATATCAGCCTCACTGAATTTCCATTGCTTGGCCGGGTTATTGAGCCGCTCTTTAAAACGCTCAATCTGGGTATCTCGATCAATATGAAGAAATAACTTTACGATCCTGACCCCATCATCCATCAACAGCCGTTCAAACTCATTGATCTCCTGATAGGCACGCTGCCACTCGTGCTTACCAGTGAGTCCTTCCACCCTTTCCACCAGAACCCGTCCATACCAGGATCGATCAAAGATGGCGATCATCCCCGGATTCGGTAAACGATTAAAAAAGCGATAAAGATAATGAATGCCCTGCTCCAATCCCGAGGGCGGGCCGATTGGGTGAACCTGATGCCCCCTTGGATCAAGCCTCTCGGTCAAGCGCCGGATTGAACCACCTTTACCGCTGGCATCCCACCCCTCAAAAATAATTACTGCGCGACGCTTTTGACGATAGAAGGCTTGCTGCACATTGAGCATTGTTTTCTGTTCGGCAAGCAGTGCCTGATGAAATTCTTCTTCACTGCCTTCGAATCGAGTATTCAGGTTCACAGAATCTAACTGCAGCGGCGGATTCAGCAATTCAATTTTGTCAGGTTTATGCATTGGACAGACCTAATTTTATTTACTGCTAAAAATTATAGTGCCCTAAAACGAATAAGGGCCTGCACAATGGCAGACCCTTTATTACTAACGATGATTATTGAATCAATCAGAGATTGCGATTTTTAAAATCGAGCATTCTCTCCAGTGGCTGCATCGCGCGTTTACCCAGCTCAGCATCCACGAACACTTCGTTAGTGCCATTCTCCAGGGCATCCATCATGTTTTTCAGGTGATTCATTCCCATCCACGGACAGTTTGCGCAACTGCGGCAAGTAGCACCATGACCTGCAGTAGGAGCAATAATCAGTTCTTTATCAGGTGCCTCCTGTTGCATCTTGTAAAAGATGCCTTCATCCGTGGCAACGATGCACTGCTTATTTGGCAGGTTTTTGGCTGCGGCAATAAGCTGGGAGGTGGAGCCTACGGCGTCGGCAATCTGGACCACATTATCCGGGGATTCCGGGTGAACCAGAATAGCCGCTTCCGGGTAGATCTTTTTCAGGTCCAGCAGGCCTTTGGCCTTGAACTCTTCGTGGACGATACAACTGCCGTCCCACAACAGCATGTCAGCACCGGTTTTCTTCTGAACATAGCTGCCCAGATGCTTGTCCGGTGCCCAGAGAATTTTTTCCCCTTCGCTGTCCAGATAGTCAATCACATCGAGAGCAATACTGGAGGTTACTACCCAGTCTGCCCGAGCTTTTACCGCCGCTGAAGTATTGGCATACACAACAACAGTGCGGTCCGGGTGCTGATCACAAAACTCGGCAAATTCATCCGCGGGGCAACCGATATCCAGTGAACAGGTTGCCTCCAGGGTCGGCATCAGTACCCGCTTCTCCGGAGTCAGGATCTTCGCGGTTTCACCCATAAACTTCACCCCGGCAACGATCAGGGTCGACGCCGGGTGCTGACTGCCAAAACGCGCCATTTCCAGTGAGTCGGAGACAATACCACCCGTCTCTTCCGCCAGCGCCTGAATCACCGGATCGGTGTAGTAGTGCGCGACGATAACTGCATCCTTCTCTTTCAACAGCTCCTTGATGCGCTCCTTGTACACAGCCTCCTCTTCCGGGGTGTACTTGGGGCCATCATGCAGGTGCTCAAGATATTCCTGAACAACAGCGCGATGTTCGGTATGTTCGGCGACTTTCAATTTTTCGGATTGGCTCATGACGACTGCTTTTGATGAATTTACGGCTCGATTTTACCACATTGAAGTGGCTGGGGTTTGGTTGCAAGGTGAGTAGTCACTGTAAAGAGAAAGCCAAATATATAATTCCTCAGCCAGCCATTGCTAGTCTGGAATAGGTTGGCCCGATTTGTGGGTATTATGAGGGCTGGCCTATTCCAGACTAGCAATGGCAGAATCAAGCGCCATTAGTGTCACAATCACCCCTGCCGAACTTCGTAATTGACCACAGGATTGACTCGCGCCGTCCGTAGGGCAACCTTTTTGTATTGGTGAGTCGTATAGGATTAATGCTTGCGCCCTAAGGGCCGCAACCACCCCTGCGGGGCTTCGCCGCTACGCGGCTCGTCTCAAAATGCTGTCGCATTTTGTCGAACCTGGTAGATTCTCATCTACTATACGACCCACCATATACGCAAAAAGGCCGCTCGTTTGAGCGGCCTTTTTGCGTATATGGTGGGTCGTATAGGATTCGAACCTATGACCAATTGGTTAAAAGCCAACTGCTCTACCAACTGAGCTAACGACCCTCTGCGAGATAAACCTTTTAAAAATCAAGGGTTTATCGAAGACCAAGCGACTTAGTAGCCTTTCGGTTTTTCCCTCCAAGTGTCCCTTTTTGATGCCCAAGAGGACACTTTTCGGACACTTATGCAGGGACCCAATTGGTCTAGAGGCGCGCACTATACATATGCGAATTACTCTTGGCAACCCTTGTCTAACGATTTGCATACATTGATTTTTTAGCTTTGATACTGAACACTCGAATACAACAAACCTTACGAGGGGGAATACATGACTTTTGCTGTAGAAATTGAGCTTGTAAGTGGGGATGAGAGGTTACTGACCGACCTCCTAAAGGACTTTGGACTCAATGTAATTAAGGGTGACAAAGACAACCTGCTGATAGAGTCTCCTAAGACTTTGCAAGAATGCTCCTCGAATGACTTACGTGATGTTGTTAAAGAGAAAATTTCCTTAATTCAGAAAACAAGCATCCAGACTCTAGAGGTCGAAGTGGGTTCAGTTATTGAATTCAATGAATTCGGGGAAAAGGTTGGAGAGCATGTATTTGCTGAATTAAGCGGTAATGCCACCTTCAACATCTCTGCCGCTGGGAAAATAACTGTGCATACATCCGCTTCACCTGAGGAAATAGCAAGGTTAGAAGCCGCCGAAAGTGAAAGAGAGTTTCAAAAAGCCTATTCAGTGTCAGCTACTCGATTAAGAGCTGCCCAAAAACACCCAGTATCCCTAAAGGTCATGGAATACTTAAACATGAAGCCGACTCCGCTAAATCTGTTTCACGCGGTGGAGATTATGATGAAACATATGCGCGGCAATTTGAATGAGCTGACTTCCAGAAGAAACCTGAGGCGGTTTCTACAATCAGTAAATCATCCCGAAGTCTTTCACCTGGAAGCTCGACACGCTGTGGCTAATAACAAAAAGCCAGATAACCCCATGACAATAACTGAAGCCGAGATATTTGCTAAGAAACTCGCTGAAAAATGGTATGAATACCTAGTGAATAATTGAATATACCGGGCTCACACTTTCAACTACATTTATTTGCCACGGGGTAACTCCAACCAAAAAAACTGATTGAGGCCCGAAGACCCCAACCAGTAAAAAGCCCACCACGTAAGCCTTAGCGAGTCACCGCATCACTCACAGCCATCCCTGTTTCTCTAAATAGCCCACGCCACAGGTAGTCCAAAACGGACCCCAAACGGGCCATATCGGTCCCCTTATAGAGTTCCTTCAGCTCACGACTAATAGCCTCCTGCTGCTCAGTCAAAGCGGCTTTGGTCTGCTTTCCGTCAATCAGCCGGTCAACCTCCCCTAAAGCCTTCCGCTCATCCATGTGCTTCACAACCGAAGCTGTTACCGGGGCAACCGCAGCGATTCCTTTAGCGGTTCCCAGGCCATACCGAAGAAAGAGTCTCAGTGCTGCTTCAGCGGTTCCTGAAGGATTGTCATTCCCTCGCAGAGATACCCGTTTACCCCTGAGCGACCATGCTTTAATCGCCTTTTGGATTTCAGCAGCACCCTCCTTGCCCCACAGATTCTCCTGTACTTCAGGGCTGAGCCGGTTGATAGTCCGAGAAAAAGCGGCTGTGTCGAATAGCTGCTGTCCACCTTCAGCAATCCTAGAGGTTTGCTTAGAGGCGGCTTCCAGGGCCTCCAACAAAGGAGCCTGTTTGATATTGGCCCACACTCGAGCATCTTCAGGTGAACCGAAAGCCAACTTACGGCGGACCTTCTCAAGCGTCTCTACGTTTTGAGGTCGAGTGAGGTAGGCAACTGCCTCCAAGGGTTTCATTCGATATTCGTCAGACCCTTTCCGCTTTGAGGTCAGCTTGTCGAAGACATCTCCGGTATCCCACTTTTCATGGAATGACCGCTTCGCTTCTCTTGCTTGACGACCTGCGGTTACTGCTGAGTCTGTCCCGATGTCCAACCGTTGAAGCTCAGAGTCCACGAAGAAATCCAGAGTCTTTTTAACCTGAGTAATCATCCGGTTCTGACCGTCCGACGCATTACGATTCCACAGAGCGTTTAGCTCCTGGATTGCACTTTCAGCATTACGAACCGTCAGTCTCTTTGAGGAGTCTTGTGGTGTAACCTTTCGTGCAAGTCCATCAGCGCCAATGGTCGTGGAGACTCTGGCCTTCGGGTCGGGCAGGATGCCATATTTAACTAAGACCTCTTTCACCTCCCCTTTTGCCAGCTTAAAAGCCTCTGGAGCCTTGTCTAACTGATTGAGAACAGTGTCTTGTAGTTGGCGCGTATCCAACTCAACATCATCACCCCCAGAACTCCTCCAGGATTCATAGGCTTCATTGACGGATCTGTAGTCGCCATCCCGTTCAGCCAGCAGCCGTTCAGCAAACGCCTCAGCCGTTTCCGTTTTGGTTTGATAATTACCACCAGTGTCAGCCGCCAGTCCCTCTGCTTTCGTGAAGATGTCCGCTTCCTGCTGAGCCTGAAACTGCCGTAGCTTCATCCCTGCTTCATCACTCCCTCTAATGAGGTCCTGCTTTTGTGCAAGTCCGCTATGGCGAGCGTAAGCGTCGGCGCTATCCAGAGAATAACCACCGTACTCATTAGCCTCGGACATACGAGAAGCTGCAAGCTCATCCTCAGCAGCATAACCACTTCGAAGGTCTTCAGCGTCTGCTCGCTTGGTAAAGCGTCGGATGCCAGCACCCACGGTATCAACGACCTTCTGACCGGCAGCTCCAAAGACAGCCCCTTGAGCAGCAGCACCAAGACGGTCTCCAAGGTCGCCCCGCTGAGTCACACCTTCGACTATTGCACCCTCGGTTGCAGCATATCGAAGCGGTGTTGATGTTAGACGAGAGCCTACCTGAGCTACACGACTGCCATTAGATGCAGCAACCCCAAGCCGACCGACAGCACCACCCACCCCCATGCCCAGCGGTAACGTAGCGGCAATCTCTCCGGTTACCTCACCGGCACTCGCAGCGAACGACTGGTCCGACAACTGGTTAAAGATGGCGTCTTCATCAGCGGACCGCTTGTTCAACTCAGAGAGAGCGTCATCGTCTCCCGTCATGCGATACCAGAGGTCCTGAGCGCCTCGACCAATATCAGTCATACCCTTACCGATACCGACGAGGAACCGTTCGCCGGTCCCCATGTCATCAATAACGGTTTGTCGGGCGTCGTAGGTTTGCTGCTGGGCTTTTAATTGTTCGTACTCTTCCTGCTTTCCGGTCTGCTCACGGATGTACTGAGCTAAACGGGTAGCTGCTGCGGTGTCACCCGCAGCGTGAGCATTCCGCAAGGCATCGTAGAGCCTTTGCATATCAACAGCCGGGGATTGCTGCTGTTGTTCGGCCTCCTGCTGTTTAACCTGTTTGTAAAGCTGACGTGCCGCCTCAGTGTCTCCCGCGTTATGGGCGCGGACCGCCATTCGTTTTAGATATTCAATATCAACAGCTGGAAATTTCTGAGCTACACCCTGCTGCTCACTATTTGCTTCCACCTTATCTAATTGACGGCCTATGGCTACAACAGCCTGCTTGTCACCTGCTTCATGGGCATTCCTCATTGCACCAATTAACTGTTCGCGGGAGTACTTCATTCAATCATCCCTGTATTTTCAGCTCTCTGGTTCAGTGGATGCTCTACGGGTTTCCAGTGGTTGGTCGAAGAATCATAGAAGTGTGGAGGTCGAGCGTCGATATTCTGCGTTCTCTCTGCCACCGTTGCTAACAACGGACGATATTCACTCCGTCCACTACTGTCCTTACCTGCTGCTGACGGGCCGTAATACCCTGACTCCTCAGCACTCTGTTTGGTCCTATCGTAAACATCAAGTTTCGTTGAATTACGCTTGGTTAATTCTTCATCCCACTTTTTCTCCTTCTCTTCTTGGTCTTTCGCTTCGGCATAACTACTCAACATATTTCCACCTGTTGTTAATGCGGTCGAAGCCAATAACTGATTTGATGTCGTCCAAGCGGCAACTTTACTGAGTAGCCCTCCTGTAACACCTCCAGCGGAGCCACCAGTTACACCAGCAAGTGTCCCGGTGCTAGTTATTGTCCCTGCCCCTCCAATACCTACGGAGATACCAGAAGCTCCTGCACCGGCTGCTGAGGTTGCTCCCACTGTAGTAGTGGTCGCCCCTGCCGTTCCCGCTGCTGCGGTTCCTCCAGCACCAAAGGCCCCCATGGCGGCACCTGCTGTGAAGTAGACCGCAGCAGCCATGAGGACAAGTTTGAACCACTTCTTCTTCATCAGCTTTTTAACGGGAGAAATGATTTTTTTGAAAACCTTTCTGACTTTCCTGAGAGGACTTAAGACTTTCTTTAAAGCTTTACTCATTACAATTATTTCCTTCTTTTGAATCTAAAAGAGCAACTTTCCGTCGCAGTTCGCACAGTTCATCTCTTTTTTTATTACGATACTTTCTGTTGTACTCCTGACAGCACACGACACAGTCACCTGTACTGGCTTTACGCCTTCTGCCGTGACCTTCTTTCCTACAGGGCCTGCCCAAATAGAAGCTGTCTCCGAATGCAAGAGCGCATTGACGCTCTAGGCGGTCTGCTCTGAAGAGGGCTTTTAGCTGACTCTTGGTCAGCACCTCGTAGCAGATGGTCCCCTCAAGTGTGATTTCTTCAGGGCGCGACGAATCGCCGCATTGGTTTTCAACCATGTGGTTTCCTTTTGGTTAGTTTTGGTTGGGGGTGATAGCGTTATATCCGAAAGGTAAACGCTGGTTACTCCGGGTGGAGTTCTGGCTGCATGACTGCCGGATTAGGTGAGAGATTCGCCTTGGCGTTTACCGTAGGCAATTGCTTTGGTGACGTCATTGGCAATCTGTTGAAGCAAGAATATCTCTGGTGGGAGGTCGGTCTTTTCCCTGTTTAACCGCTTCGGCATCACGACGAGATTATCCTGATGGTGGAGACCTCCGAGTGAATGAGGAATCCAATGGTCTACCTCCCAGGGTTCACCAGTTAGTTCTGCAAGCGCCCTCGCCAAATCATAATGTGAACGACAAATAGCCTTGTCGTAATCATCTGGCAGAAGATTGAGCTTCCTTGCTTTGTTCCTAGCATTGGCTTCAACTGCCATGACTCTATACTTCTTCGCTCTTTCTGGAACACGCTCCACGGTATTTCTGTAGTTGATAAGATGGCAGCTTGAACAAGCTTTATTAGAAGTAATGCGGCGGGCTATATGGCCTCGCTTACATTCTTTTCCGGTGAAGTAGTGTTTTGAGCCTACGACTTTTGCTTCAGCTCTTGATGAAGGCAGGTTTGATAAATCCACTTCTGTATTACTCATAGATTCTCCTCTGTTTATTGTTGTTAAGCGGCACAGTTGCGAACTAAATAGTTAGCCCTACCAGTTTTACCGATGGCCTCAGCAGGTACTACTGACCAGCAGTAGCTTTGTACAAAGACGGAGACTTTTTCTGTCCTCAACTTTGATTTAAGAAGGCCACTTCGCAATCCCGTTAGTGCTTCGACTTCAACGGAAGACAGGACGGCAGGGGTATCCTCCGAGACCAGAAGTTCTATCAGTCTCTCCTGTGGTTTCTTATTGTCTCCAGCTTCGGAGTAATCAGCGGCTACTGGAGTTTCTGCACCAGGAAATAACCGGCTGAGGTTACTGAGCAGCCTGTGGTAATCCATTGAGGTATGTAGCGTCATCTGACCGCAACGACCATTAGCATCAATGTTACGGACACGACCTCTGGCAGCTAACTGAGCAGTCCAACGCAGTAGGTCCCCTTCTCGGATAATCCGATAGTCTCCCTTCAGCTCTCGACCGTGAGCCTCCTCCTTCAAATTCCCATCAGCCGCCCTACATTGAGTAGTACCGAGAGTTGTCCCTAGTGTCGCAGAGCGTGGCTTGAAGAACTCCCCAAACAGGAATACATGACCACATTCTCTGTATTTGTTACTCCCAATTCCCATACCCCAAGTAATAATATTGATGCTTCGTCCTTCCCAATCCTGAGTGTTATCTTCCTCCGCACTGAGCGGAAATATCCCGTAGTCCTCAACAAGTTTCTTATGGACGACCAAAAGAGCCTTCTCGCCAGCAATGGTGGAATCCAAAACGACGCGCTTCATCCAGGCGCAATACTCCTTTGCTCTCGCTAGCTTTCCCGTTACCTCGCGGATGCTTTGGAATCGACTCGGAGGATTGATATGTCGTATCGACAAGTTAGAGTAATCAACCTTCGGTACAGGTATCTCCTCCATTCCCGGCATCAGTGCGACCATACCTGTCACGTCTGCTGTGGCATCCAACAGCACGTAGCCTGCTGAGTGTTTAAACCTGGGAGAATAGGCTACGAAGGTACGCGGAGTTTTCCTAGAGAAAAAGACATACCCCTCAGCACATGCCTGGATAAACTTCAGCGTCTCCATTGCTGACTCCAAAGACTGAATACCTTGTCCGTGAACATCAAAGAACTTTCGTATGTGGTCGTCAGTGAGTTTCTGAGCTTCTTCAAGTTTGACCAGGTCGATAGCCACGTAGTCACTACCGGGCGAATCAAAAACACTATCCATCCGACAGTAAATACCTGTGAGCAACGGAAGCCACTCATGCTCAGGGTCTAAGCGAGAAATAGTGTCTTTCAGCTTTGAAATGTCGCTTGGAGTCTTAGGGATAAGCTCCACGATGTCTGGATGCTCATCAATGAACAGCAAGCTCCGAGACAATCCATTGCAGTACCGAACTCCATTATCAACATCCCTCTCCATCTCACCGAGCCACTTCTTATGTGTGCAGACAATGATTGGAGCAGACTTCAGGTCCACAGCATGAAATTGAGCAGCGGGTGTTATGCCGTGTTCATCTCTGACTTTCTCGGGGTCAGCCTTACGGTCATGACCTCCAGACCAGACCACCACATCCTCAACAGACTCAGGTGGAAGCAGACGAGTCAGCTCCCGGTATATCTCGTCGCACTGACGAATAGTCTCAACCACAAAGGCACAGGTAAACTTGGGACTACAGCCACGGGCAGCGACAGCGAAGGCTACTGAACTAGTAGACTTACCTGTTCCTGTAGGAGCAGTGACATACTTGAAAGCTGAGTGATGTCGCCCCTCAAAGACATCATCCATAGCCATCATTGATGCCCGATAGATAGCGTCTGCTACTTGGTCGTTGATAGCGATTGATTCTCTCTTCTGTAGCAAAACCTGTTTTCCTCTGACCTCAGTGAATGCCTGCCTGAGTAACTGAGGGTCAATCTTACAGGCAGCCAAACGGCTACCCTGTGGGCATGTAGACATAAAGTCTCCTTGTGTTGGTTAAGAAATGTAAGTTCGAAGGTGTTGATGAGAGTCATAAATACCAGAGGTACTACTGGTAAAAATGACTGTAACGTGGAGTGGTTGTAGCTGACCTGTAGGTGTTAACACCTACCCCTATCAATTATCGAAGATAATTATTCTGGAGAGTCAGCCATAGCAGGACTGCCAGCCCCTTTGTAAACACCACTACAGTTTGGTCAGGCAGTATTCCTATGGTCTTCTTATGAAAGTTAAGACAATAAAAGTAGATAGCAGTAGATGGTCTCAGGCCTGTAGGTCAGCCGTAGGTAACCTCCCGGTCAGTCGAAAGACTAGCTATGGGGGGTGTATGGTCCTCTCGAACGGAGTGAGCATGGGTCTAGCGCGAGGAAACCAACGGTACTCTTCTTGAGCTGATTTTGTGTCGGCTTATTCTCTGGTATTCCGTGTTTTTATATCTTATTGATTTATAACGATTTTTCGAAACTGGCTAATGGTTAATTTTCTGTGGCCTCTCCCCCCCCTACATTTAGTCTTATTCTTGCTGGTCCCTGACACAAGAAAACCGCCGGAGTCACCCCCAGCGGCCTTTTAATTTTTCCATCAGATTTCGCTTTTATGTAATAAACGTTTTGGGGGTTCTCTAATATTCCGCCTTTTTAGCATCCCGTGAGGGAGCTTCTAAAGTTGGGCTTTTCTACACCGCTTGTGAACACCTTCGGCCATTGCCCCCTCCCCACGACCTAGCTCAATTAAAAGCAGCGGCTTGTTGCGCTTTGGTTATCTGGTCGAACACCATGTTACTATACGCTTCTTCAACATCTGGATAGCGGCTCATAAAGTTACCAATCTCCTCAAGATCGGACTCCAGCCTCGCTATCTCGTAGTGCTGCTGGATTTCAGTTCTAGCCATCTTCAGGTATTCACCTTTAAGCTCAGCGTAGGTCATCCCTTCAACAAACTCAGCGGCCTCTGCCACTTCGATTTCGTATTTACACATACAGCTATTCTCCTTGTGGTCTCGATATTTGATTACTGTTCGCTGGTGTCAGTGTTGAGATAACGATAAAGACTGGCTCGACCAATCTTAAACTCCTTGGCTATCTCAGACTTCGAGCGCTCCCCCTTGGCTACCTCAGCCCGTAGTCGGCCTATTTCATCATCAGATAGCTTTGGTTTGGCACCGAACTGGACACCCTTTGATTTGGCCTTAGCAATCCCTTCCATCTGACGCTCATGTCTGAGGTCATTTTCAAACTCCGCGATAGCCCCAAGCATGTTGAACATCAGCTTTCCGGTAGACGTACTGGTATCTATCTCTTGGTCCAGAACTTTAAGAGTGGCCTTCTTACTTTCGAGCTGCTCGACGATTTTGTGCAGGTCCGCAACGCTGCGTGCCAGTCGGTCTAACTTACAGACAACCAAAGACTCGCCCGGCCTGACATACTTCAAGCACTCCTGTAGAGCCGGGCGCGTATCTGCACGTTTCCCTGAGCGCTTTTCCTGAAATATCTCATCGCACCCGTACTCGTTCAGTTTTTCAAGCTGGACTTCCAAACTCTGCCCGTATGAACTGACCCTTGCGTACCCGACCTTCTGTCCGTGACTCAATGTCTCACATCTCCTTAGCATCATGAGAACCGCAATGTAAGACATATTATGAGACACTGCAACCCCTGATAGCCCCGTAGGGCTAAAAATGTTTCAGAAGGTTTACTTTATGAGATTTACTAAGATGAGGGTATCAATGATTCCATCAAGCTCGCGGCCTTAGAAATCAAGGCGCCACCCAATTCATTTGTCTGAGTGACTAATTCAACAAACTCATTACGCTTTTTAGTCACCTCTTCAACTGAGGAATCAATTCTTAACTGAACCTCTTCTCTAGTCAAAACCTCTTTCTGAATATCAGACTTTCGAGCTTCAAACAATCTACCCATCTGCCGAAAAGCTATATGTGCTTTTACAACCTTCTCAAAATATACTTCAGCAGAGCTTTTCAAGGTGGGGAAATATAGAGTACAAATAGAAGATGTCCTTAAAGCACTCTCGATTTCAACAGTACTTCTAAATTCTAAATTTTGTGCAGCCGCAATCATATTAATCAGACCAACACTTTCTGCACTTACACTTTCCACTAATTGCTCCAACCTTTCCCTCTGAAGCTTAACTCTCTCTTTCTCCCACCAAAATTCGTGGTCAATTTCTGCTTTAATATTCTCAGTAGTTCGAGTTGTTGCCTCCAGCTGCCGTAAAATCTTCTGTTGGTCAACCTGAAGTGCATGCAGCTTGCCACGCGTCCCAACGTAAGATGCCAACCACCCACCCCCAAATGTAACAAGCAATAGCAACCCTCCATACATGAGATAGAACTTCATATTTTCAGAAAATTGCTGGTCAACTATTAGGTGAGCTAGAGTTTTGAGCGATTCATTATCCATAACGCTTTTTTTCATCTATTCATTTGTCTTTTCGGAAATGTAAAACGACCAAATAACTTCAGCCATTTCACGTTTTTCATAAAAATAATCATACGCATTGTAATGGAAATTGTTTACACCTCCGCACCTATGATTCAAATATTTAGCTCTCAACTCCTCCCCATATCCAGCCTTCGCCAATATAGTATTGACTGTGGTACGAAGCTTATGTGGAGAGTAGTGCGGCATCTCCAACTGCTGACAGAACCTCTTCATTGCTTGCCGAATGGTTGAATCAGCCAGGTGCTTGGCGGGGTCAGTGGGCGAACGAAATAAATAGCCACTCTCAACAACCGCAGCCCTTCTACAAAGCATCCTATACAGCGACTCTGGCAACCACAAAACATGCTCTCTTCCCCCCTTGTTTTTCCCTGCTGGAATCAACCAGCTTTGATCTAGGGGACGTAGGTCGCTTACTTCAATAGTGCATACTTCAGTTACTCGACAGCCGGTCTGCATGATTAACTTAATCGCATCAATAGTGGCGTTATCAGCTTCACTATTGCAAAGGTGCCTCAATAATGTATGAGCTTCCAGCCGACTCATTGCGATAGGAGCCTTGTATTCAGACCTTAGTCGGATTCCTCGGCAAGGATTGGAATCCGCCAAGTCCATTTCCATGAGCCACGAGCAAAAGGTCGAGAGGCTCTTCACTACTCTGTTTCCACTGACGTAACGCTCTCGCTGGTAGTACGACAATAGGCACTGTCGAATACTCTGCTTGGATAAAGATGAGAGCTGGGGGTGAGCTTCGCCTAGAGAGTCATTGAAATAAAAAAAGTGACGCTGATAGCCTTTAAGTGTGTTCTCTGATCTGCCTAATAACTGCTGGTGTTTAATGAAGTTGTCTTGTAGATCCGGAAGACTTAGGTACCTCTTGTCGTCCTCACCAAACTGGATAGGAGGCATTGAGGGAAACCAAGCCCTATTAGAGGCAACAGACTGACCATCAGTATACTCGTTGAGTATATGCTGTATCTTGCGTCGAGCCTCTAATAAAGAGACCTCGGGGAATCGCCCCAAGTTGACGTAGAGCCTCTTAGAATACTTACAGTTTTGAGGTTGATTACACTTTTGGAAACTAATTTCCTTGTGAAAATAGAAAGTCTTAACTCCCCCAGGCATAACCCTAAGCACAAGACCGGGTGTCTTGATGTCTCTGACCGTATATATCTTGCGCCTGGGCTGAAGTGCTACAAGTGATTTGTAGGTGAACTCCAAGCAACTCCTCCAGTGCTGAGGCGGACACTATAGCACCATCCAAAAGCATCCGTCTCCTAGTTATACGTAGTCACTGTCTTCCAGAATCTTCCAGCCAATCGACCACAAGACAACCATCAGAACAAACAACCCGAGTGCCGCTAGTATCTGGAAGTGAATGATACTTGCGAGCATTGCAAAGCAGGATGCAAGTCCACCCAACCCCAAGACCATAAGCCAGAGCCAACGCTGCTGAATCAACCAGAGCGCCAGTAGGCCAAGCCCGAGGTAAATCATTGGTAGGTAGTGTTCAAGAACTTCCATTACAACTCCCTGTAACAAACAAAAGGAAACGGTTTTAGATAAATAAATCCTATCGAGGCATGAGTCCTATTTCCAGACCAATTGCCCCCCACCCCCTTTAAATACGCAGGAAGTGCGGGATTGAATAGAAAGGGTTCACGGAATTTTTTCTATGCTTTCTTCAGGGGTTTACAACCTCTTGAAAAGGAAACTTCTTCAGGTCCTCCTCAGACATCAAACTAAAGAAACGCTGTGGCGAATGGAAGTTAGCTGCATACCCTAAATACTGAAATGTAAACTCTATATTGGACAGCATACCAAGCCACGTGTCAGGCTTAACTAAAAACATGTCCATACGACTACACACACTATCGTACAACTCATTGAGTCTCATTTGTTCTGAAACATAATCCCACCTTCCCTTAATGACATGATGTATCCACTCTTTAACTTCAGTCCATTCTGCGGTTAGCTCCAACATAAGCTTTTCATCTAAAATCAAGTCACCCTCTAGCGCCCCTGGAAATAGCAATCCATGAGCTTTAATCCCGAGTCCAGAATTTAAATTATCGAAAACCTTATACCGGTACTTCATCTCATCAGAAACAGGAGATGGAAAAACTATATAACTATCCAACTTGCAAAGTGGTGATATTTTGGACTTATCAAATCCATCTTCTGACTCGAATACAGAGATATATTCACAGAATTCTCGTCGATGCTGATAATAATTCGAAAGAGTATTTTGCGAACGTTGAAGGCTAATATTAGTAGCCATCTGTTCAGACCGGTGGGTAGCCGCCGCAAGTCCAACAGCAGGAAATATCAACGCCAACATCGCCAAAGGAAGCTTGTACATCTCCCAGTAATTTTTATAACCCTCACTATCCCACTTCCACGCCCACCACTGGCCGTCATTCGCCCAGATAACGATAGATGTCAACAGCCATAGAAAGATTGGAATAAGAATAGCCAACCAAAAGCGAGGAAGGTCGTAGAGGCGTTTTTCCGCTGCCATGCGAAGTAGAGTCCTTATTTATTCCATTTACATTAAGAGTGAAGGGTTATTGCAACTAAAGGTCCTTCCCGTACACAACGTCACTTGGATCGTCAAAGAATTCAATCTTATAGAGTTTCCCCTTCTTGTAAAAAGCTTTATAGGGAATGTGATTGCCAGTTCTATCGGTAAGCGGGGTACTATATTTTCCACTGAAAATAGCGTACTCGCCCTCTTTGGTCTCCTTAATGGTTTTCACTTCAAGTTTATTTGACAGAGGAACGGCACGTTTAAGATCTTTTTTGACTGTATCAAGGTCATTGGCAAGTATTGCCTGAGAGAACAACAATGAGAAGAAGAGAGAAACGAACTTATTCATTCAAATTCCTTTTATCTGATTACATGAAGACCCTTCATAAGTACAGGGAGTCTATTGCATCACGCATCTCTTGGCTAGACTCTACTGTCGACTGCATATCGAGGCCATACATTATTTTAATTCAGGCCAAAAGAAACCCACCAGCAGTTAAGCTGGTGAGTGAAAAGTTAGTAGTAGGTTTACAATCTAAAGGAGAAACTTAGCGCTGTCATTAGGTCAACCTACAGTTTCTCCACTGGTGTTACCTATAGTGTGAGGTCTTATGCTCCTAAGTTCGGCCTTTTTAATTCAAGCCGCAGTCCCGCAGGTATCCCGCCACAGCCTCAGCCATCTCTTTATTCTCAGGGAAGTAGTCGTAGGCGTTGTAGTGGATGTCGGTAACCCCCTCTTCTGCGTGGTTCAGGTAACGCTTACGCATCTCCCGTGGAAACCCAAGTTGAGCCAGGATAGTACCTACAGTCCTCCGCAGGTCATGCGGCCTTGTGCGGGGGATTCCTGCGGTTTTACACAGGCGTTCTAACGCTTGGCGGACCGTGAAATGACTTAGGTAGCCTGTAGCACCGGACCTAGCGTTGAGGACGTAGAGACTACTGTGTGTAGCGAGGTGTTCCTCTAGCAGCGTACAAAGCCATTCAGGAAGCCATACGAGATGCTCTCGGTTTGACTTATTGCGAGACGCCGGGATTACCCAGGCCCTCTCCTGTAGATTCAACTCATGGCGTTGCATCTCGCATACTTCAGAGATTCGACAACCAGTCTGGAGAATGATTTTAACGGCGTGAAGTGTATCGGGGTGTGCTGCGGATTTACCTACAGCCTTGACCAGCTGTGTCAGGTGGGTCTTGTTCAGGTAGTCCTTGCGGACCTGCTCTCGGTTCCCTTTAAGTCCCAAGCAGGGATTTTGTGACATTCGTCCTGTCCTTACGAGCCAAGTGCAGAAACTACTCAGTGTTTCTTTGACTCGGTTAGCCGTGGTGGGTTTACCCTCCTCCTCTGTGAGGAATACGTGGATGCGTTGAACATTGAGAGTCGTGAGGTCAGACACAGAGGCTTTCTTTCTGCCTCCGTGGTCTTCGATGAAGAGGTCTAAATAATTCTGGTAGTTGGTTAGGGTTTTCGCTGAGCAACCTATAGCTTTCTTCGCTTTGAGAAACTTACGGACCAGCGGAACGAGAAGCTCCTGCCCGGCTTGTTCTTCAAGCTTGAACTCAGGTGTATTCGAAAGGATTTGAAAGTGAGTGCGAGCCTCTTTAACGGAGGTCGTGGGAAAGCTGCCTAGACGAGTACGCCGCTTTTTACCTAAGTGGACTCGCTCGTAGTAGAACGTCTTGGTTCCTGAAGGATGCACCCGCAGCGTAAAACCTTTGGAGTTTTTCTCGCGGATTGTGTAGGCCGTGGCCCGAGGTGTCAGGGATGCAACAGACTTTTCAGTAAAGCGCATAGAGCCTCCTTAAGTCTTCTCCGAGTCCACAAGAGGACACGAATCGGACACTTAAGAAAGGCTACTAAGCTGAAAATGGTGGGTCGTATAGGATTCGAACCTATGACCAATTGGTTAAAAGCCAACTGCTCTACCAACTGAGCTAACGACCCGAAGGAGGTGCGTATGATACTGGCAAAAACTGAAAGATCAACCCCTTTTTTGCCACTTTATGACAGTTATTTATACCGAGTGGGATCAGCAAGGCCCGCCTGCTCAAACCCCTCACGACGAAGGCGGCAGCTATCGCATTTACCACAGGCTGAACCATCTTCAGTTGCCTGGTAGCAGGAGACTGTTTCAGCGTAATTTACGCCCAATTCAGTACCCAGCTTAACGATCTCATCCTTGCGCAAGGTCATCAGCGGTGCATGGACGGTCAACTTCTGCCCTTCAACCCCTGCTTTGGTAGCCAGATTGGCAAGTCGCTCAAACGCCGCCACAAATTCTGGCCGACAATCCGGGTATCCGGAGTAGTCCACTGCATTCACACCCAGGAAGATATCGTTAGCGCCAAGCACCTCTGCCCAGCCCAATGCAATCGACAGAAATACGGTATTGCGGGCCGGAACATAGGTTACCGGGATTCCATCTGTTTCGTGCTCAGGGACCTCGATAGCGTCATCGGTCAGTGCCGAGCCACCAATAGTGCGCAGATCCAGTGACACCACCTTGTGCTCGACAGCACCCAGCTGGCGTGAGCAGCGCTCGGCGGCAGCAAGCTCCGAATGGGTTTTCTGCCCATAATCAAAACTCAGGGTGTAACACTCGTAACCCTGCTGACGGGCAATAGCCAATACCGTGGTGGAGTCCAAACCACCGGATACCAGCACAACAGCTCTTTTACTCATTTCTATTCCTATTTCCAACCTCTGGCCTGTTTACACTAGTTCAATGACCAGGCTCATCTTTCCACAACAGTTTGTGCAACTGGGTCTGGAAACGCACCGGCAGGCGGTCTTCAATAATCCAGTCCGCCAACTCTGTTGGGCTCAGCTGCCCCTGGCTGGGTGACAACAGCACCTCTTTCGCCTTGCCCAACAAGCCGAGCTCATCAATTTTCATGCGCGTCCACTCATAATCATTGCGGTCGCAGATCACAAACTTCACCTCGTCGTGAGGCAACAGCAATGGTATGTTCTCATAGCGATTGCGCCCCACCTCGCCGGAAGCCGGTGTTTTGAGGTCAAGAATCTTGACCACTCTGGGGTCAACCTTATCCACCGGCATGGCGCCACTGGTTTCCAGGGAAACGACATAACCTTTGTCGCAAAGTGCCTCCAACAGAGGAATACAGTTGGGCTGGGCGAGGGGTTCGCCACCGGTTACTGTGATGTAACGGGCACCATAACTGTCCACTTCGGCAAGAATATCTTCCAAGCTGCGTTTTTCACCGCCATAGAAAGCATACTCGGTATCACAGTAGTGACAACGCAACGGGCAGCCTGTCAGGCGCACAAATACCGTAGGCAGACCCGTGGTACTGGTTTCACCCTGCAGGGAATAGAAGATTTCGGTGATACGAAGACTGAGCTGGTTCATGGAGACGGCTTATGAAAAGCCGCAGTGTATCAAAAAAGCACTGTTTCATCAGCTCAATGAAACAGTGCCCGAGTAGTTGCAATCCTTACAGACTATCCTGTAGATACTGTTTGGCGAGCTGCGCAGCTTTTGAATTACCAGCAGCTACTTTCTCCAGAAGCTCTCTGGCTTTCGCCGCATCGCCCAGTTGGTGATAAACCGTGGCCAGCTTGTAAGCAGCATCCGGCGCTTTGCGGCTGGTCGGGAAGTTATTTACCACCATCGCAAATGAATCGCGGGACTTCTCCAGCTCAGCCTTGGACAGGTAAACCTCACCCAGCCAGTAGTGCGCATTGGATGTGTACTGGCCATTGGGGTACTGCTGAATGTGCTCATTGAAAGCGGCAACGGCTTTGTCCCAGTGCTTGTCACGCAACAATTGGTAGGCATTGCTGTAGTGATTCTTTTCAGCATCGCTGGAAACGGGCAGCAGCGCAGAGGCATTACCAGCCGGAACACCTGCATTCTGGCCCACGGACTGGGGATTGCCCGATGACTGAGCTGAACCGCTGATACGACGATCAAGATCCATGTAGTCGTCCATCTGACGCTGTTTAAGCTGCTTCATCTCGTAGGACATCTCCTCGATCATGCCGCGCAGCTGACGGACCTCTTCCTGGAGAACCTGCATCTGATAATAGAGCTCACCGGCCTGCTGATTAGCCGCCTGGTTGGCTGGCTTGGCTTTCTCTGTGGCAACTTCCAACTCTTCCACCGGGGCACGGCTACTTGCCAAAGCGGCGTTGGAAACAGCTGCACCCAGCAGCAACAGCATCAGTCGGTATTTCATGGCGGGGCTCCCTTATTTATCTCTTCTATGGACAACTCGATCCCGGTTTTTCGCCGGGATACATAAAAAAACGCGCAACCCTGTGGGGATTGCGCGTTATTTTATTACAAATCGCTCAAAAAGAGCGACAAGAGCATTACTTCAGCTCAACACGACGGTTCAGAGCCATAGACTCTTCAGTGCTGCCCATCGCTGCCGGACGCTCTTCGCCGTAGCTGATTACTTCCAGGTAACGACCGTCAACGCCTTGTTGCATCAGGAAGCCACGTACAGACTCGGCACGACGCTCGCCCAGGGCGATGTTGTACTCGCGAGTGCCGCGCTCGTCAGCGTGACCTTCCAGGCGAACCTGACGCGGGTTGTTTTTCAGCACTTCAGCGTGCAGCATCAGTGCAGCACGAGCTTCAGGTTTGAGCAGGGACTTGTCGAATTCAAAGTAGAATACGGTGTCTACGCCTGCCAGCGGATCGGTTTCCACTTCTACTACAGACTCTTCAGCACCGGTACCAATGGATACTGGCTCTGTAGTTTCAACGGTTTCTTCAGCACCAACAGTTTGCTCTTCGGTATCAGTTGTTGAACAGCCAACCAGTGCCAATGACAGCAGTGCGCCAATCATGCCCAGTTTCAGTGTTTGTTGTTGCATTTCCTCTTCTCCTGTGAGTTTTTATAAATAATAAAGTTAATCAATTTTTTGGCTATCACCTGCACATAACACCTGTGCCTGTTCCGCTTTGCCAAGGCGGCCTACCGTAAGAAAGGGGACCACGAAGGCTCCCGTACATCCCCATCTCTGGCCGGCAATAGAAACTTCACTCCGGCATCAAGCGACACAGCAGCAAGGATACCCTTGCCTGCACGCTTGGTAGCGTACATAACCATGGCTCCGTTGGGAGCCACTGTTGGCGATTCATCCAGATCAGTTCTGGTCAACACTCGCAAATCACCGGTTACAAGGTCCTGTGACGCGATGTGAAAGCTGCCATTATCCCGATGCACCATCACTAAAGTGCGGCCATCCGGAGCCAACTGTCCACGGGCGTTGTAATTGCCCCGGAACGTTAAACGTTGCACTTTACCACTAGCAATAGCCAATTTATAGATTTGTGGACTGCCTCCCCGATCGGAAGTGAACAGCAACGTATTACTGTCCGGCATCCAGGTGGGTTCGGTGTCAATGGCAAAGTGGTGAGTCAATCTTTTGAATTGGCGCGTCTGCAAATCAAACAGATAGATTTCCGGATTTCCGTCTTTAGACAAGGTCAATGCCAGCTTGCTACCATCCGGCGACCAGGCCGGTGCACTGTTAATTCCACGGAAGCTGGTGAGTTTTTCCCGCTTACCGGTATTTATCTCCTGGCTGTAAATAGCAGGACGACCACTTTCAAAGGATACGTAAACAATTTTCTTACCATCCGGCGCCCAGCTAGGCGACATGAGCGGCTCTTTGGACTGAACCAACTGAATTTCGTTGGCACCATCCACATCGGAGCGCATCAATCGGTAAATATACTGTCCCGGACCGGTTGGTGTAGAAGTAATGTAAAGCAGCTGCGTTGAAAACGCTCCGGGGATACCAGTGATTGCCTCATAGACGTTATCGCTAACAAAGTGCGCCATGCTACGCACCACCTTGGCATTACCGTTAACAGCGCGAGTAAACACCTCTTTTTGGCTGGTGATATTCACCAGGCTGTAAGTCAATCGAAGACCACTCTCACCCTGTGGTTCAACCTTACCGACCACCAGGTATTCCGCCCCCAGAATACTCCAGTCCCGATAACGCACATCCCTGGCTGTTGCCGGAAAGGAGAGCATGTCGGACTGAGGAATCGATTGGAAAAGACCACTGCGATCCAGGTCTGCGGCAACAATTGCACTGATATCCTCAGGCAGTGCCGCACCGCGCCAGGCGATCGGCGCAATGGCAATTTTAGTTGGCTGATCAATCCCCTGGGTAATTTCAATTGTCAGGCCCGCAAAGCTGTTACTGATCAGCGCACAGGCTCCCAGCAACGCAATAAAAATCTGTCTCAAAAATTTCACTTTTTTATAACCTCAAATCATCGGGACGGAATACCAGTTGCAGGTTACGAAAGTATGACTCGAATACTCTCGACTCCATCTTTTTAAGCTCCGGAAAGCTATCGGCCTTTCGAACAGCCTGCTCTACCGAACGGTCAAAGGCATCATTACCACTGGATTTAATAATCCGCACACTAACTACTCGACCGGTAGGTACCAACTGTATTTCCACCGTCGCTTCCATATCGCGACGGGCACTGGGCGGCCTGCTCCAGTTATTCTGAATTTTCTGCTGAATGACATTCTGGTAGCTATTAGCTATTTGCTCGTCATTTTCGGCGATTAAAAATTCCTGCTCATCATCCAGCGCACTGAGCAACTCTTCCTTACGCTGTTTTTCTAATTCCTGCTGCTTTTTTTCTTCGGCAATACGCTTTTTCTCGGCCTCTTCGCGTTCGCGTTTAATCTTGGCCTGACGCTTTTTTTCAGCTTCCGCTTTGCGGCGTTTTTCAGCTTGTGCTTTCTTTTTAGCTTCAGCGGCTTTTCGTTCTGCTTCTTTTTGTTGCTGTATTTTCTTTTGGTTGTCCGGCTGCTTTTTCGGCTTGGCTTTAGGCTCTTCTTTTGCCTTTAACTCAACCAGTTTGGCGTCAATATACTTGGGGGTAACCGCTTTGCGATGCTCACGCTCTGGAGTCCAGTTCGCGGTAACCACAAACACCAGCCCCGCATGCAACACCAAGGTGCATAACGTAGCTGCTGAATAGCTTCCCGCTTTACCTAACATAGCTCTCGCCCAACTTCTGAACTGACGTCTAACTTAACGATTTTTTGGTGGCTCGGTAACCAGGCCGACACTGGGAGCACCTGCGCCCTGCAATTCACTCATCAAGTGGACCACCACGCCGTACTCAACCTTGGTATCGCCCCATACCAGAACCGGGGTTTTCGGTTGCTGGCGCAAAATCTTACTCACCCGATCCTTGATAACAGCCAGCTCTTCTTTCTTCTGACCGTCGTTACCCAGTTCAAACCAGTAGCTGCCATCCGCCTTTACCGATACGATCAGGGGATCCTGCTCCTGATCTTCCAGCGGTACGGAATTGGCTTCCGGAAGCTCAACTTTTACGCCCTGCATCAACAGCGGTGCAGTCACCATAAACACAATCAACAGCACCAGCATCACGTCGATCAACGGCACAACGTTGATCTCGGACGTCAGCTTCTTTTTTGGCTTTTTCATGTGAATCGCCATAGGTCTGCCCTATCAGGATTTGCTGTGAACGCGACGGTGCAAAATGCTGGAAAACTCTTCTGCAAAAGTCTGGTAACTGCTGAACAGGTTTTCCGATTGTGCCGAGTAACGGTTGAAAGCCAATACTGCCGGGATAGCAGCAAACAGCCCCATTGCCGTAGCGATCAGTGCCTCGGAAATACCTGGTGCTACCACCGCCAGTGTGGCTTGCTGTACATTTGCCAGACCGCGGAACGACTGCATGATGCCCCACACGGTACCAAACAGGCCGATATACGGGCTGGTTGAGGCAACGCTGGCCAGAAATGGCAGGCTGGTGTTGAGCTTTTCCTCTTCACGAGAGAGTGCAACACGCATGGCACGTTCGGTGCCTTCCATTACCGCTTCCGGATCTGTACTGCCGCGCTGGGCCAGGCGATTAAACTCCCTGAATCCGGCGCGAAATACAGACTCCGAGCCGCTCATCATTTCGTTATTCTGGGCTTTTTCGTTACTTTCACGAAACAGCTCATTGAGATCCACACCGGACCAGAATGTCTGCTCAAACTTTCTGAACAGGCCATGAGCCTGACGTAAGTAGAGTCCGCGCTGGACGATCATCATCCAGGAAAATACCGATGCCAGAAACAGCAGCACCATCACTACCTGCACTAAGAATGATGCGTTACTTATCAGTTCCCAAAGCGAAAGTTGCTCTGCCACAGTGGCTCCTCTTGAATCCGTTTGATTATATTGGTTGTAAAAGCTGGCGCATGTCAGCGGGCAATGCTGAGGGTTTCATGGTATCGCGGGTGACATTGGCCACCTTTACCAATCCTTCACACAACAGTTCACCATTACGCCTGATCTGTTGCGCCACTTCAAAATAGGTTCTGCCAACTTTGTGAATGTCAGCAGTGACGTCCAGCTGGTCATCCAATTGTGCCGGTTTGCGATAATTCACTTCTACCGAATGCACCACAAACATCAGGTTATCCGCCCAAAAAGCCGGCTTGTCATATCCATAGCTACGCAGCATTTCTGTGCGCGCCCGCTCCATAAACTTGAGGTAATTGACGTAATAGACAATGCCACCGGCATCGGTGTCCTCAATGTAGACCCGCAGTGGCAGGCTAAATTCCTTTGCCATGACTCAGTCCATCAACCCCAATTGCGGATCCTGGGCACGGGCTATCGAGTCCGGCTCCTGCAGGCCAAAATGTTGGTATGCCAGCCGGGTAACCATTCGGCCACGCGGTGTACGCATCAGATAACCCTGCTGAATCAGGTAAGGCTCCAGCACATCTTCAATGGTTCCGCGCTCTTCACTGATCGCAGCGGCAAGGCTGTCTACGCCCACCGGACCACCATCAAACTTTTCAATCATCGTGAGCAGCAGGCGGCGATCCATATGATCAAAGCCGGACTGATCCACGTTGAGCATATTGAGTGCACTATCAGCAATTTCTGCGGTGACTACCCCGTTGTTTTTCACATCAGCATAGTCGCGAACACGACGCAATAAGCGGTTGGCAATACGAGGAGTACCTCGAGCCCGACGGGCAATTTCCAGAGCACCAGAGCTTTCCATCTGCATGCCTAGGATACCGGCTGATCGCTGCACGATGGTTGACAGATCCTCAACGGAGTAAAACTCCAGGCGCTGGACAATACCGAATCGATCGCGAAGAGGCGAAGTTAACAGACCAGCGCGAGTGGTTGCTCCTACCAAGGTAAAAGGAGGCAGATCCAGTTTGATGGAGCGAGCCGCCGGCCCTTCCCCGATAATGATATCGAGTTGGTAGTCCTCCATAGCCGGATAGAGAACCTCTTCCACCACCGGACTCAGGCGATGGATTTCATCAATAAACAGCACATCACCCGGTTCCAGATTGGTCATCAACGCTGCCAGGTCACCGGCTTTTTCCAGCACCGGACCAGACGTGGTTTTCAAGTCCACCTTCATCTCGTTGGCGATGATATTAGCCAGGGTGGTTTTACCAAGCCCGGGTGGGCCAAATACCAGTGTATGATCGAGAGGCTCAGAACGTTTTTTGGCGGCCCCGATAAAGATTTCCATCTGCTCACGCACAGCGGGCTGGCCGACATAGTCGGCCAGATTGACCGGGCGGATGGCTCGGTCAATTCGCTCTTCGCTGGGTGTCAGCTCCGCCGATACCAATCTATCGGGAGCCACCAGATGGTCTTTTTCAATCATTGTTATTTATCGTCTTATATTGGCTGCAACAGCCTCAATCAAATAAGCGCGCTACTTTACCAAACTTTTCAGGGCCAAACGGATAAGCGTCTCACAACCGGGCTGGTCATCGGGCACATACACCGCCTTGACCATTTTTGCCGCATCCTGGGGTTTGTAGCCCAATGCCACCAGGGCACTTTCCGCCTCTTCCGTCACGCTGGGTGTCATATGTGCCGTTGCAATAGCGCCACCGGAACCACCTTCGACACCCCAGGCTCTGAGACGATCACGCATCTCAATAATCAGGCGTTCTGCTGTTTTCTTGCCTACACCCGGTAATTTCACCAAAGAACTGACATCATCCAGCTGCACACAGCGAACAAACTCGTCAGCATTCATACCGGACAGAATCGCCAGAGCCATTTTGGGGCCAACGCCATTAACCTTAATCAGCGTACGAAACAGCTCGCGCTCACGAGTATCCGCAAAGCCATATAAAAGCTGTGCATCTTCACGCACCACAAAATGGGTAAAAAGTGTGACTGTCTCACCGACAGCAGGAAGCTGAAAAAACGTGGTTAACGAAGCCTGCACCTCGTAACCAACCCCCTGCACATCCACCAGCAGGTCTGGTGGCTGCTTTTCCAATAAAATCCCCTGGAGACGTCCGATCACTTATTTCGCCTTATTTTTATAGCTGGTGCGTAGTCTGAGGGATTTGCCGGGGAAATAAAATGGAAAAGTGGTGGAGATATTTGAAATATTGGTGGCTGGAGCTGCTGCTGGCGGTGTTTGGAGAGCTTTTTAACAACTTATTTGCATCTTTAAAGCCTGGCAGCCGAACACCCAAAGCAGCTCAAGCCACAGCCTGACAGGTCGCGACGATTTGTGGGTATTATGAGGAGTGGCCAGTCAGGTTGTGGATTGAGCGGGTCCAAAAGATGCAGACAAAACCGAGATCCTTCGCTGCTCTCAGGATGACAAAGGGATTAGTTAGTGGTGCGCACGGCGCACCCTACATGATCAATCTGTTGGAATGCCACCACCCAGACTAAATGTCCCAAAGTAGCTCAATCCACAGCCTGATAGGTTACGACGATTTGTGGGTATCATGAGGAGTGGCCTGTCAGGCTGTGGATTGAGCGGGTTCAACGCTTACATTCAGGAAAAAACACAGGGATTCTTCGCTACGCTCAGGATGACACCGATGATAGCTACTTCATCCTGCCGCGTGCATATCGATTGATCCCGGCCAGATTGGCCTGGGTCCGGCTACTGTGGGCATGACAAAGCGCAACAGCCAAAGCATCTGCCGCATCCTCCTTGGGGCGTGCCGCCAGCTTCAACAGGTATTTGACCATCTCTCCCACCTGATCCTTGGTGGCGGCTCCGGTTCCCACAACCGACTGCTTAACCGTACGCGCAGAATACTCCCCAACTGACAGGCCAGCGTTCATACCGGCAACAATCGCCGCTCCCCTCGCCTGTCCGAGCTTGAGCGCCGCACGAGGGTCTTTCGCAAAAAACACCTCCTCAATCGCCATCAGATCTGGTCGAGCTTCCTCAATGATCTCACTGACACCCGCATAGATAATTTTTAATCGCTCCGGCAGCGAAGCTTTGTCCGGCAACTTGATAATACCACTGGTCACGTACAGCTCCTTGCCACCCACCACTTCGATCACACCAAAACCGGTGCGTCGGGAGCCAGGGTCGATACCAAGAATACGTGTCATAGATCAGGAAACGTTAGTTGTTATAAGTAGAACAAGAGTACCGCAATCTTCCAGAACAAAACAGGCGGCCAATGGCCGCCTGTTTCTACGGGCGCCTCCCAAAATGCACTTTTTCAGAGGCGCCCCAATCTTTAAAGTAAGAGTAACTTACTCTTCAGTTTCGCCTTCTGCAGACTCTTCAGCCGCTGCTTCTTCAGCAGGAGCTTCCTGGGCAACAGATTGCTTGATCAGCTCTTCAGCCAGCAGGATCTTGGCTTTTTCTTCGCCGTTGATCCACTTATTGTCAGCGCCTTTTACCGCGTAACGCTCGTTGCGCTTTTGGTAGACAGTGTAGTCTGCTGCTTTCTTAACAGTTTTCATAGTTCATTTCCTTTGGTGAATGTTTCAACACTGGTTTGCTCGGCAAAACCCGAAAAGCAGACTGTTGAAATTCGTTTTCGAGGCAGCTACTGCAAGGCAAAAATGGGCAAAAAGAGGGAATTTATTGTAATAAATGACCGATTTGAGCCCATTTTTAACACCGCAGGAGCAACGCAGATAGAATTTCAATAGTCTGCTAACCCTTACTCCATTTCCGCCAGTACAGACTCTGGAATATCCGCATTGGTGTAAACATTCTGAACATCGTCCAGGTCTTCCAGCATGTCGACCAGACCCATGATTTTCTCTGCACCATCCTTATCCAGCTCAACCATGGTAGAGGCCACCATGGTTAATTCGGCATTTTCAGGAGTGAAACCAGCAGAAATCATGGCATCTTTTACGCTCAAATAGTCTTCAAACGCAGTGGTAACATCAACAGAGCCGTCTTCATTAACTTCAATGTCTTCAGCACCGGCTTCCAGCGCTGCTTCCATGATTGCATCTTCATCAACACCAGGTGCAAAGTTGAGCTGGCCAACTTTACTGAACAAGTAGGCTACCGAACCATCAGTACCCAGATTTCCACCGCGCTTGCTAAAAGCGTGACGAACTTCGGCAACGGTTCGATTGCGGTTGTCGGTCAGACACTCAACATACACAGCGATACCACCAACACCGTAACCTTCGTAGGTAGCAGCTTCATAGTTGGCATCATCACCGGTGCCAGCACCACGAGCAATAGCCTTGTCGATGGTGTCTCTTTTCATGTTGGCAGCGAGCGCCTTATCAACACAGGCTCGCAAACCCGGGTTGTCCTCAGGGTTCGGACCACCTGTTTTGGCAGCTACCACCAGCTCACGGATAATTTTGGTAAAAACCTTGCCACGCTTGGCGTCCTGAGCCGCCTTGCGGTGCTTGATATTGGCCCATTTACTATGACCAGCCATATTCCAAACCTCCGGTTTTGGTTCTGACGTCAGATGTCGGACGTCTGACGCTTTTATGTTGTACTTTGCAGGTCGAGATGTAGGCCGACCTGACAGTGCTTGATTTTAGCGTCGGACGTCCGACCTCAGACGTCCGACTCCAGGCTTACGCCTCTGTAACCTTCTCGCGAAGACGAATATTCAGCTCACGCAGCTGGGCATTGTCCACAAAACCTGGCGCATCAGTCATAACACAAGCAGCTGATTGGGTTTTCGGGAATGCAATCACATCACGAATTGAACTTGCGCCCACCATCAACATGATCAGCCTGTCCAGACCAAAGGCGATACCACCGTGAGGAGGACAGCCAAATTTCAGTGCATCCAGCAGGAAGCCGAATTTCTCACGCGCTTCCTCTTCGCCAATGCCAAGAATGCTGAGAACTTCGCTCTGCATTTCCGGATTGTAAATACGAATGGAGCCACCACCCAACTCGGTACCGTTCAACACCATGTCGTAGGCACGGGACAGAGCAGTTGCCGGATTGGCTTTCAGTTCTTCCAGAGAGCAGGAAGCCTGAGTAAACGGGTGGTGCAATGGTGTCAATGCGCCATCGTCGAGCTCTTCAAACATAGGGAAGTCAATAACCCACAACGGTGCCCATTCGCGATCGTACAGATCGAGATCGGCACCCAGCTGGCAGCGCAACGCACCCATGGCATCGCAAACAACTTTAGCCTTGTCTGCGCCGAAGAAAATGATGTCGCCATTTTCAGCCTGCAGGCGATCAAGAATCGCCTCGCGGGTTTCCATCGGCAGGAACTTAACAATCGGCGACTGCAAACCGTTTTCCAGATCGCTGCGATCGTTGACCTTGATCCACGCCAGGCCTTTGGCTCCATAAGTGGCGACAAAATTGCCGTAAGAATCCACTTTTTTGCGAGCCAGCTTCTCACCACCTTGCGGTACTTTCAGTGCCGCCACTCGTCCTTTCGGATCGTTGGCCGGACCGGAAAACACCTTGAATTCCACATCTTTCACCAGGTCAGCAATTTCCACCAACTCCAGTGGAATACGCAAATCCGGTTTATCAGAACCGTATTTGTCCATCGCTTCCGAGAACGGCATGCGCGGGAATTCACCCAGCTCAATACCTTTTACATCACGGAATACAGAGCGAATCATATCTTCGCTGAGCTGCATGATGTCGTCTTCATTGACGAATGCAAACTCCATATCAATCTGGGTAAATTCAGGCTGACGGTCTGCACGCAGGTCTTCGTCACGGAAACACTTAACGATCTGGTAGTAACGATCGACTCCGGACATCATCAACAGCTGTTTAAACAGCTGCGGCGATTGCGGCAGAGCAAAGAACTTGTGCTCATGAGTACGGCTCGGCACCAGGTAGTCGCGCGCCCCTTCCGGCGTAGCGCGAGTCAGCATTGGTGTTTCCACATCCATAAAACCACGCTGCGCCAGATAGTGGCGAACGGCTGTGGTTACATTGGAGCGGAATTGCAGGTTGCCCATCATCTCCGGGCGACGCAGATCCAGATAGCGGTACTTGAGGCGAATATCTTCACCAACTTTTTGGTGCTCATCCAGCGGGAATGGAACCGTTTCAGAGCTATTGAGAATGTTCAGGTGACTGGCGAAGATCTCAATTTCGCCAGTCTTCATATTGGGATTGACAGCATTGTTGTCCCGAGCGCGCACCTTACCGGTAACCTGGATAACGTATTCACTACGCAGGCGTTCCGCATTTGTAAAGTGTTCCCCACAGTCGGGGTCGAATACCACTTGCGCAATACCTTCACGGTCACGCAAGTCGATGAAGATGACTCCACCGTGGTCACGGCGACGATCAACCCAGCCACAAAGTGTGACTGTTTCATCGATGTTGGATTTGTCTAAGGCGCCACAATAACCAGTGCGCATAATCAATTCCTATTTAGTTTAAGGGTTTAGGGACAACGTCTGGCGATACGAAGCTATGCTTCGCTGCTGTCACCGCCAGCCAGGTTTTTCTTTTTGCCGGTTTTGAAGTCTGTTTCGTACCAACCACTACCCGTCAAACGAAATCCGGATGCAGAAATCTGCTTTTTGAGGTCAGCCTTTAAACAGGCTGGACAATCAGTTAACACCGCATCACTGATTTTTTGCAGCGCTTCCAGTTCGTGACCACAGGAGACACATCGGTATTCGTAGATAGGCATGCCAACACCAAATAAATTTCAAATCCACTCGACCGGCCAATAACATCAGTCCGGCGAATACAAAAGCGCCGCATTATACCCCAGTGGCCGCCAATGCTGAATACACCGCTCATTTAACGCCTGCCAGATGTAAAAAACGTAAGAAATAGCGTTTTTCCACTGTTTTTATAGTGTTTTCATGTTGCCTAAGGCAATTAGATGCTATATACATAGCGTCGGTGGCGGTTTAGACCCTTGGGGGAGGCCGTTAGCCACACAATAAAGATGTTTACTATCGTCAATAACAACCACAGAAGGAATCCAAGATGGCCGCCAAAAAAGCACCTGCAAAGAAGCCTGCCGCTAAAAAACCAGCTGCCAAAAAGCCTGCCGCCAAGGCTGCAGCAGCTCCAGCTCGCAAGACTACTGCTGTTAAAGAAAAATTCACCAAGACCCAAATTCTTAACGAAATCGCTGATAACACCGGCCTGAACAAGAAGCAGGTTACTGCCGTTCTGGACGAGCTGGGTGTTGTGATTGAGCGTCACATCAAGAAGCGCGCTGTTGGCGAATTCACCCTGCCGGGCCTGATGAAAATCAAGACCGTTAAAAAGCCTGCTCGCAAAGCTCGCAAGGGTATCAACCCATTCACCGGCGAAGAAACCATGTTCGCTGCCAAGCCAGCTTCTACTTCCGTAAAAGTTCTGGCTCTGAAGAAAATGAAGGACATGGCCAACGCCTGATCCTGAGTTACTTAAAAAAGGCCACCCTTGAGAGGTGGCCTTTTTTTTGCCCTTAGGGCTCTATCCATCAAGCAATAAAAAGCAACTATCCGTTGTAGCCGTTAATTGCCTTGATCTCCAGAAAATCGTGTAGCGCGTATTCTCCCCACTCACGACCATTACCGGATTGCTTGTACCCACCAAACGGGGCATCGTAATCCTGGTAAGCACCATTGATATGAATCATGCCGGCCTTGATTCGACGCGCCACGCGACGGTTGCGTTCCATATCGCCGCCGTGAACATATCCCGCCAATCCGTAGATAGTATCGTTGGCAATAGCAATGCCCTCTTCCTCATCACCATACGGAATAATGCTCAGCACCGGGCCAAAAATCTCTTCCTGGGCGATAGTCATGTCATTGCGAACATCGGCAAAAATGGTCGGCCTGGCGTAGTGACCAACCTCAAAGCCTTCCGGTTTACCCAGGCCACCACAAAGCAGACGCGCACCTTCATCAATACCAATTTGAATATATTTCTGGGTAGTGTCGTACTGGTTCTGGCTGGCCATTGGCCCAATATGGCGCCCCTCCTGTGTGGGGTCGCCCACCTGAACTTTTGCAGCGATACGCTGGGCAATTTCCAGCGCTTCTTCATAACGTGATTGCGGCACCAGCATACGAGTGGGCGCATTGCAGGACTGGCCACTGTTTTCAAAACAGTTGAACACTCCCCACTTCACTGCCTTT
This sequence comes from Porticoccaceae bacterium LTM1, assembly GCA_030252795.1. Taxonomy (NCBI): domain Bacteria; kingdom Pseudomonadati; phylum Pseudomonadota; class Gammaproteobacteria; order Cellvibrionales; family Porticoccaceae; species Porticoccaceae bacterium LTM1. Next base: position 2,006,522 of record CP127080.1, read on the forward strand.
TCCATATCGGCATCGTCCAGAATCAGGTGAGGTGATTTACCACCCAGCTCAAGGGCAACACGCTTGATGCTATCCGCAGCATCTTTGGAAACCGAAGCTCCCACACGGGTAGAGCCAGTAACAGACACCATATCCACTTCCGGATGGGTGGACAGAATATGACCGACCTCGGCACCGCTGCCATTGACCATATTGAACACACCTTTTGGCAGTCCGGCCTGATGACAAATATCGGCAAACAGGTAAGCAGACAAAGGGGCAACCTGACTCGGCTTCATGACCATGGTACATCCAGCAGCCAGTGCCGGCGCTACTTTGCAGGCGATCTGGTTGATCGGCCAGTTCCAGGGACAGATAAATCCACACACGCCGATTGGTTCACGAACAACCTTGGCATTTCGAGTGTCCTCTTCAAACCGGAAATCACGCAGCGCATCAATCGCCGCCTGGATATGGCCTCGACCAGTATCGGCCTGGGCGGCTTTGGAAAATGAAATTGGAGCTCCCATTTCCATGGTTATTGCTGCAGCAACTTCGTCATAACGCTCCATATAGCAAGCCAGCAGGCGCTCCATCATCTCCAGACGCTCTTCGCGGGTGGTTTGAGAGAAGGATTCAAAGGCATTACGCGCTGCAGTAATAGCACGCTCGACATCTTGTGCACCACCCAGTACGGTAGTCGCCACCTGCTCGCCAGTGGCCGGGTTTTCCACCGGTAAATCCCGTGCCTGCAAAGGCTCAACCCATTCACCATCAATATAAAATTTGCGTAAATTATCCATTGTCTACTCCACCAATAGTCATCGGGATAAAAATAAGCCCCAGCACCTGTATTGGCTCTGGGGCAGCTCCCATCTTTTAACTCTTACTTTTTTACTTTATCAGCGTACCGAAAAGCCGGTTATACCTCTAAGGGGTGAATCCTCCCAAACTACCTGATCCACTTCTGCATCAGGCGGGCCAACACTGACCTGCGCTTGAACCATCAATACAGCAGCTGAATCACCGCTCAACAACACTTCAACCGTACCATCGGGCAAATTCGCTGCGTAGCCGGTTACCCCGTTCTCCTCGGCATGCCCTTGCACAAACTTTCGAAACCAGACACCCTGGACCTTTCCGGAAACAATACCTTTGGTGGTGACTTCCACAACTACGTCCCCTGCTCGCCATTCGGGTAATCCATGTCTCCCTCCATCTTGAGAATCACCATCTCCAGGGCTTCCACACTTTGCGGCCCCATCAACAGTTGCTGGAAACGACCTTCACGATCAATAACCAAGATTTCTGGTAACACCTCGCTGGGCTCAACCCCAAAACGACTGCGGGGGTCATCCAACAATAATGGGAATTTAATCCCCAGCATCTCGGCCTGCTTGGCCAGCTTTTCACCCTGCAAGTGATCCATATTCACACCAAGAGTGACAACATTTTCCTTGTGTCCACTGGCAAAGTTGTTTATCTCTTCAATCGCGCCTCGACAGGTGACACACCAATCTGCCCAGTAGACCAATAACACGGCTTTCCCGTGCAAATCTTCAAAGTTGATCGAGTCGCCACCCAATAATGGATAGTCTTCGATAGATTCCTGCTTACACCCAGTCGTCAGCAAAAAGACTGAGAGAAGGGCAATTAATGACAATCTAATCTGGTTCGCTTTCTTTATTATCATCGAATAAATCCCCCACAGATTTATGCATGAGTGGTTTCAAATGCTCATTCGTCCCTGAAAGCATCCTACTCAGACACCTGAACCAGTCATATCGTTCCAGCTTTTGCGCTGCTTCGGCTGATGGTTGGGCGGTAAACTGCTCTCCAAACATAGACACTATTTCGGCAATCGTCACCCTTCTGAGGTCTCGAGTTACCAGATACTGTCCTTTGGCCGATACTGCCAGCAAATTATTTTCAAGCATCATATTCCGCAAACTCTGCCAATGCTGTTGATCAATTCCCGCTTTCAGCATGTGACGATCCGTTACACCGGCTCCGCGCTGCTGGAGAGTGTAAGCGCGATAAAGAACCAACAATGCGGCCACCAAATTGGGGAAATGAAAGCCCTGCACCTCCGCTTTAAAGGTCTCTCGGCCGCGTACCAGTTCTGCACCGATCAGCAGCAGAGTCCACACCATGTAAACCCATAAGAGAAACAGCGGCACTACAGCGAAAGCTCCATATACAGTTCGAAAGCTGCTGTGCGCTACCACCACCCCAAAGACAGCTTGTAACCCTTCAAACAAAAGCGTGGTCAATAGACCGCCCAGCAATGCGTCGCGAAAGCGCACCCGACAATTTGGTACAGCCACAAACAACAGCGTCGCCACCACCCAGGTCAACAATAGTGGTAATACCTGAAACAGGGTCGCTACCAGGCCCAGGGTATCGTATTCATCCACCAACCATTGATAAGACAGCAGATAGGCATTCATCCACAAGCCGACACCTACCAGTAACGGTCCCAGACTCAAAATTGCCCAGTAGAGCAGAAAGCTGGTCAAGCCACGTCGACGACCGACAGTTCCCCATATCTTGTTGAAAGCCTTTTCGATATTGACCAGCATCATGTAGGAAGTAACGACGAGAATAGCGACCCCAAACCAGCTTAGTTTCCTGGCCTGAACCATAAAGCCATTGATGTAATCCTGCAGTCCATGGCTGACTTCGGGTAGAAAATAGTCAAATAGCAGCGACTGCAGTTTCTCATCCATCCCCTGAAAATCGGGAATAAAGGACAGCATGGTGAAGGTGACGGTGAGCATCGGCACCAGTGCAAACAACGTCATATAAGTGAGTGCAGCTGCCCTCTCCTGGCAGCCATCTCGGAAAAAGCGCGTCCCGACATGGTGAACAAACTGCCACACCAAATAAGTGCGCGCCTTGACCACTTCCATCAACTGGCTCATACCGGTTATTCCCTTTAGAATGCTGTTTTTATTATCTACGACTAATATTAGACAAAATACTATGACTACTATCTACCATAACCCCCGTTGCTCCAAATCCCGCGAAACCCTCAAACTATTGGAAGAGCGTGGCATTGAGCCGGAAGTCGTTCTCTATTTGGAAAATACCCCGTCTGCTGACGAACTCAAGGGATTATTGAGCAAACTCGACATAAGCGCTCGCGACCTTATTCGCAGCGGTGAAGATGCCTATAAAGAACAGAACCTGGCAGACACCAGCCTGACTGAAGCACAACTGATCGAGGCCATGGTAGCGCATCCGAAATTGATTCAGCGCCCGATTGTGGTAAACGGTGAAAAAGCTGCCTTAGGACGCCCACCGGAAGCTGTACTGGATATCCTGTAATTAGGGCCTGTTGGCACTAATTGAATACTTGCTGTTGTGACTAAAAAAGCGCCAATCAAGGCATGAGGAGAGTGGTTTGGTCATTCCAAATAAACGACGAATAACGCAGGGTGGCGCGTTTTTAGCCTCAACCCGAAGGGCTGAGGGCATTTTTTCGCCCAGCTGTGTTATCAGTCGCTTATGTAGATTGACTACACTGCACTCCTTCTGCCTTGCTGGCCAAAAAAATGGCCTTCAGCAGCGAATATTCAATTAGTGTCAACAGGCCCTAGAAAGAGCCGGGTTACTGTTCGGCTCAAGATAAACACTTGGGGGCCACAATCACAATGTCTGACAACTACGTATTGATTCTGTACTACAGCCGCTCGGGCAATACCCGCACCATGGCTGAGCAGATCGCAGAGGGCGTCGAAGCCGCAGGAATGGAAGGCAGGCTGCGTACCGTCCCCGCCGTCTCTACTGTTTGCGAGGCCACCGAATCAGATATTCCAGAGCAAGGCGATCTCTACGCCACCAAAGAAGATCTGCGCAACTGCAGCGGGTTGATCCTGGGCAGCCCGACCCGCTTCGGAAATATGGCTGCACCGCTGAAGTACTTTATCGACAGCACGTCAGAAGAGTGGTTAAACGGCGACCTGATTGGAATACCGGCAGCAACTTTTACCTCCACCGGTAGTTTGCATGGCGGCCAGGAGTCGACTCTATTGAGTATGATGCTGCCACTGCTGCACCACGGTATGGTTATTGCCGGAATCCCCTATTCCGAAGCTGCGCTAAATCGCACTCAAACCGGTGGCACACCCTACGGCCCGTCCCACAAGGCTGGCACCAACAGTGACATAGGGCTTTCAAAGGATGAGATTGAGCTCTGTCGTGCCCTGGGTCAGCGCATTGCCAAACTGGCGAGCAAACTTAAATAATTAACCGAGAACATCATGGAAAACTCCTGCAAATTATCACTGGCACGCTGGCTCACATGGTTAAGCTACGGCGCATTTATTATTACGCTGTTTTTTAATGCGTTATTGCGAGATGCGCCTCTAATGATTTACGCAATCACCCTGCTGCCCCTGTTGATTTTTATTCCTGGCATGCTGAAAGAGCACTACAAGAGCTATTCCATGCTGTGCTTTGTCTGCCTGATGTACTTTACGGTAATCACTGTAAACCTGTTTAAGCCCGAACCCAGTGTCTGGGATGTAATGGAGATGGTTTGGGTCTGCATATTGTTTATTTCTGCAATGATGTTTAGCCGCTGGAAACAGCGCAGTCTGCTATAACTGGATTTTCAAGGAGGTAATACCATGAGCAACCAATCCCCGGGAATTTTTCGCCGCGGCCTGCAATTTATCGGCAGCTCGCTTAAATCCCTGGCAAAAACCATTCTGAGCCTGTTTGTTCGTATCACCGTGTTACTGATTTTGGTAGTGATCCTGATCGCAATTGTTTCTCGACCGGAACCCATCAAACACGACGTCGCACTGCGACTGGCACTGCAAGGCGAACTGGTAGAGCAACTCAGTTTTGTTTCACCACTCGCACAAATGGGAAGCACCCGGCAACTTGAGACACTGGTTCGCGATGTTACCGATGCAGTCGACAGTGCCGCCAAAGACAAACGTATTAAAGGACTGGTGCTGGAGCTGGGACAATTCAGTGGCGGCAGCCTGAGTAAACTGGAAACAGTAGGTCAGGCCATTTCACGCTTCAAAGAGAGCGGAAAGCCGGTTATTGCCGTAGCGGACAACTACAGTCAGGCCCAATACTTTCTAGCCAGCCATGCGGACGAGATTTATGTAAACCCGATGGGTGCGGTAGAGATTACAGGGATGGGCAGCTTTCGCCCCTACTTCAAAGACGCGCTCGATAAACTGAAAGTAAACGTCCACGTTTTTAAAGTGGGTACTTTCAAGGACGCTGTCGAACCATTTACCCGCACAAACATGTCGGATGCCTCCAAAGAGCACAACAGCGAGTGGGTTAATGCGCTCTGGAAAATCTATACCGGTCATATCGAGTCACAGCGTGAACTGCCGGTGGGTGCCATCAGCGATTACATCGCGAATATGGACAGCGAGCTGATCAAGCAAGGCGGAAACACCGCGAAACTGGCACTCAGTGCCGGGCTTGTGGATGGCATTGCAACCCGCGATGAGATGCAGAACCTGTTGATTCAAAAAATTGGCCATAACGGTAACGGCCAATACCCCCGTGTGGAATTACGACGCTATATAGCCGATGTTCGCGCCCATGAGATGGCGAACGGTTTTCTGGCTGAGAAAAAGGTTGCCGTAGTCGTCGCTAAAGGCGAAATCCTCGATGGCGACCACCCTTCCGGCACTATAGGCGGCGATACCCTGGCCAACCTACTCAAACAGGTTCAACAGAACCCAAATTACAAAGCAGTAGTACTTCGTGTGGACAGCCCTGGAGGTAGTGCATACGCTTCGGAAGTTATTCGCCAGCAAGTTGTAAACCTGAAAAAACAGGGTATTCCGGTAGTCGTTTCAATGGGCAGTGTTGCGGCTTCAGGTGGCTATTGGATTTCGGCAAATGCCGATCAGATCTGGGCCTCACCTTCCACTATTACCGGCTCCATCGGTGTGTTTGGCATGCTCCCGACTCTGGAAAACAGCCTCAAGGAAATTGGCATCAATATAGATGGCGTAGGCTCAACGGATATGGCCGGATTTGCGTCACCGCTGTTGCCGATGAATGAAAAATCCAATCGCGTGATTCAGGCGACGGTTGATGGCATTTATCAGGACTTTCTGGAGCTGGTTGCCGAAGGCCGCAACTCTACCCCACAAGAAGTTCATCAAGTTGCCCAAGGTCGGGTCTGGACTGGCACCCGCGCCCAACAACTTGGACTGGTTGATCATCTCGGAGGCCTGAAGGATGCGATTAATGCGGCTGCGCAACTGGCCAACTTAACCGATTACCAAGCTGAGTTTGTTGAAAAGCCACTGACTCTGCGCGAGCAAATTCTGCGGGAACTATCCAACGGCAATATCGGTGTGGCAAAGATTGATATTCAATCTTTCTTGCCTGATTCATTACAGAATCTGTGGACCGGAGCAGCTTCACCACTAGTACAGGAACTTAATGCTTTAAACGATCCGAAAGGCTATTACTTGCGCTGCTACGATTGCACAATGTAATAGCTGTTTGAAACAACATAAAAGCCCCGGTACTGCCGGCAATGTAGTTCACTTAAGAAATATCGTCATTCCCGCGTAGGCGGGACTAAGGATTGAGTGCCGGAGGCGATAATCCGCCATTCCGAGTATTTTTCGAAATGGATCCCCGCTTTCGCGGGGATGACAAGTACTTCTAAGAATTTAAGTGAATAGCATTACGGTAGTACCAGGGCCTTTTTTACCTTTAAGCATTATTAAAGACAACTACATATTCTCGGGCAACCAGGTAACCATCTCCGGCATCGCCGAGATCAATGCAACCATCAGCAGCAGTATCACAAAAAACGGCAGCGCTGCTTTGGCGATATAGAGAATGTTCTTACCCGTGAGAGATTGCAGTACAAACAGGTTAAAGCCTACCGGCGGTGTAATCTGCGACATCTCCACCACCAGAACCAGGTAAATACCAAACCAGATCAGGTCAAATCCGGCGGCATCCACCAGTGGCAATACGATGGATGTAGTTAATACCACAACGGAAATACCATCCAGAAAACAACCCAACAGAATAAACAATACCGTCAGCGCCACCAGCAACCACAGTGGTGAAAACTGCTGCTCACCCACCCAGTTGGCCAACAGCTCAGGGATACCGGTAAAGCCCATGGCAACGGTCAAAAACGCTGCCCCTGCAAGAATAAAAATGATCATGCAGGAAGTGCGCATGGCACCCATCAGTGAAGCAGTAAAGCTATCTCTGGTAAGTGAACCCGTCATGCGCGCTAACAAGAGTGCCAGTGCAACCCCAACTGCAGCGGCCTCGGTTGGTGATGCAAGTCCGCTGTAAATTGATCCGATAATTCCCGCAATCAAAGCCACCGCCGGGGTAAGTTTTTTCAGTCCCTGCCACTTCTCACGCCAACCCGCAGGCTCAGACTCCTGGGGTACTTTGTCGCGATTCAGCATCGACCAGATCATCACATAGCCGATGAACAGGCCAATCAAAACCAGTGCAGGAATAATGCCGGCGATAAACAGCCGAGCGATTGACTGTTCTGAGCCGGCACCATAAACAATCAAAATAATGGACGGTGGAACCAGCAATCCCAGAGTACCTGAGCCCGCCAATGTGCCCACCATCATTTTTTCGTCATAGCCACGTTTTCTCAGTTCCGGAACTGTCATTTTGCCGATGGTAGCTGCCGTTGCCGCCGACGAACCAGAGATAGCCGCAAACACGCCGGAACCCAATACATTGGTATGCATCAAGCCACCGGGAAGTCGGGATACCCAAGGGGATAAGCCGGCAAACATATCGGACGACAACCGCGTTCGAAACAGAATCTCCCCCATCCAGATAAACATGGGTAGCGCTGCCAGCTCCCAGGAATTACTGGAGCCCCAAAACGCAAACGATATCGCCAGCCCGGGATCTACCGGTGTAAAAACCGTCAGCATGACAAAACCGGTTCCTACCAGGGCCAAAGCCACCCACAAACTGCTGCCAAGCAATACCAGCATTACCACCACAGTGGTTAGCAACAAAAGAAGCGCATTCATTCCTTCAAGCATCACTCGGCTACCTCCATATCTTCAGAGGCATCCACCAGTGTGTATGACGCATCCTCTCCACCCAGAACAACAACCAGATCATCCAGCAGGGCAATTGATAAAATCACGAGCCCCAGCGCCATAGGCAACTGAACCCACCACAGCGACACCGAGATAACTCCGTAGGATTGTTCATGAAACTGCCAGCTGTCCAACACAAGCAGCACCGCATGCCAACTGCAAAATGCCGCTAACAAAAAGCCGGTCAACAGACAGAATATTTCTACCTTGCGTTTGGCCTGAGCCGATAATTTTTGTGTCAGCAGCGACACGCGAATATGACTGCCGTGCCGCATGCTATAGGCCAGCCCCAGAAATGCCGAAGCAACCAATAAAAAGGCCGCAAATTCAGCCACCGATGGAATCACCAATCCCAGCGATTCACCACTTATTGATTTGGCGATGCCATTAATGATTCGACACATCACCTGTGCCAATACAAGTAAACCAATCGACGCCAAACAGGCTGCTGCCAATACGCCACTGGCTTTGTAAATCGTATTCAACAAACAGCGCATATCAATTGCCCTCCTGGTCAATAGCTTCAGAGAGCTTGCGATAAGCATCAATAACAGCCCTACCCTCTACCCCGGAGCGATTCAGCCACTCTTCGATCATCTGCTCACCAACACCATGCAGCTGCTCCATAAAATGCGCTGTTGGTTGGGTAATGCTCATCCCTTTCTCGGCCATTATTGCCACAGTTCGATCGGTCTCTTCTCTACTCGCCTGCCAGCCACGCAGCTCTGCCTGCTTGGCAGCATCCAGCAAAATCTGGCGTTGCTCCACGGTTAAGCTGTCAAACGCCTGTTGATTGACCACTACCATGTTTTTCACAAGGAAGGCATTGATTGGATAGTAGTGAGAGACATAATCCCAGGCCTGGGTGTTGGCACCGGTACTCGGCGAAGTAATCATGGCGTCTACCCGGCCGGTACTGAATGCTGTGGGTATATCTGGCGCTTCAACCTGGGTTGGTACTGCGTTTACAGCCAGTGCAATCTGCTCGGTTGCCCGGTTGTAGGCGCGAACTCTCAACCCGGCCATATCGGACGTATCGGCCAATTCGCGAGAGGCATACAGCCCCTGAGGGGGCCAGGGAACCGCAAACAGTAACTTCATCCCGCGTTCACTTAACACCTTCTCGATTTCGGGACGACTTGCCTGCCACAGTTGATACGCCTGTTCGTAATTTGAGGCGAGAAACGGGATGGAGTCGAGTTCATAGAGCGGATTTTCATTCCCCAGCCTCGACATCAGCAACTCACCAATAGGAACCAGCCCTCGTCTCACAACAGTGGCAATTTCCGGGTGCTTGAACAGCGAGCCAGCACTGTGAGTTTTGATCAAAAACTCTCCGTTGCTGGCCTGGCTGACCTGATCAGCAAATTCAATAATGTTGGCGGTATGAAAGTTTCGATCACCGTAGGGTGTCGGCATGTGCCATAAGGTCTCTGCAACGGCCGACGTTCCCCACAATAACGCCACAGCCATTAGAATATGTTTTTTCACTCCTGCCCCCTTCTTATTTAAAAATGCACTTTTTTTAGAAGTGCTCTTTAATTTATATTTTTGCTTTTAATTTTGGATGAAAATCAAAAAACTGCCTGAACAGGCAAAGCTCGTATTGAGCCTCTTCCAGGCTCCCTAACTCAAAGCGGATCTCGTCACCGGGCTGACACTGGGCCAACCTGGCAATATCCACTGCATAAATGTTGCCGAGTTTTGGATAACCACCAATGGTCTGCCGATCATTGAGCAATATGATTGGTTGTCCATCACTGGGCACCTGTATCGAACCCAAAGCGACTGCTTCCGACACCATATTTCCCGGTATATCGCTGAGCGGCTTGCCTTCCATGCGGCACCCCATTCGATCAGCACGATTAGACAAGTGATATCTCTGTCCAAAGAATTGCCGACGTGTCTGTTGGGAAAACTTATCGAACTGGTTACTCGGCATCACACGTAGAATTGCCGGCTTGGTGTAGTCGGGCCGGAAATGGCGACTGACGCGATTCAGTATTCCCGGCTCGCCCACATCGTAAGTAATCTCATCGCTGCCCTGAAGTGGCTTGCCATCTGCCAACCCACCCAGCTGATCTCCCATTACCGTTGCGCAACTGCCCAGAACCTGCGGTACATTAAAGCCACCATGCACAGCCAGGTAACTGCGCAAACCTGATCGTGGCGATTCTGCGCTGAGCACCGATCCAGCCTCGGCGTAATGAGTACGCCACAGCATCAACGGCATTCCGTCCAGACGCCAATTGAGATCAGCACCGGTAATGGCAAACCGAACACCCCGGTTAAATCGCGCCGAAAAATTGCCGTAACAGATTTCAATCTGGGTAGCGTTGGGATTGTTATCCAGTAGTTTATTGGCCCAGCAAAAAGCGTGGCTGTCCAGCGGGCCACCGGTCGTAATTCCCCGGTGTTGAGAGCCGAAGCGGCCACCATCCTGTAACAGTGATACCAATCCCGGATTGACAATCGTCAGGCTCACAACTGCCCTCCCAACCGAATAAATTCGTCGCGATCCACAGGTACAAATTTCACTCGATCACCCACCTGTAAAAGGGCTGCTGGCTCCGGGCCACTTCGATCAAACATCTCCAGTGGACAACGACCAATAATATTCCAGCCACCGGGGCTGACATCTGGATAAACCGCCGTTTGTGTCTCGGTGATCGCTACAGCGCCTTTCGGGACTTTTTTTCTTGGTGTATCCAGTCGAGGTACTTTTAAAGCTTCCGGCAAAGAGCCCATAAAGCCAAAACCGGGTCTAAACCCCAGTGCATAGACTCGCAGCTCACACTGGCTGTGCAACTCCACAACCTGCTCGGCAGTCATCCCGGTTAATTCACAAACACGCGCCATATCTTCAGCGACTTTTTCGCCGTAATAAACGGGCAATTCCAGGTATCGACTTTCTGATTCGGGAAGCTCTCCCTGCAAAAGCTCACTCACAATTGCCTGCAAGCTATGGCGCAGCTGGGAGTAATCGATATGGGATACGTCGTAATAGACTGTCAGGCTGGTAAAAGAAGGCACCAGATCAACAACAAATTCAGATAGCCTGGACTCAATCAACTCACCAAGCACGCGAATCTTTTCCAAAACCGTTTCGTCAGCCTGTTCAGCCAGGTAAATAATTATCGCTTCTTCACTGGCTGGAACAATGGAAACTTCTGAACTCACTCAACCGCCCCATCAATCAGCTGGCGCAAACTGGCAGCGACCTGTATTGATTCCGGGTTATCGCCGTGAACGCAGATGGTATCTGCGGTTAACCGTAATCGCTTCTCATTAACCGTAGTGACACTGCCCTCTTCCAGCAGCTGTTTGACTCGCTGAATAATGTCTTTTTCATTATGCAAAACCGCTCCGTTCTGATTGCGGGATACCAGTAAACCCTCGTCGGTGTAGGCGCGATCGGCAAAAAACTCGAACTGCAGGGACACACCGTATTGGTCCGCCATCTGCAGGTAATGATCATTGCGAGTCGTACTCATCAGCATCATCGATAAGTTTCTATCAACACCGGAAATGGACTCCATAATGGCACTGCACAGGCCATCATCTTTCATCATGTCGTTATAGAGCGCACCATGTGGTTTTACATACGAGACGGTAGTGCCATGGCGATGACAGATAGCTGACAAGGCACCCACCTGATAGGCCACCAGCGCAATGACCTCATCCCGCCCCATCGCCATGGAGCGACGCCCAAACCCCACCAGATCCGGATATCCGGGATGGGCACCAATGGTTACACCGTGCTTTACAGCCAGTTGTACGGTGCGATCCATCGTCAACGGGTCAGACGCGTGAAACCCACAGGCAATATTGGCCTGGTGAATATGCGGCATAACCGCTTCATCCATACCCATTTTCCAGGCACCAAAACTTTCGCCGAGATCTGCGTTAAGAAACATGAATTGAGTCCTACGATAAACAGCGCCTAAATATATCGGGATTTGGACACTATTGATAGCAAACATAGGGGCCTAAAATGACCCCATATTTACTCTGGATACAGGGTCATCGCTATATTTCAATTAGTGAGCTTTCACCTTGAACAGCGTTGAATAAAGCACAGGCACTACCAGCAACGTCAACAAAGTGGCGAAGAGTAAACCGCACATTATTGAAATGGCCATTGGCTCCCACATTTCCCCTCCCCCCAAATAAAGAGGGATCAACCCTAACACTGTGGTTGCCGTTGTCAGCAAGATGGGGCGAACTCGGCGCTGCGCAGCTTCCAGTACAGCATCAAAAGGGGTGCGTTTAAACTCATCCAGCTCAATTTGGATCCGCTCCAGCAACACAATAGCGTTATTGATCACAATCCCGGCTAAAGAAATAATACCGAGCAGTGTCATAAATCCCATAAAAGAGCGAAGCACCAACAACCCGACAATGACACCTATCAGCCCCAAGGGTATGGTTAGCAGCACGATACTGGCTTTTCTGATTGAGTTAAATTGACCAACCAGCAAGATAACGATGATAAGAACCGCTATCGGTAGCTTATCCATAATTGATTGATTCGCTTTGGCAGAAGATTCGGCTTCCCCGCCCAATTCATAACGGAATCCCAAACCCCACTCAGCGGACTGCTCAATAAGCCACGGATGTAGTTCAGCAAATCCCTCGGCTGCCGTGTAATCGCCTTCCAGCTGTGCTCCGACTGTAACCGTCTTGGTTCGATCCCGTCTCAGAATCCTCCCCGGCTCCCATACCACTTCGATATCCGCGACTTGCTTTAGAGGCACACTGATACCCGAAGATTGTGCGTATACAGACAACCCCTCCAGCTTTGTAAAGCTGTTCTCTAACGCGGCTTCAGAGCGCATAGTGACAGGAATAACATCGGAGCCTTCCCTGTACTGGGTAAGCTCAACACCACTCATACCAGCCTGCAGCGAAACAGCAATATCCTGACTACTGACTCCAGCTCTCAAAGCTCGGGCCTGATCTATTTTGACAACAAGCTTTTTAGACTGAATTCCCCAGTCATCGGTTATATTTTTCAAGTTGGGATTTCGACTCATCTGTTGTTTCAAATCCCCAACAATTTCGAAGAGACGATCAAACTCTGCCCCTGAAACACGTACTTCAACGGGGTTATCAATTGCAGCGCCTGTTTCAATTTTCTTGAGCTTTACAACCACATCGGGATAATTATTGATAACAAAACGCTCAATCTCCCCCATCGCCCGATCGATCACCTCCGCCGACTTGGTATTAATGACCATCAAAGCGTAACTGGGCGAATTGGGCTTCGGCGTATGAGTCAACACGAATCGTGCCCCACCGTTCCCGATGTAGGAAATCCAGTCTGTTACCGCCTTTCCATATTCAGACTCTTGAGCAAGCTCTCTTGCCACAAAGTTCTCCACCCCGGAGACCACCTCCTCCATATTCTCCAAAGATCGACCTTGTGGAAGCTCCAGTTCCACCTTGAAATAGGCACGATCCGAAGGTGGGAAAAATATATTGGGTATGTATTTCAGACCATACAAAGAGACAGAAAACAGGGCAACGACCACAAGCAGTGACATATAGCGGTACTTGATCAACGCCCCCAACACATTCCGGTAACCGGTATAGAAACGGCTGCTATATTCTTGCCCAGACGTTTTGATCTTTAGAAAAATCACACATAACAATGGAATTATCGTCATTGATAACAGCCAGGAACAAAGCAGGGTAATCGTTACAACCTTAAACAGGGAAGCTGTGAACTCGCCAGTACTCGACTCCGCCAAATAAATTGGTAAAAATGCAGCAGCTGTTGTCAGTGAGGACGTAAGGAGTGGAATTTTCAATTCAGAGGCTGAAGCAATCGCTGCATCAATTCGACTTTTACCCTCCTCCATTTGCACCATTATATTTTCTGACATAACAATGCCATTATCTACCAGCATTCCAAGAGCTATAATCAATGCAGCCAATGAAATCTGATCCAGTCCGATGGACAGCACATTCATCAACAACAAAGCAACCAGCATACTAAAAGGAATCAGCGCTGCAACGATCAACCCAGTTCTTATCCCCAGGAACACCAGCATAACCAAGGTAACAACGGCAACTGCCTGCAGAAGATTGGATACAAACCCCTTAACTTTCGCATCTACTTCTTCAGGGGAGAAATTTACGATATTAAAATTCACACCAATTGGGTAAGACTGCTTTAACCGCTCAGTAACGGCTTTCACTTGCTCACCTAAAACAATATTATTTCCACCTTCCCGCATCGATATTGCCAGAGCCAACGCCGGCTCACCGGTGGAACGAACCTTGTATTTTGCAGGGCTGATATAACCCCGATAAACCTGAGCGATATCCTTTAGAAATACGAGCGTTTCTGTGTTTGGTATACGGATAATACTATTTGCTATTTCTTCAACCGACTCAAAATTCCCCGACGCCTCTAATATAATGCGCTCCGAGCCAAGAGTAATTGCACCACCAGGTGTCAAAACATTCCTTGACCCCAGCATTTGCGAAAGCTGGTATGGCGAAATATTCAGCTCAGAGAGTCGCTCGTTATCATAGTCAACAAAAACACTCTCTTCTTGCTCTCCAAACACATCGACTTTTGCCACATCATTAATTCGCAGATACTCACGACGTGAATCCGAAGCAATATTTTCTATTTCTGCGTAGCTGAATCCCTCCCCTGTAATAGTCAGCACTATGCCAAATACGTCACCAAACTCGTCATTAACGAAAGGCCCGATAACCCCATCAGGCAAATCAAGTGCCACATCCTCCACCTTCCTGCGCAACGAGTCCCAAATGGGCCGCATCTCGGTATAACTTTCTTTAATATTGACAACGACTATCGAAACCCCGGTACGCGATTCGCTTTTAACGAAATCCAGCTCCGGCATTTCTTGTATCGCTTCTTCAATTTTATCTGTGACTAGCTGCTCAACGCGCTCAGAGCTGGCACCGGGAAAATAGGTAATAACTTGAGCTGCACGTATTGTAAATCCGGGGTCGTAGGCTCTCGGCATTGATTGAAATGCCATTATCCCAGCCAGCAATAAAACTCCCAGCAGTACGAAAGCTGTTCGATTATTTTCCAGTGCAAATTTGGTCAGGTTCATGATGCAAATCCCTTAATTTTTATCCATTAACAAGACGTGCATCTCTGGTGTGAGTTTACTCATACCAGCCGTAACTACTTCTTCTCCTCCCGAAAGTCCACCGGTTATCTGAATACCAAAAGCAGATATATCGCCAACTTCAACCGGCCTTCTCTCGATAACAGCGTATCCATCCTGGCTGGGTACAGCTACGAATACATAATGCCCCTGACTGTCAGCCAATACTGCCTGCGTCGGAAGGTAGGCAACATCAGTGGAATCATCGTTTTTCTCAAATGGGCGAACTTGGACTACAGCGGACATACCAGGTAAAACATTAAACGTCCTGATAGGGGGCAAAGCCAATGTAACAGGATACGTTTGTGTTCCAGTATTAGGCTGGGCCGCAACCTCTCTGATTTCAAGAGGAAACTGGCTGGATTCATGGCCATCAAAGGTGGCATACATCTCTGGCCTCATGCCCTCCCTCTGCGCCTGGATCATGACACTTTCCGGAACCTCAATAGTGATCAGTAATGAATTGAGGTCCATTAATGTCAATACAGGGGAGCGTGGAGCAATTTCAGAGAAGTTCTCAACATGTCTTTTAGTTATATAGCCCTCAAATGGAGCTAATATCGTTGCATACGCAAGATCTTGCTGCGCTTTTTCCAATTGTGCCTCAGCTATATAGAACTGCGACTCCAACTTTTGATAATCTGAACGAGACAAGATATTACGCTCATACAATGTTTTTGCTCGATCGAAATCTCCCTTACTTCGATCAAAGTCCGCCTGCATCGCCTTTAGCTGTATTTCAAAATCAGTTTGATCAAGTCTGGCGAGCACTTGATTTTGTTTGACATGATCACCTTCTCGAGCAGGCAATTCTGAAAGTGTCCCCCCAACTCGAAAGGCCAAATCGACCCTTCTATTAGATTTCACCACCCCCGAGAACTCTCTTGTGTTAACAGCATTCTGTAAAACTACCGTCACCGTTCGTACAGGCCGAATAGCTTCCTTTTCAGGTGTGGAGTCAGATTTTGAACAACCACTTAACTGAAGTACCAATAAGCTGACCAGCATCACCAGATTTAACTTCTTGTACATTGTGGCTCACCTTGTGAACAAGTATTTAACATAAACCAACCCAATCAAGTGCCAGATTTCCTGGCCACCCCCTTAACCAGACTGAATGCATCACCATGTGCATGACAAGATGTCGTCACACTGTGTAACTAACAAGCTTAGATTAGAAACAGCACCCTTAAGAAAGAAAAGTTGACTAAATAAAACCTCAATCGCACGAGGTAGGTGTAAACGCAGGGGCTGAAGAAAGGAGCCTATTACATTAATGGATTCAAGAGACTCTTTTATGGGGCTCAATATTGCTAAGACTTTGTGGTGATCAGCTGTATTGGTTAATCATTTTGAACAGACATTTCATCTTCTGAAATCGTGGGCACATACATCTTGCACAGCTGATTCTGCTCAGTGTAATTAGAAATCAAGGGGGCCAAAAATCTCTGCACATTTAGATTTACCTCTGGCACAATCTCAACTGCCAATGCATTACCAGAACAGGGCACCAGCCCCGTTCCGACTCCCGACAATTGCGACAGTGTATGCACACCCGTTGTTGATAGAGATAGATAGCCCGATCGGTTCTGTATTACGCTATTTTTACCCCACTGATTTATATTTATCGTCTTTATTTTTATGGGGGCAGTGAGAGATCTGTCCTATCGAAAAATAGCCGTATAGAGTTCACCATTAACATCAATTGAACCCCGGTACATACCCGGCGAGTTAAAGCTAAACACCACAGCCCCCTGCGGGCTCATGCCAACAATGCCGCCCTCGCCTTTCATATCGACCAGCTTTTCCATTACCACAGCGTCTGCTGCCTGCTGCAGCGATTTACCCTGGTACAGCACCCGGGCACAAATGTCGTGAGCCACCGCAGCGCGAATAAAGTATTCGCCATGGCCTGTGGCGGAGATTGCTCCGGCGTTATTGTCCGCGTAGGTGCCTGCACCGATCACCGGAGAGTCGCCAATGCGACCGTATTTTTTATTGGTCATGCCACCGGTGGAGGTCGCCGCTGCGAGATTACCGAACTTATCCAGCGCGACAGCACCTACGGTGCCGAACTTTTTATCGTCGGGCCATTTGCCATCATCGTAAGCGGCTGCCTTATCCGTTTCATCTTCCGACAACACAGAGCCGTCCGGATCTTCCGCCAATACTTTCATTAACTGGTTCCAACGACGCTCCGTTTTGAAATATTCCGGGTCAACGATTTCCAGCCCTACATATCGGGCGAACTGCTCCGCACCTTCACCACTCAGCATGACATGGTCAGATTGAGTCATCACCGCCGCCGCCAGTTTTACCGGGTTTTTCACCATCGATACGCCAGCCGCTGCCCCTGCGTTTAGGGTGTTGCCTTCCATAATAGAGGCATCCATCTCGTTGGTTTTGTGGTGGGTAAAGACCGCCCCTTTACCAGCATTAAACAGTGGCGAATCTTCCATCACCACAATGGCGGCCTGCACAGCTTCAACACTGGTGCCACCGTTCAGCAACACCTGATGACCTGCCCGTAGCGCCTCGGCCAGCGTGGCGTGATACTGCTGCTCCAGCTCAGGGGTGAGGTTCTCTTTTAAAATGGTGCCGGCCCCGCCGTGAATTGCTATGGCGAACGGTTGCTCCATTTTCTGATTTGACTCTTCCATCTCACAACCTCCCAACACACTCAATGACATTGTCAGTATTACCGCAATAATTTGTTTCACGCTACCGATCTCCTAAATCCCTTAAGAACCCCCAGATACTAAAGCCTGACTGGCGATCGCAACCTATCTAATATTTACTCACGCATTCTCCACCAGAGCTACCACACTTTACCTTTAATCCAGATAAAATAAAGGCGGCCAATGGCCGCCTCCACTTACAACATATGCTTCAAAGTGCATCCATTAAAAATGCGCCGTAAAGCCTACGTAAGGTCCGTCGATGGTCAGGTTGGTTTCCAGGTCACCCAGATCATCCAGATCCAGGTTCAGACGGCGGTAACCAGCTTCCACTCCCACATCAAACGCCACCAGGAAAGAGGCTTTCCAGGCAACAGCTGCCGAAAAATCGGTAATGCTGTCGCCGCTGTAGCTGATCACATTGGCATCGGCCTTCAGGGAGAAACCGGTCAGCGGCAGGTCGATTTGACCTTTCACATAGCCCATCGGCAACAGAGTATCCAGATCAATGGTTTCTGACTCGGACATGGACATTGCGGTCAGGTCACCCTTGTATTGACGAAGGGTTAAACCGAGATCCAGATTCAGCCAGTTATCGAGAATTTCGTAGTAGAAAGTCGCGTCAGTCTGGGTCAGGTCAAAATCGGTCATCAGGGCTTCCCCTGAAGTGAAGTTGATATCGTCAAACTGTACATCACCAGCCAGGGTTGCATTACCGGTGGTGGAGAGATCAGTTTGTTTCAGCATGATATTAGGTACCAGCGGTACCGGATGCTCCAGAGCGACGTATAGAACGTTGTTCTTCTCGTCATCGAAACCCAGGGTGGAGAAGTCTGTATCGGTAATACCGATTTTGCCACTCAACCCGGAACTCCACTGACTGGCACCAGCATAAACACCCAGCACAGTATCTGCCTGCGCCGCACCTGATAACAGGGCCATCCCCAGCCCAAGCGCTATTACATTTCTTTTCATTGTTTTCGTTAGCCTCCAAAAGCTATGGGTAACAGGCCCGAACTCTATGTTGTGCGGGCAAAAAAATCCGGAACCAATTCCACAAATTTCGTGATTGTTTTCAAATTGAATGGTGTAGGGCTGCAAGGTTCACTAAGTAAAAGTCACCGCCCGGGATTACCAGCCCAGCGTTTCCTTAATAAAAGGAATGGTCAATTTACGTTGCGCTTCCAGCGATGCGCTATCAAGCTGATCCAAAGCGACAATGAGCTCAGCAACCCCACGGGCACCATGATTAAGCAGATACCGGGCGGAATTTTCCCCCAACTCCATACCACGCAGCTCGGCGCGAAAACGCAACAAAGCGATTTTGTCTTCATCGGTAAGGGCAGGTAAATGAAAGGTAACACCCCAACTCAGTCGCGACTGCAAATCCGGCAATTCAACGCCCAATTCACGAGCGGACGCATTGGCCCCTACCAGCAGGCAGTTGCCGTTGTCGCGAATTCGGTTAAAGAAGTTAAACAGGGCCTTTTCCCAGTTCGGTTGGCCAGCTACAGCGTGGAGCTGATCAAGGCAGACCAGGTCCAGGTGCTCCAGCCCTTCCAGCAGAGCTTCCGGTGGATAATCCACCAGCTCTACCAACGGCAGATACTGAACCTCCAGCCCCAAATCCAGCGCCTGATGGCAGGCACCTTGAAGCAAATGTGTCACGCCACTGCCAGACGCCCCCCACAGGTATACAAATGGCTCGGCAGCTGTCAGCAGCCGCTCCTTGAGTAGTGCAACCGCGTGAGCTTGCGGCGATTGTTCAGGCGCATAGAAATTGCTGAGTGTCGCCTCATCATTGAGCGCAACTCCCAGGCTCAACTGGCGTGGACTGTCTGTCATGATGTTGTTCATTTATCTACAAACTGGTGGCGACTTAGCGTGTCACCGGTCTCCAGCGAAAAAATAAGCTCATCTCGTCGGTAGTCAGATCGGTGATCTCCGCGAGTTTTGGGTCGCGACGCAACAGGTCACGCAACTTTGCCGGGCTGCCATCAATGGCCATGCTCAGATCCAGCACATTGCCATTAGCTGCCACCAGGCGTACCGAGCGAACCATTTCCAGCCCTTCAAAGTGGCTGATTACCGCCTGGTACTCTTTATAGTTATCCACCGACTCAAGACGCAGGGCTACCTCTTCGGCGTTCTGCTTGGGAACAAAAGTATACCCTTGAGAGACTCGATCCACCGACCAATCAACGGCTTTGTCGATCAAGTCTTCCAACGAGCCAGCAATCAACGCTTCCCGATCACTGTGTACGCCCGCTTCCACCTGAATGGATGCGCGATACTCACCACTGTTGGTGCGATAAAAACTCAGCACAGTCCAGTGGTCGGTGTCGTAGCGTTGAGCAGCTTCGGTAGCACGCTCGGCGTTTTGATCCCAGGCATCTCTGGCCGACAGGTTGAGTTGGTCTTCCAGATCCAGTAATGGCAAACGCAGTGGCGCGGCACGCTCAGCCATCTTGCGCTCTAACAATTCGTAGGCCTCCGGCATCAGCTCACGGCTGACATGAAGACGCCCTTCATTGGGAAGATCCGTTACCATCCAGAATAATATCTCCGGGCGATTGGATGGCCAGATTGGCAATTGGGCACGGCGCAGCAGTCGTCTTATCTGGGTTTCATCGTAACGGAGCTTCAGGTTCAGGTACTCTGGAGCCGTCAATGTTGCAGGTTGGTGATCGTAACTGTGCTGGAGGCGATAACTGTCGGCTCGATTCAAAGCATCCTTTACCGCCGAATGATTAACCACATCGCTTCGGCCACTGACTTTCACCAGTACTTGCGCAAGGCCAGCGCGAGTGCCTTTGGTGCGCTCCAGTGCCGACTGGTCTTCCACTTTAACTGCCACCTCATACAGCCCTTTAACCTCTACCGCGTGGCTGGCAAAAGCAGTGCACAGCAAAATCAACGGCAAAATCCAGGAGCGTATTGCAAGACCGGCTGAACGTATGAGCATGGAAAACCTTAACTTATACCTGTTATTAGTAGCCGCACATTGTAACAGCAGCACCTGATCGGTAAATGGTAATTTCCAGTATTGCCAAAAAGTTAGGGGCTGTTAACACTCGTTGAGCGCTCTCCCTATCAATAAAGGGGGGTAAAATGACCGCTAGCAGCCTATATTCAGCCAGAGATAACCCTCCTTCGAGATTTAGATGGTTTCGCACCGTCGAAACGGCTAAAATACGCCGCTTTCCATGTTTCACTTAACTTTTTAACACTTCTGCGGTTGCCATCCATGACCACAAAACAGCAAACCACCCCCCTCAGCTACAAAGATGCCGGTGTTGATATCGACGCGGGTAACGCCCTGGTAGAACGCATCAAGCACGTTGCCAAACGCACTCGCCGCCCTGAAGTAATGGCCGGCCTTGGCGGATTTGGCGCCCTGTGCGAATTGCCCTCCGGCTACCGTGAACCCGTACTGGTTTCCGGCACCGACGGTGTGGGTACCAAGCTGCGCCTGGCGATGGACCTGAACATGCACGACACCATCGGTATCGACTTGGTGGGCATGTGTGTAAACGACCTGGTGGTCTGCGGTGCAGAGCCTCTGTTCTTCCTCGACTACTACGCCACCGGCGCTCTCAACGTAGACACCGCCGCTGCAGTTGTTGAAGGCATCGGTAAAGGTTGTGAGCTGGCTGGTTGTGCCCTGGTAGGCGGTGAGACTGCCGAAATGCCTGGCATGTACGAAGGCGAAGACTATGATCTGGCCGGTTTCTGTACCGGTGTGGTGGAAAAGTCTGAAATCATCGACGGCAGCCGCGTTCACGTTGGCGACAAACTGATCGCCCTCGGTTCCAGCGGTCCGCACTCCAACGGCTACTCGCTGATTCGCAAGATCATCGAAGTAAGTGGTGCCGACATCACCACCGAACAAGTGGACGGCAAGCCGCTGGCTGAAGCCCTGATGGCACCAACCCGTATTTACGTAAAACCGCTGCTGCGCCTGATTCGCAACAGCGAAGTTCACGCACTGTCCCACATCACTGGTGGCGGTCTGCTGGAAAACATTCCTCGTGTACTGCCGGACAACGCCAAAGCCGTTATCGACGTGAACAGCTGGGAAATGCCTGCAGTCTTTAACTGGCTGCAAGAAAAGGGCAACGTGGACAGCCGCGAAATGTACCGCACATTCAACTGCGGTATCGGCATGGTGCTGGTAGTTCCCGGCGCAGAACTGGATAACGCTCTGGACACCCTGCACGCTGCTGGTGAAGATGCTTTCGTAATCGGTGAAATCGCCCAAGCCAAAGCTGGCGAAGAACAGGTGGAACTCAAGGGCCTGACTGCGTGAGTTCAACCAGCACCACCGAAAAGCCGCGCCTGGTCGTTCTGATCTCCGGCAGCGGCAGCAACCTGCAAGCCTTTATTGATTCCGCCGCCGATGGCACCCTGTGTGCCACCGTTGCGGCGGTGATCAGCAACCGTCCAGGCGTAATGGGCCTGGAACGCGCCAGCAAGGCGGGTATCCCCACCCAGGTTGTCGACCACAAAGAATTCCCGGATCGCGAAAGCTTTGATACTGCACTGGGTGACTGCATCGACCAGTTCCAACCGGATGCTGTGATTCTGGCGGGCTTTATGCGCATTCTCACCCCCGGCTTTATTCGCCGCTATCAGGGCAGAATGCTCAATATTCACCCGTCGCTGCTGCCCAAATACCCGGGTCTGCACACTCACCTGCGCGCTATTGAAGCTGGCGATTCGGAAGGCGGCGCCACCGTGCACTTCGTCACTGAAGAGCTGGATGGTGGCCCTCCAGTGCTGCAAGCTCGAGTTCCCATCCTGTCGGGCGATGATGCCGATGCCCTTGCCAAACGCGTTCTGGGTTACGAGCACCAGATCTATCCGCTGGCTGCCCAATGGCTGTGCGAAGGCCGCTTGACCATGGAAAATGGTCGCGCCCTGCTGGACAATGAAGTGCTGCCAGAAACCGGCTACCCTTTTTCGGAAGGCTGATTCACAAATCAGAAAAAATACGGCAGACCGAACGGTCTGCCGCTATTACAATCTAAAGGTAAGTTGACACATCACTCAGGGAGAGATCATGTCACGCACCACGATTTGTAACCGGCATCAAAAAGAATCGCTGTTATTTTCTGTACTTATTTCCCTTTTATGCTTCTCAGCTTTCAGCATTGGCGAAACCAACGAGCCAACTGAACAACCATTACCTCCCACCGAGCAAGTTAATCCACTCACCCCTTTTCACGCCACTTACTCAGCAAACGTGAATGGCCTCAGCTTAACGACTGAACGCGAATTAAAACCCCTTGGTGGCAACCGCTTTCAAATCAGCAACAATGCCCGCAAGCGATTTATGGGGCACATCAACGAGCAGAGCACTTTTACCCTGAAAGCTGGAAATAAAGTTCAGCCGGAACATCACCTGCTATCTCGCAGCCTGTTTGGCTTTGGGGATGACGAAGAAACCCGCTTCGACTGGAAGAACAACCTGGCCCACTACAAAGATGATGATAAAGAGCGAAGTATAGAGCTTAGTGGTGGCGAACTGGATCTGCTGGGCCTTCAGGTGCAACTGGCCCTGGACTTGAGTGCGGGAAAAGAAAGCTTCGAATACCAGATTGTCCGTCGCGGCCGCAGCAAAGAGCAGAGCTACCGCATAATCGGCCATGAATCCCTGGACACGCCAATAGGTAAAGTGGACACCATCAAATTGCAGCTTCACCACGACAACCCGGATCGCTCCACTGAAATCTGGCTGTCACCAAAGCTGCACTATCAGGTCGTTAAATTTCATCAGGTCGACGATGACGGCGACGAATTCGATTTATCGCTTTCCGAAATCACCTTTGCCAATAAACGCTGAAATCAGGTGAACGATTTGCTCAGCTGAAGTCAAATGAATAAGCACAAACAACAGAGTTCCATACTTTCTGCAGTTTGTTGTTCTATCATCCCTGAAAAACCAATTCATTTCGGTATGGAGAATACAGATGGACAACTTTGATAATAATCGTCCAGAGTACAGCCAGACTTCTGCATCAAAACGCCCTATGCAAATTGCCATTTTAATAGTGGCTGTAGGCCTGTTAGTTATTGGCGGCTGGTGGTTAATGCGCCCCAGCGAAGCGCCTAATCCCGAAATTGAAACCGTACCAATGGAGCCAGTACAACAGGTTGAAGAGCCTGAGCCCGTTGTTGAGCCGGAACCAATTAAAGAACCAGTCGAGCCAACCGAACCCACCATGCCCGCTGAGCCAGCCCAAGTGCTGCCATCACTGGACGACAGTGATGAATATGTGCGAGAAGAGGTTCTGGCACTAAATGATGCCGAACCGGTGAAACAGTGGGTGCAGGCTTCCGACCTGATCAAACGCTCTACCGCCGTGATCGACGGCATCACCCAAGGCGTTATGTTACGCAAATTCCTGCCCGTTAAAGCACCAGCCGGAAAATTCGCCACCCAAAAAGTGGGCGAGCAGTACTTTATCGACGCCAACAACTACCAGCGCTACGACGACGTGGTTTCCCTGCTGACTAAGACAGATCCAGCTAAAGCTGCAAAGTCTATTACCAACCTGGAACCGCTGTTTGAAGAAGCCTTTGCCGCACAGGGCTACGAGAATCGCACCTTCAAAGATGCGCTGATCGAAGCCATCGATCAAATACTGGCAACACCAATTTATCAAGAGCCGCCAGAGTTAAAACTGGAGTCGGTTTACTTCAAATTTTCCGATGACAGCATAGAAAACATGTCCGATGCCCAGAAACAACTGATCCGCACCGGTCCGGAAAACACCCAAAAAGTGCAGCAGTACCTGCAAAAACTGCGTGTGGAACTGATGAAGATGTAGCTACATCCCTCGTCATCCCTTTTCATCCCTAGTCATCCCCGCGAAGGCGGGGATCCATATTGAACAAAGCTCCTAGCCTTCACAAACACCGAGACCTATGGATGCCCGCCTACGCGGGCATGACGTCCCTTCAAAAAAACACGCAATATGACCTACCAACTAATAAAAAACGCCCATATCACTTTCGCCATTATCAGCATCAGCTTCTTTATTATTCGAGCCTGGTGGTCCTACCGGCAATCGCCTTTGATTACAAAACGCTGGGTCAAAACAACACCCCACATCAACGACACCCTGCTCCTCGCCTGTGCCATCTACCTGATGATCACTATCCACCAATACCCTTTCGTAAACAGCTGGTTAACCGCCAAGGTGCTGGCACTGCTGGCTTATATTGGATTTGGAACGATTGCGATCAAGCGCGGGAAGTTATGGGCCGGGATAGTGGCGGTTGGCTGTTTTGGGTATATCGTGATGGTGGCGTTGGCACATAACCCCTTCCCTTTTTAGAAACACATCTGGTTAGAGATAAATTACTCCGGCCGGCTGTAGATGACTCTGTAAATCCTTGGTCGTCATTCCCGCAAAAGCGGGAATCCACCGATTTAGATGGCATGACTTTAGATTACCTATTTGGCGTCAAAAAACTCAAAGTGCTCAACAGACACGCTCTCCACAAGAGATTCTTCATCCTCCAGAAGAACGACCACCTGGTAATCTTCCCCTACCGCACTTTTTAGAGCCTCGAAACTTTCCCAAATAGAGATCATCGAAAACACCGTAGAGGTGGACCCCAATGGTCTCCCAGGGTAGTAAGCCACCAATCCAGGCTGGGATTTAAGCCAGGGGATCGAGAATTTTTCCACCTTCTCTTGCCATTCCCTATGATTTTCCGGGCTGATGGTCGCTTTGAATATGCGAGTAATCATTATCTATTCATCTCTATGATTTGATATTTATATGTCGTCCACACTCAAATATAGATGAGTCCAGTCCTGCCCACGCCCTAATAGGGACTCGGTTAGAAAATCCTCAATAAGGCCGGGAATGTGCGGTGCCGTCGGAGGTGGAGATTCCAGAGTGAGAGAATGCCAAGATCCTTAAGAAATTCTGCCCTACCAATCAGGATCTCTACAAATAGTTCCGTCTATTTCTGCTGGCATATATTGTATATGGAACGATTGCGATCAAGCGCGGGAAACTTTGGGCGGGGATAGTGGCGGTTGGTTGTTTTGGGTATATCGTGTTGGTGGCGTTGGCGCATAACCCAATGCCGATTTAGTTACTCGGATACATCTTATGGAAAAACACCCTTCCTAATCCAGCAGAATAAATCAGCCCCCTTTTCCTGATTACTCAACATAGCCACTGAGCGGTGACATTGTTGACTCATTGAAGACAATAGGTTCCAGCATATTAAGATACTTAGTGTTTACAAATACTATGTATGTTGGGTTTGTTTCTCCCCAGCCTGTGTAAAATGGATACAAAACTGTACCCTTCGGCAATTCCCCTTCTTGATTCGGCGACTCTTGAATTATGAGCCGAGAGGAAAGTGCTAGTGGGTTAGCTAAAATCTCACGATTTTTCCAAATAGTACCCGCGAAGAAGCTCGGAACAATCAACGCCATCACTATCAATATTCGATACATTAAAAATAGGCCCGCCCTTTTCTGCATTAGTATCACGCTTAATCAGCCCCAAAACCGGAAGGTGCCACAATACGCCTTAAACCACACATCCACTGAGCGAGAAACAAACAAGATATAGGTAATATCACCATAACTCCAGACTCTATTGAAACCCAATAAATACAGAGAAAACTACCAAGCCAGCCTATAAACCTGAATATACTAAGCCTATACCCAACATCAATCGCAGCAAATGACATACCAAGCATTACCAGGCTAAAGATTAGTGGAATTTTATCTTGATTCTCCTTAAATAAGAGGGCAATAAAGCAGAAACCACCAACCATCAACCCCCACCCAACCAAATTCAACACCCTCACCATCAGAAAATCCTTTGAGGTATAACGTCAACCAGCGTCCAATCCAAATAGGTACCCTCTAGCTAGGTAGACAAAATGAGCGGTTACCAGAAGAGGCAATATTAGAAACGCATACTGAGCGGCACTGGGATTCATAATAAAAGAAGCCAAAATAATAGCCACCACCCCAGCACACAAACAGAAAAAAATAATCCTTGGTGACTCAACAATTAGACTTGGAGTCGCTATCTTCAAGTAGGTTTGGGCAATTCCATATAGACCTGCGATACCCGTAATAGAGAGCAACGTAAAAAACAACCCCCAATAGTCACCATCAAAAGCCGAGACAATACCCAACAGCCCAAAAGCCGCACACACGACAACCATATAAGCTGGCCAAATAAAACATATGATAAGCTCTACGGCCAAGATTACTTTAAATAGCCTCATTGGTTAGCCACTCATACTGACTCTATAAATCTATCGGAACACAGTTAGAGTTAACCTAATAAAATAGGCATCCCCCCATCAAACCTCTTCCTCTTCCCCATCAATAATAAATCCAATCCGCCGCCTGAATTCTTCCTTCTCCACCCGCTCCACATAACACAGCAACTGCACGCTGGATTGGTGGGACAGCAGCATACATGGGCTGCCGTTCAGAGTTCCTTCGATGCGGATGCCGTGGAAGCTTTCCTGGGCGAGACGTTCTACGTGAACCTGGATACCACCGTTAAGGATGGCGAGGATCGCGGGTTGTTCGTCTTCGGGAAGTTGGCTGCGCCACTGGATTACGGTGTCAGCCAGACGGCGCATCAGGGCACCTGAGGAGCGGTACTCATTATCAAGCTCTGCATCGCTGGGGGCTTCGGCGATGCTGGTGTGGGGGAGTGGTACATTGGCAATGGCGGGAACACACACCATGCCTATGGATTCTACCGCCTGGCGCATTGCCTCGCGGTTGAGGGTTTCGATATTGGTTTGCTGCTCTTGGGGTTTGTCTTTCTCGGTCATTCCATCCACCTTTAACTTCAAAATACAAGTGTCAGACTACACGTATTCGTCGATATGGGGAATATCGTCTTCCAAATCGTCAGGATTAACCGGGAGTCGATTTGGCTTTTCTTCACGGGACTTTTGATCATCACGGCGTACGGGCTTTACCGGCGGGGCCGGTGTAGGAGGATTGATATGAACAACTTCCCCCATATTCCATCTCTTAACAGGCTGCTCTTTTACAGCAACTCCTCGGCAGCACGGACCTCGGGACTTACAGGAATAATCATCGCCGGTCGGCCAGCGCGATTGCTGGTTGGTGCCGGAATAATGGTGCCCGGTGCAGACACATTGCCAATATTGTCGCGAAGCGCGTCCATCATATTCTGGTTGTCGGCGTACTGGCTTGCTTTAACGACAATTACCACGCGACGGTTGCGGGCGCGACCGGCTTCGGTGTCGTTACTGGTTATAGGACGAAATTCACCGTAACCCACCGATGACAAGCGACCAGGGGTAATACCGTTCTCCGCAAATAGGCGCACCACAGTTGCTGCGCGACCGGCAGACAGCTCCCAGTTGGATGGGTAAATGGAGCTGCGAATTGGCTGGTTGTCGGTAAAACCTTCCACCTGAACCTGGTTATTAAAATCGTCGAGAATATCGCTGAGCTGTTTAATTACCGGAATGGCGCTTGGTGACAATACGCTACTGCCGCTTTGGAACAATATCTGGGTATTGATTTCCACTTCCAGCTGAAACGGATTTTTTCGCACGCTAACGACTTTATCATCAATCAGCTTTTTAAATGCCTCTTCCAACTCTTTGGACATTTTCTCCAGGCCACCGCCCACTTCCTTGCCTTGCAAAGCGGCAAGCGGCGGCGAATTGACGTTGGGCATTGGCGTGTGAATATCAATACGAATGGGCGAGCTGACAATGGCCTGCGGCGACATGGACGCTTTTGGCGCAAAGATTTGCGGTGAACGTACCGGTTGGCCTACCTGTATCGGGTTCAGCGCCCGCGCCGATGAGCGAAACGCGGCATTCAGCGATTCAGACAAAACCCGATATTTACCTTCATTAACCGAAGAGATGGAATACATCACCACAAAGAACGCAAACAGCAGGGTAATAAAATCCGCATAGGAGACCAGCCACCGCTCGTGGTTTTCGTGCTCCTCATGTTTCTTTTTTCTCGCCATACTGCGTTCTTTTTCTCTTCTTATCTAACAAGTGGCCGCGGTTATTTCACATAACCGTTTAATTTACTTTCGATATTACGGGGGTTTTCACCCTCGGCAATCGACACCAAACCTTCAACCAACATGTCGCGATGGGATGCCTGATGAGCGACGATACTTTTGATTTTATTGGCCATGGGCAGGAAAAACAGGTTGGCCAAACCAACACCGTAAATGGTAGCTACGAACGCCACGGCAATACCGGGGCCTAATGCACTGGGGTCGGCAAGGTTGTTCATCACGTGAATCAAACCCATTACCGCACCGATAATTCCGATGGTCGGAGAGTAACCGCCAAAGCCTTCCCATACTTTTGCTGCGGCATTATCCATATGTTCCTGAGATTCGATTTCCACTTCCAGAACTTTACGAATGGTGTCGGGCTCACTGCCATCCACAAGCATTTGCAGGCCTTTTTGCAAAAATTGATCGGGCTCTTCATCTGCCGGGCCTTGCAGACCAAGGAGACCTTCCTTACGAGCCAGCTTGCTCCAATCGACGATTTTTTGAATATCGGTAGGCAAGTCTGCTTGTGGTGGTTTAAATACCCAACCGGCTCGTTTCATACCGTGCTTAAAGGTTTTCAGGGATGTTTGTACCATTACGGCACCGGCGGTGCCGCCAAATACAATTACAAACGCAGTAACCTGCATCAGGGAGTCAGTGTGCCCCCCTTCAAGGATGTTGCCGCCGAGGATGGCCGCCAGTGCAACTACAACACCAATAAGCGTCAAAATATCCATAATTTAAGTCTTTTTAGCTTTTATGCGTTTACCCAACTGCCCAGTCGCGATCGCAACCGCGACAACGCCTGACTGTGAATCTGGCAAACCCGGGATTCACTCACCCCGAGAATTTCGCCAATTTCCCGCAAATTCATTTCATCATCGTAATAGAGCGACATGACCATTTTTTCCCGCTCCGGCAACCCTTCAATGGCTTTTACCAGTGAAGACCTGAAATCACCCTCTTCGATGCGATCCAGCGGGCCGGCATCTTCGGCAATGGCACCAGTGCCATTTTCTTCTTCCATATCAAGGCTGGAAACTCGACAGCCAGCGGTATCGCGCAGCATGTCGTGGTACTCGTCGATATCCACTCCCAGCTCGGAAGCGATTTCCGAATCACTGGCATGACGACCCAGGCGCGCTTCAACGGCAGCGGTCGCTTCGGCAAGCTGACGGGATTTGCGCTGTACGGAACGCGGTGTCCAGTCAGAGCGGCGCAATTCATCGAGCATGGCGCCTCGCACGCGAATACTGGCGTAAGTCTGAAAACTTGCACCCTGTGCAGCGGCGTAATTTTTTGATGCTTCCAGCAGGCCGATCATCCCCACCTGAATCAGGTCGTTTACATCAAGATCAGCGGGCAGACGCGCCATCAAGTGGTGGGCGATGCGCCGAACCAGCGGCAGGTGTTCCCTGACCAGCCGCTCCTGTTGCTGTTTGCAACTGTCTGCATACACCGCCGCGCCGTTCATCCGAACAACTCCCCACCCATGGTGTTAAAGCTGTTGGACTGAATTAGCCGTTCGACAAAAAATTCGAGATTGCCCGACGCCACATGCGGCTGCGGCCAGCGATCAATCTGTTCAGCGATTCGAGTTAACGCTTTTGACGCCTTACTGCGCGGGGCCGCTTCAACCACAGCAGTCTGGCGCTGCACCGATTTACGCAACTGCTCATCAAAAGGCACTGCTCCGAGATAGCGCAGACTCACGTCGAGGAAGCGCTCGGCAACGCGGCTGATTTTGAAAAACAGCTCTTCGCCCTGCACCTTGTCTTTCACCATGTTGGCAACGATATGGAATCGCTCAACACCATGATCCCGGCTTAACACTTTAATCAGCGCATAAGCATCGGTAATGGAAGTAGGCTCGTCACATACCACCACCAGTACTTCCTGGGCGGCCTTGGAGAAACTAACCACACTGTCGGAAATCCCGGCAGCGGTATCCACCAGCAGAACGTCTACCGGCTGGCTCAACTCACTGAAGGCGCGAATCAAACCGATATGCTCGGCGTTGGACAATTCCGCCATGCGGGTAACACCGGATGCGGATGGCACAATCTGCACCCCGCCCGGCCCCTGAATCAGAATCTCTTCCAGCGAACGTTCGCCAGAAATTACGTGACGCAGATCGTAGCTGGCATGCAGCCCCAGCATCACATCCACATTGGCAAGGCCGAGATCGGCGTCCATCAACATGACGTTCTTGCCCATGCGGGCAAGGGAGGTGGCCAGGTTTACCGATACGTTGGTTTTACCGACACCACCCTTTGCCCCCGTTACCGCAATTACTCGAACCGGTTTGGTTTGAGCCATCTGCCGCAGTCCGCTGGCCTGATCTACAAAGGCGTTATGCGAGTCCAGCATTGAGAGTCATACCTCCAAAAGAGTCGGCAGCCATCATTGGCTGATTCCAACCGACAGTTTCCATCATCTCCTCGGCGTGCTTGACCAGATCGGCCGCCCGCGCGGGGTGTAAATCTTCCGGCACTCGCTGGCCGTTACCGATGTAGGCAACCGACAGTTTGTAGCGAATCAGCGCCGACAGAATCGGTCCCATGCTGGCGGTTTCGTCCACTTTGGTGACGATGGCACCGGCCAGATTGGTGCTGCTGAATTTGCGTACAACTTCGTCGAGAATGGCGAGCTGTGACGTTGCTGACAAAGTCAGGTAAATCTTGATGCCCGGCTCCACGCCGGTCAGGGTTTCGAACTGTTGGGTCAGGCCCATATCGCGCTGGCTCATACCGGCGGTATCGATCATCACCAGTTTGCGGTCAGCAAATTCGGCCAGAGCCTGGGAGAGTTCTTCGCGATTGGTGGCGACCCGCACCGGTACGCCGAGAATGCGGCCAAAGGTATAAATCTGCTCCTGTCCGCCAATGCGGTAGCAGTCGGTGGTAATCAGAGCCACCTGTTTGCGGCCGTGACGCATCGCAAACCGTGCCGCCAATTTGGCGACCGAAGTGGTTTTGCCAACACCGGTTGGGCCAACTACGGCCACGCGACCGCCGTTGTTAATAATGTCGTCCTGATTTTCGATAACTTGAGATCCCAGATTTCGCAGGCAGGCATCCCAGCCGTAATCCATATCAATACTGCCGGGCAACTGTTCGGTGAGTTTCAGGCTCAGATCGCGACTCAAGCCGAGACCACCCAAGCGGCGCACTAGATTGCTTCGAACCGGTTGACGCTGCCCCATATCGCGCTGTGACAATTGCGAAAGTTCACCTTCAAGCATGCCGCGCAGGTTGGTCAGCTCGCGACGCATTTCGTTGTATGAATCCAGATCAGGCTTGGCCTGTGCTGGCTGCTGAACCGGACGCTGCTGCGACGGTTGGGCGACTGGCTGTTGATGAGCTGACGGCCGCTCATAAGAAGCAGGCTGGTAAGACGCCGGATGCTGATAGGAAGGCTTCTGGTAACCAGTCGGCTGCGGACGGGACGCTTGGCTAGAAGTGGCGGCCCCATGACCGGCGCGAGCCGGATTGAGCAGCTTGTCGTCGTAATCCGCTGCTGCCACTACTTCAACCCCCTCTTCCACTCGACTGCTGGAGAGAATGACGGCGTCGCCACCCATCGCCTCACGCACAAGGCGCATGGCTTGCTTGCTGTCTCTGGCTACGAAGCGCTGAATCTTCATACCTGTTACCTTCGCTGTTCGCTCAGTTAATCCCAATTGGGCTTGCTAATTATCCGGCCAGTGCCACTGGCTGTTTGCCGATAGAGGCAGTTACCTTCACCCGTTTGCTGGCGGGAATTTCGTCATAGGCCAGCACGTTCAGGTTCGGGGTGGTGCCGCGGATCAGTTTTGCCAGCCACAATCTCAGCGGCGACGACACCAACAGCACCGGGGTTTGACCGGCAGCTTCTTGCCGCCTTGCCTCTTCTGCCACCTGTCTCATCATGGTTTCGGCCAGTCCTGGCTCCAATCCACCGACACCTGCGGCACCCTGCAATGAGTTATGCAACATCTGTTCCAACTCTGGATCGAGAGTCATCACACCCAGCTCAGACTCCATGCCAGCTATGTTTTGGTAGATGGTGCGCCCCAATGCGACCCGCACTGCAGCAGTGAGAGCGTCGGGTTCCTGACTCTTCGGCGCGTGTTCCGCCAATGCTTCGGCGATGGAACGCACATCGCGAATTGGAATGCCCTCTTCCAACAGGTTTTGCATTACCTTCAGCACCACACCCAGCGATACGGTTTTCGGTACGAGGTTTTCCACCAGCTTGGGCGAGGACTTACCGAGCACATCCAGCAACTGCTGCACTTCATCGTGGCCGAGCAGTTCGTTGGCGTGTTGTTTAAGAAGTTGGCTGAGGTGGGTCGCAACCACCGTGCTGCAATCCACCACGGTGTACCCCATGGTCTGCGCTTCGTCGCGCTGGGATGGCTCAATCCAAACCGCCTCCAATCCAAATGCGGGATCGATACCGGAAATGCCATTGAGAGTGCCAAATACCTGACCGGGATTAATTGCCATCTCTTTGCCAGGATGAACTTCACCTTCACCCACTGGCACGTCCAATAAAGTAATACGGTAGGAACTGGGCGACAGATCCAGGTTGTCGCGAATATGAACCGAGGGCACCAGAAAGCCCAATTCCTGGGAGAGTTTTTTGCGCACGCCTTTAATACGAGTCAGCAGTTCTCCACCCTGGGTTTTATCCACCAGCGCAATCATCCGGTAGCCCACTTCCAGACCAATCATGTCTACCGGCTGGACGTCATCCCAACTCAGTTCGCGGGGCTCAGACGATTTTTCTTCCTGCTGCTGTTCTTTGTTTTCATCAACCAGCTCGGCTTTTGGCTTGCGAGACATTCGCCAGGCCATGTAACCGAGGCCACCACCAATACTCAGGAATACAAAATTAGGCATGCCTGGAATCATGCCGAGCACAAGCACAATTCCGGCAGTGATTCCCAGCGCTTTGGGCGAGCCGAATAACTGGCTGCTCATTTGCTGGCCCATATCCTGGGTAGAGGAAACACGAGTTACGATAATGGCAGCGGCGGTAGACAGCAGCAGTGAGGGAATTTGCGCTACCAGACCATCACCGATGGTGAGCAGTACATAGTTATGACCGGCCTGCTCAAAACTAAGGCCATGCTGGCCCATGCCGACGGCAAGACCACCGATCATGTTAATCAGCAGAATCAGAATACCGGCAACCGCATCACCGCGAACAAATTTACTGGCACCATCCATTGCCCCGTAAAAATCCGCTTCCTGGGCGACGTCTTCGCGACGGGCGCGTGCTTCGTCCTGATTAATAATGCCGGCGTTAAGATCGGCATCAATGGCCATCTGTTTGCCGGGCATGGCATCCAATGTGAAGCGCGCATTTACTTCAGAAATACGGCCGGCACCTTTGGTAACCACAACGAAATTGATAATTACCAGAATGGCAAAAATCACAAAACCGACGGTGTAGTTGCCGCCGATTACAAATTCACCGAACGCCTCAATTACTTTACCGGCGGCATCGGTACCGGTATGGCCGTTGATCAATACCACGCGGGTGGAGGCGACGTTCATACCCAGACGCAGCAGTGTGGAGATAAGCAACACAGTCGGAAAAACCGCAAATTCCAACGGCCGTCCAGCATACACCGCAGCCAGTAGTACGATCAGGGAGAGTGCAATATTGAAGGTAAAAAGCAGGTCCAGTAGAAATGCGGGCAACGGCAACACCATCATTGCCAGCATGGTCATCAGCAAAATGGGTGTACCGAGACCAAGTGCGTTAATTCGACCGCTTAATAACTGCTTCATGGTTGTTATGTGATCCAGTGTTGTTTTTTTGGCGCTTTTTTTAATTACCAAAGGGGTATCTCAAGATTCGTGCCAAGTTTTGAAAGGAGAGACGAGAGATGGGAGATGGGAGATGGGTGAGTTACTGTCTTCCTGAGCACAGCGAAGGATCTCAAGGGTTTGCGCCTACAGATCCAATCAGAGATTGTCGCCTTCGGCGCCCAACGCACTATGCGCTTTTGTCTTCGCTGCGCTCGGGATGACAGGAGTTCGATTGCAGCTATAGTTTTTGATGTTTTAATCCGCCATAACCAGACCGGAACAGGCCAACCCTCATATACCCACAAATCGGGCTAACCTGTTCCGGTCTGGTTTTGGCTGGTTTGGGGGCTAACTTAATTCACTAACTCCACTCACCAGGCGGCACTGGCAAGTCGGTGGGCTTCTCAGGCATTTCACCGCCCATCATATTATTGAGCTGGTATACGTAAGCCAGCACCTGCGCCACCGCCAAATACATATCTGCTGGAATTTCCTGATTTATTTCAGTGGTAGCGTACAGCGCCCGCGCCAGAGGCGGCGCTGAAAACAGAGTGACGTTGTTTTGACGGGCAATTTCACGAATATTGGCGGCAATTAAATCCTTACCTTTTGCCACCACTACCGGCGCACCACCAGCATCATCGTCGTACTTCAGGGCAACGGCATAGTGCGTGGGGTTAGTAATTACCACATCAGCTTTTGGCACTTCGTCCATCATCCGGCGCTGGGACATCTCCCTCTGCAACTGGCGCACTTTACCTTTTACTTCCGGGCGCCCCTCGCTCTCTTTCATCTCGTCCTTGACTTCCTGTTTGGTCATTTTCAGCTGTTTATTGTGCTGATAAAGCTGGAACGGCACGTCGATAGCTGCAATTAAAATCAGCGCCGCACTGAGAATTAAAAACGACCAGCCAAACATGGATGCGGAGTGAGCAAGCCCCTCCTCCAACCCTTCCGCACCCAGGCCAATCAAATCGTCCAACAATTCCGCCAGCACCAGGTACGCCACCCCTGCAACAACCAGAAATTTGGCAATGGCTTTTAGTAATTCCACCGCACTTTTGGCGGAAAACATTCGAGCGATACCTTTAAACACATTGAGTTTTTCCACCTTAAAGGCCACCGCCTTAATACTGAATGCAAAACCGCCAACACTGAGCGGCCCTAAAAATGCTGCAACAATCAGCAATACAAAAAGTGGAATTAATATTTTTATCCCGGTGACAAAAGTATCACCCAGCGAAGCCACCATCGCCGAAGGGTTATAGATTGACTTAATATCGATCGACAGACTGTCGCTCAACAGCGCAGCGAGATCACGGAGCATAAATTCGCCCATAAACAGTAACCCCACAGCACCGCACACCAGCGACAACATGGTATTGAGTTCGCGTGAGCGCGCTACCTGCCCTTTTTCGCGAGCTTCCCGCTGCCGTTTCGGCGTGGGATCTTCTGTTTTTTCCTGACCCTGATCTTCAGCCATTGCGAATAATCTCCTGCAATGTCATCAGGGCGTCGGCAAACAGTTGGGAAATTTGTGGCAATAGACTGGAGGTGCTGAACAGCACCAGAACAAATCCGGCCAGCAAGGTGATCGGAAAACCTACCGCGAAAATATTTAATTGCGGTGCAACGCGGGTCATTACACCAAACGACAGGTTAACAAGCAGCATGGACGTCATTACCGGCAAAGCTACCAACACGCCACCGGCAAACATATAAGTCCCCCAACTGGCAATTTGCCAGGCGAAATCCGCGGTAAAACCGGCGCTGCCGATGGGCAGTAACCGAAAACTCTGCACCAGGGTTTCCAGTAGCAATAGATGCCCATCCAGGGCCAGAAAAACCAGCGTGGTAAATACGGTGTAGTACTGGCTCATCACTGGAACCTGCACGCCATTCTGTGGATCCACTGCCGAGGCAAAGCCGAGCCCCATACTCATCGCCACATTCTGGCCGGCAATTACCATCGCCCCCATCACCAGCTGCAATAAAAAGCCCATCGCCACGCCAATCAAAACCTGTTGCAAGGTAATTAAATAACCGGCTGGAGAAAATGGTTCAACGGCGGGAGCTGCAGGCAAAACCGGGTAGAGCATAAAAGAGATCACCAGTGCCAGCACAATGCGAATTCGTACCGGCAATGTACGCGCACCCCACACAGGCGCGGCCATGAACATGGCGCTCAGGCGAACAAAGGGCCAGAACAGGCTGCCGACCCAGGAGTAGATTTCGGAAGTGGTTAATTCCATATTGGTCGGACGTCGGACGTCGGACGTCGGACGCCAAAACCCCTAAAAATATATTCAGGCTTTTTCATCACGCACGTCACCCAATTAAATTGGGAATATCCAGAAACAGGTTTTCCGCAAACGACAGCCACACATCCAGCATCCAGGGACCGGCAATGGCGAGTGCGGCGGCGAGACCAATCAGTTTGGGAATAAAGCTCAGGGTCATTTCCTGAATTTGAGTGGCGGCCTGAAAAATACCAATCAGCAGACCGATAGCCAGTGCCGACAGCAGCAGCGGCGCACTCAACAGTACCGTAATCGTGAGCGCATTGCGGGCGAGATCCATAACCGATTCGGGTGTCATTATTTATTCCCCGCTAAGTGTAGAAACTGGAGGCCAGCGTGCCGAGAATCAGCGACCAACCGTCTACCAGAACAAACAACATAATTTTGAAGGGCATCGAGATCAGCATGGGCGACAGCATCATCATACCCATAGACATCAATACACTCGCCACCACCAGATCGATAATCAAAAACGGAATAAAAATCATAAAGCCAATCTGGAAAGCGGTTTTTAGTTCGCTGGTTACAAAGGCCGGCAACAGCACACTGAACGGTGCATCTTCCGGCCCTTCCAGCTGCTCCAGCCCGGCCATATCGGCAAACATCGCCAGATCATTTTCACGAGTCTGGTTGAGCATAAAATCACGAAGCGGCTGACTGGCAGCCTGCATCGCGGTGGTAAATTCCATCTTGTCTTCGATGTAAGGTTTGATACCAGCGTCGTAGGCTTTTTCAAACACCGGCGTCATGATGAAAATACTGGTAAACAAAGCCAGACCGATCAGCACCTGATTGGAGGGCGTGGACGCGGTGCCAAGCGCCTGCCGCAAAATCGACAGCACTACAATAATGCGGGTAAAAGAGGTCATGGTGATCAGCGCTGTCGGCAACAGGCTGAGCACCGTCATAATCAGAAGAATCTGAATGGTGGTGCTGTAGGTTTGGCCACCGTCAGCATTGGGCGTTACGGTGAGCAAATCCAGACCCTGCTCGGCAAAGGCCAGTGTCGGCAAAGCCAGAAAGCAAATCGCCGCCATTATTTTGAACAGCTTTTTCACGAGCGATCTCCGCCCTTGCCGAGACCGCTAAGAATCGTCGCAAAATGATTTCCGGCAGCAGAAGGGGTTTTCTGGTTTGGATCAATTACCGGCTCATCAAAAACATGCAAGGTAGTAACACGCCCCGGAGACACCCCCAGCAACATCTGTTTATCACCCACCTGAACCAGCACGGCACGCTCACGTGCCCCCAGACTCATCGCCGCCAAAACATGCATTTTTGCCAGATCATTTCCCGGCATACGATTCAATTTTTTCAGCAACCACGCCAGCGCGCCAATGCCCACAAGCACTACGGCAAGACTCATCACCAGCTGCAAAATATAGGCACCACTGTTGGTTTTTTCTGCCAGCGGTATAGCCTGCTCCGGATCAGCTGCCAGCGCGGTACCGGCAATCAAAAACAAAATCAGCAGTGATTTGGGGGCAAAGGCTTTCATAATTATTTCAACTTTTTAAAACGCTCGGCAGGATTTACCACGTCAGTGAGGCGAATGCCGAACCGCTCGTTAACTACTACCACCTCACCTTTTGCCACCAGCGTGCCATTAACCAGCACGTCCAGAGGCTCACCCACCAAACGCTCCAGCTCCACTACAGAACCGGGGTTGTATTGCATCAAGTCGCGAATCGGCACCTGGGTGCGACCAATTTCCACGGTGACTTTCACCGGAATATCGAGAATCGCATTCAGGTTCAGGTCGCCACCGTGGCTGGCCATCGGCTCGGCCGACATGGTGGCCACATCGTCTGGTTGATAGGCTTGCGCCTGCGGCTGATCAGCGGCCATTTCTGCCGCCATAGCTGCCGCCATCTGGTCTTCCAGCGACATCTCACTGGTATCTATTTGATCACTCACTTGGCTCTCCAACTATTTGCAGACAGTTACTGCATCACGAAGTCGGTCAGGTACACCTCTTCAATGCCGGTACCGTCCGGCAGGCGAACAATGCCCTGTACCTTGCTACGAATCTGGTCACGCAGTACCTGCTTGCCCTCCACACTGCCAAGCTCTTCGTACGTGCTGTTGCTGAGCAAAGCGACAACTTCGTGGCGAATGGCTGGCATATGGTGACGCACTCGCTCAACCACATCTTCACTGTGAGTCATTACCGACACTGAAACCTGCAAGTAACGCAGCACACCGTTGTGAGCAAAATTAACCACAAACTGTTGGCTCAGCGGCTCGTAGATAGTGGTCATGTCATTACTCACGGCTTGTCCGGAATTTGAATCAGGTCCTGCGGGGCTGTCTTTCTCTTCGCCATTTTCCGCACTGGCTTCAGTTACAACCTCTTCGTTGGCTGAAGAAGAACCGGCAGTCAGGTAGACCGTAAGACCGACACCGACACCAACCAAAACTGCAACCGCTACCGCGATAATCAGGGTATTTTTCATACCGCCCTCTTTTTTGCCCTTGCCCAAATCGAGTTCAGGATTTTTCTCAGCCATTCTGTATGAGCTCCAGATTGTCTTCCTGCCATGTACGACTGGTGATTCACAGCCATGAAAATTCAAATATGCAATCAATCACCTACTGGCAGGCAAATAAGCAATTGTCATGCCATGAAGATAAGTCTTTGTATTTCAGTAAGTTGGAGAACTAAACATTTGGAAAGGACAAAGTTTTGACGGGGGAAATACGAAGTCAGGGAAAGGGGAACGCCGGGAAACTGGCTGTTATCAGCTTTTTAAATGCTTAGCATTTGGAGTAGGTCAGTTTCAAACCGAAAGAGTGGGTTGTGTAGGGTTTTCTGAGACCGTGGCCAGCATGGATACTGGCCTCGAGTCTCCATGGATGGGTCTAAGACGTGTCTCAGAAAACCCTACACAACCCACATCTTCCAGTGCGCCACAAGCTGCAGTAAAAGCTTTCTACTATTATCACTGACTACAACCCAAACGCTTTTTATTGTTTAAATGTAGTAATCCACCAATCCATTACGACTGTCAGCAACAATGGTTTGAGAAGCTACCGATTCACCTTCGACGCCATCATCTGAGCCGCCTCCAGCATAACCACTACCGCTCTGGCCATCCCGACCATTTTCACTATTCATACTGCGCTGTTGGGAAACATTCGCATCGGCCAACTGCAAACCGCTGTCTCCAAACATCTCTCTCAAACGCGGCATCGCTGCTTCAAGTGCTTCGCGTGTGGCAGCGTTCTGGGCAAAGAAGGTCACACTAGTGCGATCACCGTCGCTGTGAATCTTCACCTCCATAGAACCCAACTCAGGTGGATTCAGGCGAATCTCCGCAGTCTGGTTACCGCGCTCTACCAGAACCCGCAATCTAGTCCCCATTTCCTGGGCCCAGCCCTCTTCGCCAACCGGCGTGTTCATACTGACCTGAGGTCGCTGGGCGTCCAGCTCAGAACTCGCAAATGGTCTTGCCGCATCAGCCACTGGATTAGTAGAACCGTTTGCTGCACCAACCTGTACCACCTGAAAAGAAGTGTTCTGCTCCAGCGCGGTTTGCTGGCCAACGTTTTCCATTACCGCGGCAAACTCCGGTTTAATCACCGGCGTGTTTTGCACAGACTGGGGCAAAACCGCATCCTGCTCAGCCAGATTAAAAGGAGCATTACCCAAAGCTGGTTGCGGTCGCTGCGGATCAACTTCTTCCGAGCGGTCGGCCATCATTACTCCCGCCGGAGTTTCTGCCCCCGTCGCCTGCTCCGCATTGCCCGGCTGCTTACCATTCAATAATTGCTGGATGGCAAACGGCAATGGCTTGCCGTCCACCGGCAAAGCGTCACCCTTGGCAACTTCAATTTGCGGTGTGACT
Source organism: Porticoccaceae bacterium LTM1 (assembly GCA_030252795.1). Taxonomy (NCBI): domain Bacteria; kingdom Pseudomonadati; phylum Pseudomonadota; class Gammaproteobacteria; order Cellvibrionales; family Porticoccaceae; species Porticoccaceae bacterium LTM1. The sequence goes on from CP127080.1 coordinate 2,047,459, forward strand.
GTATTTATCACTTCCCGAAACTGGGCCAGCACTGGCGGCGATATCGATGCAGCATTCTCCGGATCCGCCAGCCATTGTTCAGCGGCTTCTACCAGTTCGGACAACTCCTCCATTTCTGGTGGTGTCTCTCGCTCCAGAGCCGTAAGCAACTGCTGCAGCTGTGGTGGCAACGGCTGCTCTTCCAGCTTTCCCGACCCGGCCTGCAAAACTTCCCCGACCCTTTTTAACTGATCAGCAAAACTGCCATCAATCCGGGCCGCTGCCTCACCAAGCGAGTTGCCGGGTGCGCGTGGCGCTATCACCTCGGCCGCCTGGATTGGCAAAATCATGTTCGCCTGCATCTTATGTGCTCCGCGTAAAAAGTGGTTTCATTCCATTCCTGTTCTCATATCGCATAACACTGCAAAACCCTTGCCAAGTTTTGAGACCATGGATTTCCTTTGGGCAATATCACCCGCAGGCATTCGCGGCTATAATCTTGCGCTTTGTGTCCACTGGCCCCAAAGAGAATCCATCATGTCCCACCGCCCGCTCGACGGAATTCGTGTTATTGAAGTTGGCCAACTCCTGGCTGGCCCATTCACCGGCTCAATGCTTGCTTACTTTGGCGCCGAAGTGATCAAAATCGAACCACCAAATGGGGGCGACCCAATACGCGGCTGGCGAAAGCTGGAAGAGAGTGGTACCTCGTTCTGGTGGCGTAGCCTTGGGCGCAACAAGAAATGCGTCACTCTGGATTTGAAAACCGATAAAGGCCGCGCGCTGACCAAACAGCTGATTGACGGTGCCGACGTAGTCATCGAAAACTTTCGGCCCGGTACCATGGAAAAGTGGGGACTTGGCCCTGAGGAATTCAAACAGACCAACCCAGGGCTGGTTTATGCCCGCATCTCCGGTTACGGCCAGACCGGCCCCTACTCCCATAAACCAGGCTTTGCGTCTGCCTGCGAGGCTATCAGCGGCTTTCGCTATGTGAATGGTCACCCCGGCGAAGCACCAGTTCGCCCCAACCTCTCAATCGGTGACACCATTTCCGGTCTGCACGCTGCACTCGGCATTCTGCTTGCGATTATCGAGCGAGATCGCGGCGAAGGTCAGGGGCAAGTGGTAGATGTGGCGCTTTACGAGTCCATGTTCAACCTGATGGAAGCTGTGATTCCGGAATTCTCGGGAGCTGGCGTAATTCGCGAGCCTTCCGGCAGCACCATTACCGGCATTGTTCCGACCAATACCTATCGCTGTGCGGATGGAAAATACGTCGTGATCGGCGGTAATGGTGACTCCATTTTCCAACGCCTGATGGTGGCAGCCGAGCGCCCCGAGATGTCGGAAGACCCCCGCTTTGCCGACAATCCGGGACGGGTTGCCCATCAGCAGGAAATTGACCAGGCACTCAGTGAGTGGTGTGCCCGCTATAACTGCCAACACATTCTCGACAAACTGGAAGAATCCCGCGTACCGGTTGGGCCTATCTACAACGTCGAAGACATGTTCAACGACCCGCACTTTCAGGCCCGCGGCCTGTTTGAGCGGGTGGAAATCAACGGCAAACCTCTCGACATCCCAGCCATTATGCCAAGGCTTGGAAAAACCCCGGGCAGTACTGACTGGGCTGGCCCGGAAGTGGGCAGTCATAACAAAGAAGTGCTTGGCGATATTCTCGGTCTTAGCGAACAGGAAATTGGTGAGCTGACTGAACAGCAAGTAATCTGATTTATGAGTCGATTTTTTCCTGTTTTTTTATGGGTTGCCGTGCTGGCAACCTGCCTGGCCAGTAAGTCCGTACTGGCCCACGATGTCGATCCGGAAGTACTGCTCAGTGAGCATTACAAGACAATGGTGGATTATCGGGGAGGCATCAATTTCGGTTTTGGAATGCCCGCTACCATGGCACCAGACGATGGTGGCGCAGACCTTAAATATGAGCGTATTGAGTTAAGTCTTGGAGAAATTATCCGCTTTTATGTAAAGGAAGGGTTTAAACACATCATTCCTTCCGGGCTTGACCATGTACTGTTTGTGCTTGGGCTATTTTTCCTCAATAGACGACTCAGGCCGCTACTCTGGCAAGTATCCGCCTTTACCGTTGCACACACCATTACCCTGGGCCTCGCCTCAGCCGGTTATATTCCACTCAATCATGACTGGGTTGAAGCCCTGATTGCCTTATCGATCTGTTACGTCGCCGTTGAAAACCTGATCACAGATAAGTTGCATAGCTGGCGACCTGTAGTTGTATTTGGCTTTGGTTTACTGCACGGTATCGGCTTTGCCAGCGTACTCGGTGAAATCGGCCTGCCAAACAACGAGTTTTTCCCAGCCCTGATCAGCTTTAATATCGGGGTTGAGCTGGGTCAGCTGGCAGTGATATTGCTGGCTTTTCTGGCATTTATCTGGCTATTCAATAAGTCCTGGTACCGAACCGCGATTATGACCCCGGTCTGCTCAATCATCGCTTTAATAGGCGGCTGGTGGTTTATTGAACGGGCATTTTTATAGCGTTTTTTTAGGGCCTGTTCACACTAATTGAATATTTACTGTTGTGGCTAAAAAAGCGCCAATCAAGGCGTGAGGAGAGCAGTTTGGTCACTCCAAATAAACGACGAATAACGCAGAGTGGCGCTTTTTTAGCCACAACCCGAAGGGCTGAGACCATTTTTTCGTCCAGCAGTAATTATTCAATTAATGTGAACAGGCCCAGTAGTATTTTTTTGACTTTAAATATCGACAAAACGGAGTGAAGGTAGATGAAACACGGATTTAAATTATCCGCTCTGGCACTGGCCATTGGCCTGACTGCCTGTGGTGAGCAGAACACCACCAACAGCGAATCAACCCAAAACCAGTCACCGGAAACAACACAAGTGGCGGAAGCAACCAATCCATTCTTCAAACCCTGGGGCACCCCATTTGAAGCACCGGACTTTGGCAAGATCAAAGAAGAGCACTACATGCCTGCCTTTGAGAAAGGCATGGCGGAGCACAAGAAAGAAGTTGATGCCATTATCAACAATCCGGAAGCACCCACTTTTGACAACACCATTGCCGCGCTGGAGCGTACCGGTGCGTTGCTGACTAAAGTCTCCGGTGTCTTTTACAACCTGACCAGTGCCCATACCAACGATAAGTTGCAACAGTTATCCGTAGAACTGGCGCCCAAAATGAGCGCTCACTCAGACGACATCAATCTGAACGAAGACCTGTTTGCCCGTGTAAAAGCCGTTTACGAGCAACGCGACAATCTGGACCTGACCACAGAGCAATCAAGACTGCTGGCTAAAACCTACAAAGGATTTGTTCGCAGCGGTGCCAACCTTGAAGGTGAAGCCAAAGAGCAAATGCGCAAGCTCAACAGCGAGCTGTCACTGCTGTCCCTGAAGTTTGGTGAAAACCTGCTGAAAGAGAACAAAGCCTTCAAACTGGTTATCGACAACGAGGCTGATCTCGCCGGCCTGCCGGAACCCGTAATTCACGCTGCTGCCGAAACTGCCGCATCGGCCGGTTTGAATGACAAGATGCTATTCACGCTGGACAAACCCAGCATGCTGCCATTCCTCTCCTACGCGGATAATAGAGAGCTGCGCCAAAAACTGTACACCGGCTATATCAGTCGTGGTGACCAGGGCAACGAATTCGACAACAATGAGATTGTTGCCAAAATGGCCAACCTGCGTTCACAAAAAGCCAAGTTGCTGGGCTACAACACCCATGCTGACTTTGTGCTGGAAGAGCGCATGGCCAAAAATTCCGAGAACGTATTCGCCCTGCTGGATAAACTGTGGGCACCAGCCCTGGCCAAAGCCAAAGCAGAACGCGCCGAAATGCAGGCGATGATTGATGCCGAAGGCGGTGATTTCAAACTGGAGTCCTGGGACTGGTGGTACTACGCCGAGAAACTGCGTAAAGCCAAATACGATCTGGATGAATCCGAAATCCGTCCTTACTTCCAGCTGGAAAATGTAATTGAGAGCGTATTCTACGTTGCCAATCAGCTGTGGGGCATCCAGTTCAAACAGCTTGATAACATTCCGACCTATCACGAAGACGTTCGCACCTACGAACTGACCGATAAAGACGGTAACCACATCGGTATTTTTTACGCCGACTACTTCCCGCGTGACAGCAAACGCGGTGGTGCCTGGATGAATGCTATTCGCGGCCAGTCCAACATGGATGGAGAGTTTGTTACTCCGCTGATTATGAACGTGGGTAACTTCACCCCGCCAGTTGGCGACAAGCCGGCTCTGCTCTCTTTCGACGACGTGAGCACCCTGTTCCACGAATTCGGCCACGCTCTGCACGGCTTCCTGTCACAGGCGCATTATCCTTCCCTGGCAGGCACCTCCACGCCGACCGACTTCGTAGAATTCCCGGCACAGCTGATGGAGCACTGGGCAAATGAGCCAGCCATCATGAAAAAGTTTGCTGTCCACTACGAGACTGGCGAACCGATTCCAGATGAACTGATCGAAAAAATCCAGAAAGTCGGCACCTTCAACCAAGGCTTTGCCACCACCGAATATCTCGCAGCCTGTCTACTGGATATGGCATGGCACAGCATTGAAGAAGACGTTACTGACACCCAGGCTTTCGAAAAAGCTGTTCTGGAAGAGAAGTACGGCCTGATCCCGGAAGTTGTTTCACGCTACCGCAGCTCCTACTTTGCCCACATCTTTGCCGGTGGTTACTCGGCAGGTTACTACGCTTACATCTGGTCAGAAGTACTGGACAGTGATGGTTTTGAAGCTTTCAAAGAGACCTCCCTGTTCGATCAGGAAACCGCTGCCAGACTGCTCAAGTACGTCTACTCAGCCGGCGGTACCGATGATCCAGCTACCCTGTACCGCAACTTCCGCGGTAAGGATCCGGTAATCGATCCGCTGCTGAAGCGTCGCGGACTGGATACTGCCGAATAATTTTTATTCAGCAGTAAACGTAAAAGGCTTAAATCTCATTGGGATTTAAGCCTTTTTTTTCATTCGATATTTTCTCACTGTCATCCTGAGAGCAGCGAGGGGTCCCTACTACGACATTCCCGCATAGGCGGGAATCCATAAACTTCGAGCATTATCCAAAATGGATCCCCGCCTTCGCGGGGATGACAAGGAATGGGAATTCAAAGGATTGACACCAGCCTGAGCCATAACCAGACCGGAACAGGTTAGCCCGATTTGTGGGTATATGAGGACTGGCCTGTTCCGGTCTGGTTATGGCGGATTCAGCACCCAAATCTACAACCAAAAGAGATCCTTCACTTCGTGAAGGATGACAATAAAACTCGTCTCCCACGAAAATGGCAAACCTCAATACCCCCTGCTTAACAATGGATCCCCGCCTACGCGGGGATGACAAAGAGTGGATATTCAGCGGATTGGCACCAAGCTGAGCCATAACCAGACCGGAACAGGTTAGCCCGATTTGTGGGTATATGAGGACTGGCCTGTTCCGGTCTGGTTATGGCGGATTCAGCACCCAAATCTACAACAAATAGAGGCCCTTAACTTCGTTCAGGATGACAATAAAACTCGTCTCCCACGAAAACGGCAAACCTCAACGACCCTGCTTAACTATGGATCCCCGCCTGCGCGGGGATTACAAAGAGTGGATATTCAGCGGATTGGCACCAAGCTGAGCCATAACCAGACCGGAACAGGTTAGCCCGATTTGTGGGTATATGAGGACTGGCCTGTTCCGGTCTGGTTATGGCGGATTCAAGCACCAAAATCTACAACCAAAAGAGATCCTTCACTACGCTCAGGATGACAAGGAACGGAAATTGACAAGCTGCCTATCGTGGCAACGACCGAGGATTACCAGCGCCAGAATTGCCCCCAGCAACGCCAACCCCATATCCGACTGGGTATCCCAAACATAACCCTGAGTTCCCAGAAACGCCTCTGCACTAGAGTCACCCAACAGCGCCGCCCACCACTCAATCAACTCATAAAATGCACTGAGTGCCAGACAAAAACAAACGCAAAAGAAATTTCGCCAGCTGTGACTGTTGAAAACCTCATGGCGAATCACCACCTCGCGAACCGCAATAGCCGGCACAAACCCCTGAATAAAATGAGCCAATTTATCGAAATTATTGCGCGGCCAGTCCAACCACTCGGAAATGTGACCAAACAAAGGCACCTCCGCATAAGTGTAGTGTCCACCAACCATCAGAATAATACAGTGAAATAAAATCAAACCGTAGAGCAAAGGTGTTAAAGGAAAACGCCTATAAGTCACCACCAAGACTACAAGCGCGGCTAAAGCTGGAAATACCTCCAGCCACCAAGTGAGGCGGTCTTTTGGGGAAATTGCGGACCAAATTAAGACAACGAAGAAAATAAACAGCCAGCTAACTTTTTTCACAATAACTCCTTTTTCGTTTAAAAGTAGCACCGCGGAGATAACAAATTCAATCAATAAACTGGTGGACGCACCCGCCCCGCCAACTCATCCGTCTCCGCCTGCTGCTTTTTATCGAGCAAAAACTGCTCCAAAGCACGCTGCTGATCAACAGCCTTTTCCAACGCCTGCAGTCGCTGACGAGCGTGGAGCCATTGTTGATGTGCTTTATCAAATTGTTGGCGGGAGCGCTCTACTGAAGCCTGTTGCTGGTTGACTGCACCATCCAACTTGCCCAGAAAAAGCTGGAAATCCCTGAGCTGCTGAACGCTGCTGCCAGTAGCACCTAACTGTTTGTATCTATCAAGGTATTCCGAGCGGAATTGTTCTAGTTGTTGCAGCTGCTGTTGTTGATTATTGAAAGCCTGACGCTGTTGCGCCATCAGTCTACCCGCCTCTTTCTCGCGGTGGTCGGCAACTCCGGCAACCTGTTTGAAGCGAGCAGATTTTTTCATTGCCTACCCTACTGGCCAGACTGCTGAAGCTGAGCCATTTGCTGATTGGCTTGGTGCCACTGCTGCTCCAGCTGCTTGAGCTGGTGCGTGCTTTGATTCATCTGCACCTGCTCAGTCATACCCTGAGCAAGAAAATGTTCCAGCATCGGCTGCACCAGAATTGCCTGATCGATGTTGGGATCGGAACCGGGCTGATAGGCACCGACGCTGATCAGGTCGCGGTTCTGCTGGTAGGTGGAATAGATCGCTTTAAATTGCCTTGCCAATTGCAGTTGTTCGGGCGGCACAATGGCAGACATCACTCGGCTGATCGACGCCTCGATATCAATGGCCGGATAGCGGCCTGACTCTGCAATTTTTCGACTCAGCACAATATGGCCATCAAGAATAGCTCGGGACGCATCAGCCACCGGGTCATTGTGATCATCACCATCCACCAGCACAGTGTAAAACGCAGTCATGGTGCCACCACTGTCCGTATTACCGGCGCGCTCCACCAACTGTGGCAGACGAGCAAAAACCGAAGGTGGATAACCTTTGGTGACCGGAGGCTCACCAATCGCCAGCGCCACTTCCCGCTGCGCCTGTGCAAAACGGGTAAGCGAATCCATCAGCAATAAAACATTCAATCCACGGGCACGAAAATACTCGGCAATAGCCGTGGCGCGCCAGGCACCGTGCATACGCATCAATGGTGAATCATCAGCTGGCGCTGCTACCACCACCGCGCGTTTCAAACTCTCCGGGCCAAGAATTTCCGCAACAAATTCCTGTACCTCGCGACCCCGCTCACCAATCAAACCCACCACAATGACATCCGCATCCGTGTATCGTGTCATAAGACCAAGCAGGGTGGATTTACCAACACCACTACCAGCAAATAGCCCCATACGCTGACCACGGCCAACAGTGAGCAGTGCGTTGATTGCACGAACGCCAGTATCCAGCGGCTCACGAATCGGGGCACGGCTTAAAGGGTTGGTGCTTTGGCCAAGCAGAGGCACATGGCTATCTCCTTGAATCGGTCCTTTCCCGTCTAAGGGATGACCGGCGCCATCAATCACCCGGCCAAGCAGGCCATCGCCGACAAAGACCTCACTACCCTGCCCAAGTGGAATAACACGGGCACCGGGTTGTACACCGCGAATATCACCGATCGGCATCAAGTACAGGCGATCGTCATGAAAACCAACCACCTCAGCATAAATATCCTCCCCGTAATCCACTACGACCCGGCAACAGCTGCCTACTGCAGCACGGCAGCCTGCCGCTTCCAGAGTGAGGCCCACCATACGGGTGAGCTTTCCTTCCACCATCGGCTCCGGCTCACGCAGCTGGCCGCGCATTTCTGCCAGACGGGAAGCGAGATTGCCACCACTGCGAGCACCTTGAAAATCATTCATTGGTGCTTATCGCTCTTTAGAAGAAGCAAGTTTTGCTCGCAGTTGTCGCACTCAAAAACGCTATCCAAAACCGGATCAATTTCGTCAGCAATATGTTCCGGGGTGCTATTCAGTAGATTACCCACAAGGTGATAAAGACGGCTGCGCATACTGAGATCAATGTGGGCATTATTAGCTTCTACTCGCACATCCCCCTCTCTCAGCTCCGGAGACTCAACTACTTGCCAGTGCTGCTCAGGATCGGGAGACGACAAAATATCAGCAACAAGCGCGGCATCGACCGGGTTGAGATAAATATGAACACGACGGGAAGTCGTGCGCAGTGCAGTTACAGCGGAAGCGACAATATTATTGAGAATATCCGGATTTACACTCAGCTCACGGCGAACCAATTGACCGGCCATTGCTCCAGCCAACAGAACCAGTTCTCGCTGAACCTCTTCATCCAGTTTTGCCAGTGGATTACTGAGCGACTCACACAATTTTTTAAATTGCTCGCCCTGCTTTTCCAGTTCTTCCCGGCCAGCGTTCATACCTTCCCAGCGCCCCATCTGATAGCCCTTGGCATGAGCCTGCTTTTCGATGGCTTCTCGCTCTTGCTGGGTGATGGGCGATGGCGCTTCAGGCTCAGGGGATGGTTCTGTACCTGACAGCCCATCTTTTGAAAGCAAGGTAGAACCCTGACTGCTATTTACTGAGGGTACATCCCACTTCTTGAATTCGGTTGTCTGATCGCCGGAAATTATTTTTGGCATCTGTCGTCTAGGGCCTGTTCACTCTAATTAACTATCCAGCCAGCCTTTAACTACCTGGGCCACTCGCTTGGGATCTTCTTTTACCACTGAGCGAGCCATGGTCAGCTGCTGTTCGTAATTGTTGCGATCCACCTGATTCGGCAATTGCAACTGCGGCGCACTCAGGCTTACCTGATCTTCGTCCATACTGCGATCCGGAAGTGCAGGTGCATCATCATTACCCGCGCCAGCAGCTGCCAGTGCCGGTTTCGAATTAGCAGGTTGTACCGTTGCCAGGCTGCGCAATACCGGTCTCAACACCCCAAAAATCAACACCAGAATGGCCAGGACTCCAGCCAACTGTTTGCCCCACCCCACGTAGCGCGGGTTATCGAGAATCTCTTCCACCGTTGTTTTTGGCGGGGTATTGTCGTCCAATTGAAATTCAATCTGATCCTGGCGGAATGGTGCATTGACCACATTAATACTGTCGCCACGCATCTCTGAAAAACCCACTGCATCGCGGACCAGCGCTTCGATTCGATTAATCTCCTGATCGCTCAAAGGTGTGCGCGTCAGTTTCCCATCGCTGCCCCGCTGGTCGATATAATCCACCACTACCGCAACTGACAGACGCTTGATCGCACCCGGTGCTTCTCGCACATGGCTGATTACTTTATTCAACTCATAATTACGAGTGGTGTTTGTAGTACTGCTGGCCTGCTGACTCTGCTCGGCGGCGCCTCCCTCTTCCGGTGGTGAAGCATCTGCGGTGGGTGGTGAATTCGACAGTGCACCGGCAATACCGCCACCACTATTGGAGCCTGAACTGGTCTCTTCCACCATCTGCTCACTACGAATACCGTTACGAATCGGCTGGAACTGTTCGCTGGTTTTTTCCGCGTGGGTAAAATCCATCTCCACACTAACCTGCGCACTGACACGGTCCGGGCCCACCATTGGAGTCAACAGCTCGACAATGCGCTGGCTGTAATTGCTTTCCACCTCGCGCATAAAACGGAACTGTTCGGAACTGGCAGCAAGATGAGAATCTTTTTTCGAACGGGTCAACAACCGACCCTGCTGATCCACCACAGAAACCATTTCCGCTGGCATATCGGGCACACTGGACGAGATCAAGTGAACAATACCGGCAACCTGGTCTTCAGTGAGTACTCGTCCGGGAAAGAGGTTAACCAGTACTGACGCACTGGCGGAATCGCCTCGACGGGCGAATACGGATCGCTTGGGAATGGCGAGGTGAACCCGCGCGGCCTGAACACTGGCCAACGTAGTGATCGACTGACTCAGTTCGCCTTCAAGGGCGCGGTTGTAGCGCGCCTTTTCCATAAAGCTGCTGGTACCAAATGGCTGCTCCTGATCGAGAAGCTCAAAACCACCCTCTTTCTCGGCACGAGGCACACCTTCACTTGCCAATTTCAAACGGGTTTCATGAACCTTCTCGGCGGGCACGGAAATAGTGCTGCCGTCGATCTCATATTCAGTGCCACTTTGCTGAAGAATCTGCACAACCTCGGCAGCATCCTGAGATGACAACCCTCCATACAATGGCACAAAACTGGGGCTTTGCGACCAGTTCACCACCCAAACCCCCAATGCCACACTGGCGGCCAGACCGGCCATTAAACCAAGTTGCCTGAGCATTGGCAGGCCGCTGAATGCTTCAAATTGCCGGGCCGCTTTTTCAGTATTTACGAGTGCCATTTCTGTTTTTACTTTTTAAAAATATTAATCAATCACAAACCGTTTGAGCGTTATGAGCGCCGTTGATGCAAGGCAAAAACTTTTGAAAAGCGGGAGTGTGCAATAGCACATGACTGCCTTGAAAAAGTTTTTAACGCCGCAGCAACAAGCGCAATAGCTCAAACCTGCATGTTCATCACTTCCTGATAGGCGGAGAGTAATTTATTGCGCACCTGCGTCATCGCCTGAAAGGAGAGACTGGCCTTTTGCACCGCAACCATTACTTCCGGCAACTCCGCACCGGGCTCACCAGCTTCAAACGCTTTTTTCAGTTGTGCCGCTTCGGCTTGGGTCTCGTTGACCGACTCAATTGACTCGGCCAGCATTTTCCCAAAGTCAGGTTTTTCTGCACCGGCTACTGCACCTGCAGCCTGCGATGATTCAACGCCGCCAGATGCCTGGGTGGCCATCACCCGCATCTGGGCCAGCATTTGATTGACGTCCATATTGCTCATAATTCAGTCACTCTCGAATTTCGAATCAGGCCGGAGCCAGACCCGGAATGGAAACGCCCTGCTCTCGCAGTTTGGCCAGTTTATAACGCAGTGTGCGCGGGCTGATGCCGAGGCGTGCAGCGGCCTCTTTGCGGCGACCGTTTTCCGCTTCCAACGCCTCGATAATCAGCGCTTGTTCGCGGTTTTTCATTTCGTTGCCCAGCTGGCTGCCGCTTTCTTGTTCGACCTGTGCAGCAGCTTGAACAGGGGCTGCCATTACCTGATTAACCGGTGCCGATTCAGCATGTTCAAAGTGCAAATCCTGCGGATGAATTACGTTGCCGACGCAGAGAATCAGTGCACGCTGTACCACGTTTTCCAGTTCGCGAACATTACCGGGCCAGGCGTATTGGGTCAGCTTCTGCTCGGCCTCGCGGCTGAACTGCATGCCAGAACCGGCCGGTGCGTAACGTTCGACAAAGCTGCGCGCGATTGGCGCAATATCAAACGGACGCTCGCGCAGCGGCGGCAGTTGCAAGGGAAAAACGTTGAGGCGATAAAACAGGTCTTCACGGAAGCGACCTTCGGCCACTTCGTCGCGCAGATTGCGGTTGGTGGTGGCCAGTACGCGCACATCCAGTTTTACCTGCTTCTGACTGCCCAGACGCTCCACTTCGCGCTCCTGTAAAACCCGCAGCAATTTTGCCTGCAGTGACAGATCCATTTCGGAAATTTCATCCAGCAGCAGTGTGCCGCCCTGGGCCTGTTCAAATTTACCGGCGCGGGATTGGTACGCTCCGGTAAATGCACCTTTTTCATAACCGAATAGTACCGACTCCAGCATGCTCTCCGGAATCGCCGCACAGTTAATGGCAATAAAAGGGTTTTCCTTACGCGGTGACTGGTTATGAATCAGACGGGCAAACACCTCTTTACCCGAACCGGATTCACCACTGATCATTACGGTGGCATCGGAATTGGCAACGCGACCTGCCAGTTCCACCAACTGCAAAGTGCGAGGATCTTCCGCTACCAGATCTCCTGCCGGCGTCGAATTATCGACGATAAAGCGACTGACCATTTCCACCAGCACTTCCGCTTCAAACGGTTTTACCAGATAGTCCGCCGCGCCATCACGCATTGCATCTACGGCACGCTCAATACTGCCGTATGCAGTCATCAATACTACCGGCAGTTCAGGCCAGCGGCCTTTAATCTGGCGCAGCAGAGTGTGACCATCCATTGCCGCCATCTGAACATCGCTGACCACCAATCCAACGCGTTCATTGCGCAGCAGTTCCATCGCCTGCTTGCCGTCACACGCGTGGATCACACTGAATCCGGCAAACTCAAGGGTGTCGCACAGCGCTTCGCGCAGGGTTGCGTCGTCCTCTACTACCAGTACTCGTGATTTTTTCATGGCTCAGCCTCTTAATTTTTTTATCCAAAAATTATTAATTTATGTCGTCAGTCAGTGCTTTTTTCTCAGTATTACCAACTCCCTGACTGACACTATTACTCTGCCGTGCCCACATCCCCGCACCAGGGTCGTCGGCCATTTTTTCGGCGTGCAGTGGCAAGCTGATGCGAAACTCTGCACCGCCCTCACCATCAATTGCCGGGGCGTCATTTACTTCGATGGTGCCGCCGTGAGCGCGAATGGTCATCGCGACCACCGCCAGCCCCAACCCTGTACCTTGCACGCGAGTGGTAAAAAACGGATCAAAAATTTTGCTGCGAATAGCACGATCGACACCGGGACCGTTATCGCGCAGACATATGGTCAACTGGTTTTCGTCGGTTTTGGCCAGCAGTTCCAGGCAGACGTCTTCGCCCACCACATCAATGGCGTTGTCTACCAGGTTGAGCAGTGCACTGTGCAGTGCTTCGCGATTGCCCTGCAATTCCACATCCGGTTGCGGAACGGTCAGGCACAGCTGGCCATTTACCGCAGCGAGTTGTTGCTCAGCGATATCCGCAACGGAATTAAGCAACTCACCAATCGACATTGCCTCGGCACCACAGGCACCGCCGCGCACAAAAGTGAGCATGCTGTTAACCAGCTGCTCCATATGGCGCAACCGTCCCATCACTTTGTCGCTGATTCGTTCACGATCTGCTGGCGGCAAATCCGCGCGGCTTATTTGCGGCATGTATAGAAGTGTGGAGCTGAGTGGGGTACGAATCTGGTGCGCCAGTCGCGCGGCCATTTCGCCCATCGCCGACAGGCGTTCTTCTCGATCCACCCGCGCTTTCAGTGCCACCATTTCGGTGATGTCGGTGAGCAGAATCACGCGCTCATTCACATCTGGCAATGAGCGCTGGGTAATACTCAGGTGGCGACCATCGCGCAATATCAACTCGTGTTCATCGCCTGGAATATCACTGGCGTTGCGGTCGACAATCTCTTTCCAGGGACGTCCAGCCAGTGGAAACCCAAGCATTTCCGCTGCTTCCGGATTCACTTCGCGAACATGATGGTTGGGATCGAGCACTACTACACCACCGGGTAGTGCGCCCATCAACAATGCCAAACGATTGGCCAGACGTTCTTTTTCCGCCAGCTCTTTAAGGCGAGCGCTGCGGGCTTCGGTAAGTTCATCGGTGAGTTGAGCGACACGCTCCTGCAGAGCGCGGTAACTGGTATCCAGCTCATGGGAAACCCGATTAAAAGCTGCAAAAGCTTCTTCGAGTTGCTGCGCTGTCAGTTTGGGTTGATCGCTCATGGTTCTGCTCATTTTGCGTTGGCCGATTGGCGGCCAACTTCACATCACAGAACAAGCAATTAGTGTGCCGAAAAATAAAAACCCATTAAAAACAGAATGTTAGGGATTAGGCAATGGCACCAAGTCAAAAACCTGACGCCATATCCTCTTGAGTAATATCGTACTTGCGGATCTTCTCCACCAGAGTGGTTCTTTGTAACCCCAATAATTTGGCTGCTCGGGCAACAACCCAGTCAGAGTCACGCAAAGCCTGGTTGATTAACTCGACTTCCATATTACTGAGATACTCTTTGAGATCCACACCGCTACGAGGCAGGCGAGCACCGCCACTGGGCAGGAACGGGTCATCATTGATACTGTTATTCGGGGTTTCGACTTCAGCAATTTTTGTTAAGTCGACATCGCGAAGATACTTTTCTGGCAAGTCCGTATGTTTTACGGTTTTACCCGGGTACAAAATAGCCATGCGCTCAATCAGGTTAGCTAATTCACGAACATTGCCAGGCCAATCGTACTGGGACAAAGCAGCCATAGCACACTGATTCAAGCCAACCGAGCCACGCCTCTCACCCTCCATACGAGCAACAAATTCCTGAATTAACAGCGGCACATCTTCCGGGCGCTGCTTAAGGCTTGGCATTTCGATGGGAAATACATTGAGGCGGTAAAACAAATCAACACGGAATTTTCCTTCCGCAACGTGCTCTTCAAGGTTTTGGTGAGTAGCTGCCAGAATTCGCACATTCGCTTTGATACTTTTGTTGCTGCCTACTCGTTCAAAAGTGCGCTCCTGAAGAACACGCAATAACTTTACCTGCATTGGCAGGGGCATATCGCCAATTTCGTCCAGGAACAGGGTGCCACCTTCAGCCATTTCGAAGCGCCCCTGGCGTGCACTGATTGCACCGGTAAACGCGCCCTTTTCATGGCCGAACAATTCTGACTCCAGCAGCTCTGCGGGGATTGCACCACAATTGACTGGTACGAACGGGCCGTTGCGACGACCAGAGTGGTAATGAATATTGCGCGCAACCACCTCTTTACCGGTTCCGGACTCGCCAAGTATCAACACATTCGCTTCAGTATTTGCCACCTGTCGAACCAGCTGGCGCACCTGCTGAATTTTATCGCTCGAGCCAACCAGGCTTCGAAAAAGATGCAAAGAAGTTTTTTCCTTGACGTGTTTCGGCATTGCCAACGCCATCTCTGCCTGATGCAGGGAATCAACAACCTGTTTGTATTGGAGAGGAAAAGTGAGGGTGCCTTTCATGTCATTGTTGAGAGGCTGAGTGACGGCTCCCTGGGCTGAATCCTTCAGCATAAAAATTGGGACACCTGGGTAAACACTTCGAAAGTCAGGAACAGAGGCCAGATCTTCCCCGAACATGACTGCCAACAAAGGTGTATCGGAGTCTAATTCGGAGTGCCAGCTATTGATGCTTTCACACTCAACAACAGGATACTCGAGAAATTCGAGGACTGTTTTGAGGGCACGACTTCGCTCACTCACAGGCTCTATCAAAAGCACCTGAGCTTTTTGTTGTACTGACATTGTTGTTAACCCTTGGTGTGGAGCTCCATTTAAAGGGCTCCAAATTTATTCTCTGGTACCAAAGCAATCAAACATTGCCACAAATGGCATTGTTCATTGAATTTGGTCCAAATTTTTTTGTTTTACTTCATACAGCCTGAAATTACAGTCTGTTGCACCTTACTTAGGACTTCCGTGTAACTCTTACTTAAGAGGTAAAGCTGGCGGGTAACTAGCCATTAATTTCCATGCAGGCATTGTAGGGGGGAACTGTTACACGTCAATAATTCGACGTAGTTCACAGAAAAATAGTGACGGATGTTCTACTTGCGGGGACTTGTGCCAATAAAACGTTATGTCAGACTGTGGATAACTTCAGTTATCCCCTGCCAGCGTGCTGAGCCACGTATCGCCTGTGTTGACGGAACAAAAAGCGGTCCAGGAAGTTCTCAACTCCCACCCCCACCTCATGGAATGAAACAATCACTTTAGGTTCACTTTTCTCCTCAATATGAAACACTGTTCCATAAAACTGCAGGGGTGTTGGAATGGATGGATACAAATAGATAGACACCAGTAGCCGCTCATCAGCCTGTGGCAACCGCCCATCCGACCACTCTACCCCTCGACTGCTGAGGCGTACCGGGACTGCTGCGGGTAAGGATAATTTTTGGCCAAGAAGTTGGCCGGTGAGCTCTATCAACAGATTTACTTTTAACTCCAGCCGCATCACTTCACCGGCCAGTTCACTGTGATCTTCAGACAGATCCATCGAGTGATCATCAATTGCTGCTGCGGCCCTCAGCAACCGCTCATTCCGCTCAGCAAGCACGGTACACTGAACCGCATCGGGAAACTGATCCACTACCTGCCAATCCACCACCAGTGGTGCGCTATAAACCGTGGCATCGCCAAACAACTTGTCGAGCATGGCATTATATTCAACGGTATTCATTTCTCAGCTCCCAAACAGAATTCCATAAAAAGTATAATGCCTAACCGGCACTGGCGTAGGCATGCACCGCCGAGCGCCCTTTCTGCAGATTGCGAAATTGACGAGCACTCTCTTCGCGAGCAGTTTGCAACACGGTTGTCAGTCGCTCATTCAATGCCATTAACTGCTCAATATGGGCTCGCACTCGCGGGGCCTCAGTTGCCGAAACCGGTAAGTCAAAGCAGGCCAGCATATCGGGACGGCGGCGCTGTTCCAGACTGACAAATTCATCCCACTGGCCGCGATCGGCGCTATCGAGCATCTCCTGGGAAAGGGCAATCACCTGCTCAAGACGACGCTCGCGAGATTCGATCTGTTCTCTGTTCATTAATTCTTTTCCAGCTCGATTGGGTCTGTTAAAACTATTTGCCACCTTTGTGTCGCATCTCTTCAGGGATCTCATCCCAGCCCGATTTCACTTCGCGAATCAGCCCTGCCACTTCATCAAGAATTTCCTGGCTGCTGTTCAGGTTTGCTTTCATCAGTCGACTTTCGATGTAGTCGTACAAGCTGTGCAGGTTCTGGGTCACTTCGCCACCCACTTCGTGATCAAGACTGGCGCGCAGGCTGTCAACAATGGCAATGGCCTTGCTGATTTTTTCACCTTTTAACGACACTTCGTTGCGGTCGATATGGCCTTTTGCTTCGGCTATGCGCTGTAAAGCGCCGTTGAACAACATGGCCACCAACTGATGAGGAGACGCATCCATAACCGCACTTTGATTGCCTACATTTCGATACTGCTGAAGAGCACTGTTTGCATTCATTTTTCTCTGTTCCTGTTATTTATTCTGGTGTGTCGTTAACCATCACTGCTGCCGGAATATGCGCCCGGCAATGCGGCAAGTTGCTGGGTTAAAAACTGTTGGGTGCTGGTCGCTTGTGAAATAAGTAAATCCAGCTGGGTAAACTGTTTGCGATAACGCGCCTCGACCTCTTCCATACGTCGGTCGAGTCGTGCCTTGTCATTGGTAATGCTTTCCAGACGCTGATTAATACTTTCGGTGCGAGAGTCCAGCGGGCCATCGGCGTCAAGAATTTGCCCAACCAGGGTGTGCAGCTGATCGGCTATACCGCGCGTGAAAGAAACATTGCCCCGGCTTCCCAGTGCGCCACCAAGTACTTCTATCTGTAAACCTTCAGCATCGGTATCGTCAGCACCAGTGAGCAACTGCCCCACCCCTTTCGCAGCTACACCATTAATTGTGCCTTCGACGTTAACGCCATTAACTCCCTCGCCCACGGAAAAACCCAGCGTGGCGGCGGTATTGGTGTCGACTGTGACAAACTCCACCTTGGAACTGGAGCCGTATTGGTCGGATTGAATATCAAAACGATTGTTGACGGAGTCGTAGGTAACTGTGACAGCAGTACCCACTTGAGCAAGTGCGCTGGCACCATTAATTTTCGACTGCAACTCTGCAGCTAACTCTTCACCGGAACTATAGGTGCCCTGTGTCAGGGAAATCCCTTCCGCCAACAAACCGTCGATGCGAATATCAAAAGTGTCGTTATCAGCGTCGATTACCAGCGAGCTGCCACCAGCAAAGTCGGGCAATACACCAGTGCCACTGTAAGTGCCGCGCGTTGCCAACTGGGTTATCTCAACGTCGTAATCACCAACAGCTGTCTCATCCCCGGAACCGACAAATTTAAGCAGCGTATCGCTGGGCTTGCCAACTGCGGCAAACATACCGGCGATATCGTCAAAGTGTTCACCCACCACTTCTACCAACCTGGCATTATCAAATTCCAGTTTTCCGTCACTTTTGGTTTTGATGCCAAAATCGGCAAGTGTCGAGAATTCATCACTGATGCCAGTAACGGCACTGGTTAGCATCTGCTGCAGCTGGCTGGTGATGGTGCGCTGGGTAGCATCCCCCTGCAGAATGCCACCAAAACCATCTTCTTTATTAAAGTTGGCGTGCTGAATCACCACGTCCATAAATTTATTGTAACCTTCAACCAACCCGACAATGGCGGTACGCACGGCCACTTCGTCGTTGGCCACTTCCAGTGCAACCGGGCTGCCGCTGGTAGTTTTCTTGAGATCCAGGGTAACGCCCTGAATTGCCCCTTCCACTTCATTACTGGGACTACTTACTGCCAGGCCATTAATGGTTAACAGAGCATCCTGACCGGCGACGGTCTGGCTCATGTTGGTTGCATTCTGGTTAAACGCCAGCTGTGATAAACCGCTGTTATCAGTGTCACCACCTTCCAGGTCACTGACCGATATTTCCATGCTGTTGGCAGCACCGCTGTCTTCACTGCTGAACAGCAGGCGGTAGCCGGTACCGTCATTAACGATACTGGCTCGCACACCGATGTCGGCATTATTTACTGTGTCGCGAATACCTTCGAGGGTGTTATTGGTAGCGTCGATGGTGATGGTGGCCGAGGATTTTTTGGCGTTAACGCTAAAACTATTGTAAGTATCAGTGCCGGAGTTGTAGTCGGTAGTACCAAAACGGAAGGTAATCTCACCCAATCCGACGGTATCCAATGTGGAGTCAAATGAACCGGAAGCCAGCGACTGTGGCTTGGCCAGTTGGCTCACTTCCATATCGTAAGCACCCACTGCCGCCCCGGCGCTGGCAGTAAGAGTGGCCACCGTTTCATCGCTGGTGGTGGCTTTCATCTTTTGATAAGTGGTGGGCGAAGTCAGCTTTGACAGTGAGCTTTGAAAGGTGGACAGTGCACTTTTCATTGCACCAAAGGCGGTAAGCTGGGCATTGGCCACCAGCTCTTTGCGGTCAAGACGCAGGTCGGCAGCAGAACGCTCGGCCGCCACCAACTGGGTCACCAGTCCGTTAACGTCGAGTCCCGATCCTAATCCACTAGCGGTAATCGCTGCCATATTTGCCTCTGTTTTGCATTCTGTTGTGTGTCACTTCCGGTATCAAAAATAAAGAAATGACGCTATTCGAATCGCTGTTGCAGCATCTGCTGACCGAAAATATTCGGCTCTAAAAATTCAAATAGTAATAGGGGTTTTTAACCCTGACAGACACTAAGCAAAGGCGATGCCAAGTTTTGAAAAGTTGTAAAAATATCTGAAAATCAGGCTTCGCTTTGCAGCAATAAACCACGCGCCGAGTCCGGGGTAATCCGTTTGACGATTCTGGACATTTCCAAAACCTCCTCGGAAGGCACCTGGCGCACGACTTCTTGTGTGATTCGGTCTGTTACCGTCATCACCGTACGGCCACTTTCCTGATCCACTGAAAACTCCAGATCGCGACTCACATTTTGAACAAAATTAGCAATACGATGGACTGCATCATCCACCTGCTCTTCCGTTGGCGGTTCTTTTGCCTGTTCTGACGGCAACGATTTGCCGCTGTCAGTGGCAACTTGCCGCTCGGTACGAACATTTACAGCGGCAGTATTACTTACCGCCGACACCAATGCCGGGTCCATGGAACTGAGTTTGGTGATATCCGTCATCTTGTTTACCTTTCAGCGATAGCCTGTTGAATATAGGTTGCGATAAATGGCTTACTTTTTTACCAGTTAACACAATTACCGTTTTCAGCTACTGCTCAGAAATCACGGTGTTGGGGAACTCCAAGCGCCCAAAAATCCTTAGGCTATCCAGAGGTTCCTAAAACCAAAGCGGGAGCAGCCATCGCTGGCCGCCCCCTCGACTTAAATAAAGTCTGTACCAGAGTGCGGCTTAACGCAGCAGACCCAGTACGTTTTGCGGCAGCTGGTTCGCCTGACCCAGCATCGCAGTACCGGCTTGCTGAAGCACCTGTGCGCGAGACAGTGCAGCAGATTCGGCAGCGAAGTCAGTATCCTGAATCCGCGAACGCGCAGCAGACAGGTTTTCAGAGGTGGTCTGGTTGTTGGCGATTACCGAGTCAAAGCGACTCTGTACCGCACCCAACTCGGCGCGCGCGGTGTTCACAGACTTCAGCGCTTCATCCATTTGCACGATGGCTACATCAGCACCGGCAGCAGTAGTGATGTCCAGATCGTCAAAGCCATTGGCAGCAACAGTGGAGCTCGCCAGACCAGCCAGGTCAGTCGCACCGGTACCGTTCAGGGCAACAGTGATGTCGCTGGTGCTGGTCAGGGTCAGGTCAGCGCCATCAGTAGTGGCGTAAACACCGGTCTGATCGGAAACCGCGTTGATGGCATCAGCGTAGTTGCTGGCCTGTTCGGTAGCGTTGGCACCGGCAGCAACCGCACCAACGTTTACGGTGTTGATAGTTACGTTGTTAGTACCATCACCGGTTACACCGTTGGTGGCTGCGGTAGTGGTGGTAGATACAGCGGTGTTACCCAGTGCAGCAACGTTGGCATCGGTGATGGAAGACACAGAAATGGTGTCACCCACGTTGGCACCTACCTGGAAATCCTGGTTGGCAAAAGTACCATCCAGCAGTTTTACACCGTTAAAAGAAGTGGTATTGGCAATACGGTCAACTTCGCTTTTCAGTGCTTGCGCTTCAGTGTTCAGGGCGGCGCGGTCGGTGGCGCTGTTGGTGGCGTTGCGAGACTGTACAGCCAGCTCACGAATACGCTGCAGGTTATTACCGATTTCACCCAGTGCACCTTCAGCGGTTTGCGCCAGGGAAATACCGTCGTTGGCGTTACGAGTCGCCTGGTTCAGACCGCGAACCTGGGAAGTCATACGCTCGGAGATCGCCAGACCCGCGGCATCGTCTTTTGCAGAGTTAATACGCAAACCGGAAGACAGACGCTCCAGAGAAGTCATTTGAGAAGACTGTGAGCTGTTCAGGTGACGCTGGGTATTCAGCGACGCGATATTAGTGTTAATTACCTGTGGCATGATTTTTCCTCTATTCTCCCCGCTGTTCCCAATCGGGGAGTTGCGGTCAATTATTTTTCACCTCGGGAAGTTAACTACTGCCTTCCTTCAATATTATTAGCGACCTTTTTTTTGCGGCCTTTAGTCTTTTTTTAAATAATTTGTCAACTTTTTCACATTTTTTAATGCATAAAAAAGGCGACCGGATCGGTCGCCTTTTTGTTGCTGTTTTTTACAACTTAGAGTTGTGAAATTAACGCAACAGTCCGAGTACGTTTTGCGGCAGCTGGTTTGCCTGACCCAGCATCGCAGTACCGGCTTGTTGCAGAACCTGTGCACGGGAAAGTGATGCAGATTCAGCAGCAAAGTCTGTGTCCTGAATACGTGAACGGGCAGCAGCCAGGTTTTCAGACGTGGTCTGGTTGTTGGCAATTACCGAGTCAAAACGACTCTGTACCGCACCCAGCTCGGCACGAGCGGTGTTTACAGACTTCAACGCCGCATCCATTTGCAGGATAGCCTCGTCAGCGCCGGTAGCAGTGGTGATATCCAGAGCACTGAAACCGGTGCGAGTTTGAGTATCAGCAGTAGTTGCAGTGATATCTGCGGCAAGCACATCAGTAGTCGGAGCAGGGCTGGTGGTTTCGGTCAAGGTGAACGCTTCGCCGGAAACACTGGTCACCGTCAGTGCGTCGGTGGCCGTATCGTAAGCAGCAGTAATACCGGTATTACTGGTTTCCGCATTGATGGCCGCCACAAGAGCTGCACCTGCCTCATCCGCATCGGCTGAAGCATCGTTAGTGATAGAGATAGACGTTGTAGAACCTGCAACCGTCAGATCAAAAGTGTGGGTTGCACTGTTATCACCAGCAGTAACGGTACCGGTTTGCTCAACAACAGTGTAGGAACCCAGCTGATCAGCGTTGGCATCAGCAATACCACTTACGGAAATAGTGTCACCTACGTTGGCACCCACCTGGAAATCCTGGTTGGCGAAAGAGCCGTCCAAAAGTTTTACACCGTTAAAAGATGTGGTGTTGGCGATGCGGTCAACTTCGCTTTTCAGTGCTTGCGCTTCGGTGTTTAGAGCGGCACGGTCGGTTGCACTGTTGGTGGCGTTGCGAGACTGTACTGCCAGCTCACGAATACGCTGCAGGTTGTTACCGATCTCACCCAGTGCACCCTCAGCGGTTTGCGCCAGAGAAATACCGTCGTTGGCGTTACGAGTCGCCTGGTTCAGACCGCGAACCTGGGAAGTCATACGCTCAGAGATCGCCAGACCAGCAGCGTCGTCTTTTGCAGAGTTAATACGCAGACCGGAAGACAGACGCTCCAGAGAAGTCATTTGAGAAGACTGTGAGCTGTTCAGGTGACGCTGGGTATTCAGCGACGCGATGTTAGTGTTAATTACCTGTGGCATGATCTTTTCCTCTACTCTCCCCGCTTTTCCCGGTGGGGAGTTGCGGTTATATTTTTTCGCTTGTGGAAGTGACTACTGCCTTCCGTCCACTTTATTAGCGACGTCTATTCTCAAGTCTTTAGGAAAAATTTAAATTTTCTGCATTTATTTTTCGATACAAAAAAGGCGACCATATAGGTCGCCTGATTTAGCTAAACTACAAATCTTAACGAAGCAGCCCCAGCACGTTTTGCGGCAACTGATTCGCCTGACCCAACATCGCTGTGCCAGCTTGCTGTAACACCTGAGCGCGAGACAGCGCGGCAGATTCAGCGGCAAAGTCGGTGTCCTGAATCCGTGAACGGGCAGCGGACAGGTTTTCCGATGTTGTTTGGTTATTGGCAATTACCGAGTCAAATCGACTCTGCACCGCACCCAGTTCAGCGCGAGCGGTATTAACCGCCTCCAGCGCCGAATCCATGCTGGTAATCGCCGCATCCGCACCACTGGCCGTACTAATATCCAGCGAAGAGAAACCGTTGGTGGTGGCATTCAACGCCACACCGTTGGTGCCGGTAGTATAGGTGCCTATTGTCAGGCCGGTCATATTTTGAAGCTCTTGAGAGGTCAGCGGAAAATTGGATGAAATGACAATATCGCTGCCATCGGCAGAGGTAAGCTCCACACCATTGCCACTAACACTCAATTGTGCTGTCACCCCAGTAGTACCACTGTAGCCATTAATCGCCGTTACCAATTTACTGGCACGTGCTGCCGCCGAGGCCTCGATAGCAAAACCACCAGCATCTGGCCCATTGATATCGACACCATTGATGGTCAAATCATTGGCAACCATGGCAACATCATAACCACCACCACCGACGGAGCTTGCATCATCCGGAATATCTCCCCCGGTGTACCGCACGCCAGTGGTTGTCCCGGTCTGGGTACCCAGCGCATCCACATTCGCATCCACAATTCCCGATACAGAAATAGTGTCACCAACGTTTGCACCCACCTGAAAATCCTGATTGGAAAAAGACCCATCCAATAATTTCACACCGTTAAATGAGGTGGTATTGGCGATGCGATCAACTTCACTTTTTAACGCCTGAGCTTCTGTATTCAAAGCGGCGCGGTCGGTGGCACTGTTGGTGGCGTTGCGAGACTGAACCGCCAGCTCGCGAATACGCTGCAGGTTGTTACCGATTTCACCCAATGCACCTTCAGCAGTTTGCGCCAGAGAAATACCGTCGTTGGCGTTACGGGTTGCCTGATTCAAACCGCGAACCTGTGAAGTCATCCTCTCGGAAATTGCCAATCCGGCAGCATCGTCTTTTGCCGAGTTAATGCGCAAACCGGAAGACAGTCGCTCCAGCGAAGTCATTTGTGACGACTGGGAACTGTTTAAATGCCGCTGCGTGTTCAACGAAGCGATATTGGTATTGATAACCTGAGGCACAGTTATATTCCTTTTGTTAGAAAAGCACCCGAACAGGAGTAACGCTTTTATCTCTCAATAGTTAGCGGCAAAACACTACTTTTCTTTATAGAGAATTTTTAAATACACACTTATTTATTAGCTATTTTTTACGGCATCCAAAAAGAAAAAAGGATGGCAGAAGCCATCCTTTTTAATCTGCGATTGCTGTCTGTATAGCGACAACAATTACAGGAGGTGGGTATTCTATTAACGCAACAGACCCAACACGTTTTGCGGCAGCTGGTTAGCCTGACCCAGCATTGCAGTACCCGCTTGCTGCAGCACCTGTGCGCGAGACAACGAAGCAGATTCAGCAGCAAAGTCAGTATCCTGAATACGTGAACGAGCAGCAGACAGGTTTTCTGACGTAGTCTGGTTGTTGGCAATTACCGAATCAAAACGGCTCTGTACCGCACCCAACTCAGCGCGAGCGGTGTTTACCGATTCCAGCGCTTTGTCCATTTGGTTAATCGCCACATCGGCGCCAGCACTGGTACTGATGTCGAGGTTTTCAAAACCGGCTTGGGTAGTTGCAGCGTTAACACCTGCAGTCAAACCAGTGTTTGCAGCAGCGGCAGTACCGGTAAAACCAACAGTCACATCGCTGTTACTGGCGATAGTCAGGTCAGCACCATCAACTACGGCGTAAACACCAGTCTGGTCAGACACGGCGTTGATTGCGTCAGCAACATTAGCAGCCTGACCAGCAGCACTGCCACCGTCGGCAATTGCGCCGATGTTTACAGTGTTGATGGTCACGCTGTTGGTGGTACCGTCGAGAGCGGCGTTAGCACTAACGGTATTGGTTACTTCAACAGCAGTGGTTGAACCCAGTGCGTTAGTATTAGCGTCGGTGATGGAAGACACGGAAATGGTGTCACCCACGTTAGCACCTACCTGGAAGTCCTGGTTGGCAAAAGAACCGTCCAGCAGTTTTACACCGTTAAAAGAAGTAGTGTCGGCAATACGGTTAACTTCTGCTTTCAGCGCTTGCGCTTCGGTGTTCAGAGCGGCGCGGTCGGTTGCGCTGTTGGTTGCGTTGCGTGACTGCACTGCCAATTCACGAATACGCTGCAGGTTGTTACCGATTTCACCCAGCGCACCCTCGGCGGTTTGCGCTAGGGAGATACCGTCGTTGGCGTTACGGGTTGCCTGGTTCAAACCGCGAACCTGGGAGGTCATCCGCTCGGAAATCGCCAGACCGGCGGCGTCGTCTTTTGCGGAGTTAATACGCAGACCAGAAGACAGACGTTCCAGTGAAGTCATCTGCGACGACTGGGAGCTGTTCAGGTGGCGTTGCGTATTCAGTGACGCAATGTTGGTATTAATTACCTGTGGCATAACAAGTTCCTCTGTGGTTTCCCCACTTTTTTGTATTGGGGTTACACGTGGTTTTATGGTCGCCCGAAAACCTCACTGAAGGCTTCCGACACTCCGTTTAGCGACGAACCTTTGGGAACCTTTAGAAAAAAATTTTAGGAAATTTGATATTGGAGCTGAATTTAGCTAGGAGAAAACTGCGAAAATCTTTTTATTTCATGGGGTTGATCTGGGGATCAACTTTGGAGAAATTAATAC
Source organism: Porticoccaceae bacterium LTM1 (assembly GCA_030252795.1). Taxonomy (NCBI): domain Bacteria; kingdom Pseudomonadati; phylum Pseudomonadota; class Gammaproteobacteria; order Cellvibrionales; family Porticoccaceae; species Porticoccaceae bacterium LTM1. Next base: position 2,073,139 of record CP127080.1, read on the forward strand.
GCAAAGTATCAGGGTGGCCTTTCAAAAGCCGAGCCTGCTTGCCCTAGTTGAATGCTTCCTGTTGTGACTAAGAAAGTGCCAAACTAGGCATGAGGAGAGAAATTTGGTTACTCCAAATGAACGACGAATAACGCAGGGTGGCGCTTTCTTAGGCTCAACCTTTATGGCTTTAGCAGGAGGTATTCAACTAGGGCAGGCAGGCTCCCATACATCCCTGTAGCTCTCTGGCGGCTTCCCTGCCGCCAGAGTTTTTGAAAGCTCCCCCTGACACTTTGCTCAGTTTGTGCCCATTCGATATCAGAGAATTTCTCGTAACTTGAAGATATGGATAGCGCCTAATACTCTGTGACCGTGGCCAGCATGGATGCTGGCCCCGAGTCCCCATGGATGGGTTCACGACGTGTCACAGAGTATTAGGCGCTCTCCATATCCCGCACCCCAATATTTACAACATCTGAAACAAAGAAAGTCTTTGCACCTGCACATAAGACTGCTGAGCCGCCTGCAACGCAACCTGCTGCAAATTCAAATCACTGATCGCCGTGGCCATATCCAGATCTTTCAGCGACGACTCCATATTCTGGAGCTGCAACTGGTAGTCCTCGTTGATATTGCGCTGGCTCTCGATATTGTTCAGGCGCACACCGATATTGGCTCGAACCTCCAACACCCGGTCAATCGTGGAGTCCAGTCCTTCCAGCCCTCGGTTGACAGTATTGTGAAAATGAGCCGTTTCACTTGCAGTTGAAGTCGGGTTTTCCAGAGCAGTGATAATGTTTTCCATTACCGTAAAGATATCGCGGTTACCTGAAGGGGCAACATCAATAGTGTCGCCATTGGCCGGTACACCAGTAAGATTAATTCTGGCACCGTTGAAAGAAATCCCGTCACCCTCAATAAAATTCCCGGAGGCCACCACACCGCTGGCAGCACCAACTACCTGATAGGTAATGGGATCTGATGGTGTCGCCTGGTTAAAGGCAACTGTGTACTGGTCATCCACAAACAAACCGTCCCGCGAAGTGGAACCAATTACCACGGTACCGCTGTTGGCGGGATTTACATCCGCTTTAAAAAAACCGTTACCTTCAGAAATTCGCATAAATACATCTGCGCCGGAGTCGCCCATCGGCACTTGGGTAGAAGGACCAATTTGTGCGTAACGCTGGCCTTGATCACCGCTGTAATTTGTTGAACCACCAGCCAGTGAAAATGGTGTATTGGTAACCTGATAACCGGCAAACAAATAGTCACCATTTACATCTCGGCTGTTAGCCAGAGCCAATACCTGTTTCTGGATTTGGCGTAATTCGGTAGCGATGCTGCCGCGCTGGTCAGCGGACAATACGTCGTTATTTGCCTGCACTACCAGCTCACGAAAGCGCTGCAATTCATTACCTACACCAGTTAAAGCGTCTTCTTCCGTTTGTAGCTGGGACTGGGCCAATTCACTGTTACGCTGGTACTGGGAAACCTTGGAAAGCTCTTCCGACATATCCAGCAATCGCACCGCACCACTGGGATCATCGGACGGGGTATTGATGCGCTGCCCGGTCGCGATCTGCAATTGGGTGCGGGTCAGTTTATTCTGCTGATCGATGATCGCATTAATACCCTGCTGGTAAATCTGTACAGTCGACAAACGCATGATTTTATTCTCAGTCTCTTAATCAATCGTGCCTAACGGCGCGTTGCCTGCAACAGCGACTGGAAGATGTTATCCGCCGCCGATATGATTTGTGCCACTGCCTGATAAGCCTGCTGATAGCGCATCAGGTTGGCCGCCTCTTCATCCAGGTTCACCCCGGAAATACCGCGTTGAGCTTCCACCGCATTGTTAAGTAAACCTTCCTCGGTGGTGAGATTTACTTTCGCCTGATTGGTGCGTACCCCTACTTTGGCGACGGTGCGACCATACATATCCCCAACAGAGGCACTGCCACCGTCCATAAACTTTGTCGTCTGCAATCCGGCTAACTTTAGGGCGTTGCTGTTATCGCCAATACCCCCATTGTTATTTGAAATAACAATGCGATCCCCTGCCGCAGGAACGCCAGAGACACTAAAAGTGGCATCGCCATAGCCGCTCAGGGTAAAACTTTTGCCGCCACTCTCGGAGGTCGGATCGTAGGCCAACGGGCCAGCCGGACCGCCGCTTACATCCCAGCCAGGCACACCTGCGCCAAAGGCATTGGGATTAAAAGTCAGGGTGATATCACCCGCCAGCGGCATGCCCGTCGAGCTCCCTACCGACAGGTCAGTAATTTGTGCATTGCCAGTATTGGAAAGGTCACTGCTGCCGCGCAATGGACCTGCGGCAGCAATTTGTTTAACGTCGTTCACCACCAGGTCGAAATCGCTGATCGCAGTACTGAGTGGCTGCAAATAAAAACGGTCACCGGTTGCCGGTATGCCAGTGCTGCTGATGGTAATACCGCCCAGGCTCTGCGGCAGGGTGGCAAAAGTTTGCACACTCTTATCTGAATGATTACGCAGCACCCATTGGCTACCGTCGTAATTCAAGGTGTAGTCGGCGGCGTCCAGCGAACTGGCATCATCAATGGTGATGGAAACATTGGCCGTACCACTGTTGTTCACACCATCCAGTACCTGTGGGCTGAGTGGTGCAAAAAATTCACCACCCACCTGACCGTTCAAATCAATACCCAACTGATGCTGGTTGTTAACAACTTCAGTCAAGCCATATACCAACCGACCCAGTTCATTGCGGGTCTGGTCGAGAATTTCGGTGCGAAAATTAATCAGTCCTTCCAGCTCGCCACCGCGAACCTGATCGGTAATCAGAATCGCGTTGTCAGTTAAACCGGCAAAGGCAATTTCCATTCGAGCGGGAATAAAACTGTTGGGTACCGCTTGCAGCATTTGCACCTGATTACCCACCACCAGCGGTTGGCCATTACCCACCAGCACGTTGATGGAACCGTCTTCCTGGGTAATGGTTTTTACACCGATTTTTTCCGACAGGTGATTCACCAGTACATCGCGCTGGTCGAGCAAATCATTGGGAGGGTTGCCGGGGTTGGACAGTGTCGCTACTGCAATTTCAGCGTTGAGATCGGCAATGCCCTGAGTAATTCCGTTAATCTCCTGCACTGCTGCCTGAATGCTGGTACTGGCAGATGACTCAAGTGCCTGCAAATTCTGATCCAGGTAGTGAACCCGATCCACCATGGTTTGCGATTCGCCAAGCAACACCTGCCGCGCAGGCAGCGAGGTGGGGTCGTTGGCAACACCTTGCAGGGCGTCAAAAAAATTCTGCATCGACGAGCTCAAACCGGACGTGTTATTACCCAGCAAACCATCGAGCTGGGCGGCCAGGTTGTGATAACTCTCCAGCGAGTTGTATGACGAATTGCGGTTGAGTACCTGCTCGGCGAGAAAGCCGTCGTACGACCGGCGAATGCTCTGCACTTCCATACCACTGCCGAGGTAACCAGACCCCAAATCCTGTGCATTGCGAGTAGCAAAAGTCACCGACTGACGGCTGTAACCCTCGGTGTTTACGTTGGAAATGTTGTGGCCGGTGGTCGAGATCGCCTGCTGAAGTGACAGCAACGCCGAGGTACCAATGCCAAAAATATCTGCCATAACGTTTGTCCGATACTCGTTACATCATTCGCGCGTAGGAACGCGCTTTCAGTTTTTCTACCTCTGCCCCAAACTCGTCACCGGCCATTACACGGCCGATTTTTTCCGCGTAGTTGGGGTCGGTGGCGTAACCGGCCTGTTGCAGTTGCTGTAAAAACTGTTCGCTGTTTCCGCGACTGTTCAGGGCCTGCTGGTAGCGCGGCTGGTCTTTCAAAAATGCCACGTAGTCGTCAAAGGCTCCGGCAAGTGAATCGTAAGAGCGGAAATTGGCACGCTCACGCTGGGCGATGCCGTCTCGGTATTCCAGTGTGGATACCTGAACCTTGTCGCCCTGCCAGTTGCCCTGTGCCTTAATTCCAAACAGGTTAAAGCTGGCCGCGCCATCGGTTCCGCGAATCATTCGCTGCCCCCAACCGCTTTCCAGTGCCGCTTGGGCAACCAGTGTTTCAGCGGGAACGCCCAGTTGCAGGCCGGCCTTTTGCGCGTGCGGCCACAGCTCACGAATAAATTCTTTTTGATTGGCGGGTAAGAACTCTTTTTGTTCAGTCACTTCAAAAGAAAAATCAGCGGCCGCCACAGGTTTTGCCGTACGGTCAGGCTCGGCCATGCTCAATACTTTGCTACGTGCCGCTTTCAGCCAGTCATGTTCCAGGGATTTCAGCTCGCCGCCCTGAACCGGTTCCGGTCCGCGCAGCTGGCGTTCGATTATTGGCGCCAAACCAATACCACCCTGCTGTGACAGGTGCAGGGACATCTGTTGGTCAAACATGCCCTGATGGAATTTCATCTCTTCACTGTTGAACAGACCGCCATCGCCAGTAGCTTCGCTGGCCTCGCGCATGGATTTCATCACCATCTGCACAAACAATGATTCAAACTGCTGCGCCACTTCAGACAGGGCCGCATCGGTATTGTTGTCGGCCTTACTGCGCAGCTTGGCGAGGCTGCCGAAATCGGAGAACAGCGCGCCGTCGGTAACGGAAGTAGTTGAGTGACCCAGATTCATCAGATCACCACCAGTTCGCCGCGCAGTGCGCCAGCTTGTTTAAGCGCTTCCAGAATTGCCATCAGGTCGCCGGGAGCTGCACCAACGCGGTTAATGGCACTCACCAATTCGTCGAGAGTCACGCCGGGTTTGATGGTAAACATGCGCGCTTCTTCCTGCTGAATATCAATATCGGAATCGGAAAACGCTACAGTCTCTCCACGGCGAGCAAACGGCTCCGGCTGACTCACATCCGGGGTTTCCGACACGCTGACGGTCAGGCTGCCGTGGGCAACCGCTGCCGGCAGAATATGAACCTCACTGCCAATCACAATGGTGCCGGTGCGGGCATTTACCACTACGCGTGCAGCAGCATTGCCCGGTTCAAAATTGAGGTTTTCCAGCTCGGAAACAAATGCCACTTTCTGGGCCAGATCCACCGGAGTGCGCACCTTAATGGAACCGCCATCAATGGGGCTGGCAACTCCGGGGCCAAACATTCCGTTCACAGTTTCTGCCAAACGGCGCGCGGTGGTGAAATCCGGCTGGTGCAGGTTGAGCACCAGCTCATTGCCGCTGGTGAACGGGCTCGGCACGCTGCGCTCAACGGTAGCACCGTTGGGAATGCGACCGGCACTGGAGATATTCACGCTCACCTGGGAACCGTCGGCGCCTTCAGCACCAAAGCCACTCACTACCAGGCTGCCCTGTGCCATCGCATACACTTGGCCGTTGGCACCTTTCAGGGGAGTCATCAGCAGGCTGCCGCCGCGCAGGCTTTTGGCGTTACCGATGGAAGAAACAGTTACATCAATATTCTGACCGGGACGGGCAAAAGCCGGCAGGTCGGCGTGAACCATAACGGCGGCAACATTTTTCAGCTGCGGAGTTACACCGGGCGGAATTACCACGCCCAACTGGGCCAGCATGTTCTTAAAGCTCTGTACGGTGAACTGGGTCTGGGTGGTCTGGTCGCCGGTGCCGTCGAGACCAACTACCAGGCCGTAACCGATCAACTGGTTGTTACGCACCCCTTCGATACCGGCAATATCCTTGATGCGTTCGGCAGCGGCAGACTGGGCAAGCAGCCAGCCGGCAAGCAACATCATCAATGGTCGTTTCCAGTTGTTCATCGCAATCTCTTCCGTCGTACTTTTTAGTCGTACTGTCAGCCCGCGGGGATCAGAATGGCCACAGAGGGCCAAGGAAGAACCGCGCCAGCCAACCCATTCGGTTGGTGTCCGCCATCTGGCCTTTGCCGCTATAACTGATGCGGGCGTTTGCCACCTGGGTGGACAGCACAGTGTTGCTGGCGTTGACATCAACCGGCCGGACCATGCCCTTCAGGCGAATAAATTCCTGCCCCTGATTGATCTCGATCCACTTCTCGCCTTCAATCACTAAGTTTCCATTAGGCAAAACCTGTGCCACTGTTACCGTGATACTGCCAGAGAGCTTGTTAGACTGGTTGCTGGTACCGGCGCCACTAAAGTCGTGCTGGGAATCCAGATCCACACCGAGGTTGTAATTGCTGCTGCCAAAACCCGGCACATTGCCAAGCACAGTCGGATTGGTAAGTGTTGTGCTGGAAGTGCGATCCAGACTGGTGCTGGTGCTCTTTTCCGCGTCAGTCTGCTCGCTCAGCAACACCGTGATGGTGTCCCCTACCCGGCGCGCCTTGATGTCCTGAAACATCGCCAATTCATACCCCGCCTGGAAGATTGCACCGTTGGTTTCAGTGGGTGCCAGATAGGCGTCGGAGAGCGCCTGATCAAAATACGGATCGGACATTTGCTGTCCCTGACCGGCGCAGGCGGTTAGCAGGAGGACGGATAAAGCGGCAAGGGCTTTCCCTGTGGTGGCAAAGATTGGTCGCACGTCGCACGTCGCACGTCGCACGCTAAAACCAAGCAGCTCGCAATATTTACGGATGTAATCTGCTAATTCAGAGCGCCAAACGCAATATAGGCTTTTCTTTAGTGCTGTAGTTAAAACGGCTGTTAGCGTGCGACGTGCGACGTGCGACGTGCGACCAACCAAACCTTCCGACTCCAAATCCCTACCAGCAACCACACAATTGAAAAAAAGCATCACCGTCTCCCCTTCATCACAACTGCTGCGTCAGGTTCTGCAGCATCTGGTCCGCTGTCGAAATTGCTTTGGAATTCATCTCGTAGGCGCGCTGGGTTTCGATCATGCTTACCAGCTCTTCCACCACGTTGACGTTAGAACCTTCCAAAAAACCCTGCGCCAGGGTGCCCATACCGTTAGCGCCGGGGTTACCGACCTGTGGGGTGCCACTGGAGATGGATTCCACGTACAGGTTCTGGCCCATCGGCTGCAGGCCGGCGGGGTTTACGAAGTCCGCCAGGGTCAGGGTGCCGATTTGGGTGGACTGGTTGTCTTCGGTCACTACCGACACAGTCCCATCTGCACCAACGGTGACGGATTTGGAATTGGCCGGAACAATCAGGGTCGGCTGCAAGCCAAAACCGCTGGCGGTTACAATTTGCCCGGAAGCATCCATTTGCAGGGAGCCGTCGCGGGTGTAGGCCAACGTGCCGTCAGGCATGGTCACCTGCAAAAAACCGCGCCCTTCAATGGCAATATCCAGCGGCTTTTGGGTCTGGGTCAGGTTGCCCTGGGCAAACATTTTTTCGGTCGCCACTACCCGTACACCGGTGCCGAGCATCAAGCCGGAAGGCAGTACAGTCTCCTGCGAGGTCTGCGCGCCTACCTGACGCAGGTTCTGGTAAAGCATCTCTTCAAATACCGCACGGCTGCGCTTGTATGCGGTGGTGCCGGCATTGGCGAGGTTGTTGGAGATCGCCGCCATTTTGGTCTGCTGGGCATCGAGGCCGGTTTTGGAAATCCACAGTGCCTGGTTCATGGGTTAATCTCCGAAATTAAGCAATTTTCATCAGCGAGCTGGCGGCTTTGTCGTTGTCCGACGCCATTCGCATTAATTTGGTTTGACTTTCAAAGCCGCGCGACATTTCGATCATCTTGATCATCGACTCCACCGGGTTCACGTTGCTGGATTCCAGCGCACCGGCGATCACGCGAATACTTGGATCGTTAGTCATCTGGCCATCTTCCATCACACGGATTACACCATCCGAGCCTTTGCGCAACTGACTTCCGTCCACCTGCACCAGTCGCAGACGATCTACAACAGTGCTGGAGTCTTGCCCTTGGGGAACAATGGAAATTGCACCGTCGTTGGTAATCTCAACACTGGAATACGGAGGAAGCGCAATCGGGCCGTTCTGGCCCATCACTGGCTCGCCGGCACCATTGGTCAACAGGCCAAACGGGTCTACACGCAGGTCTCCTCGACGCGTAACGCCCTCGTCACCTTCCGGAGTTTGTATCACCAGCCAGCCGTCGCCATTGACAGCGATATCCAGATCACCGTTGGTGGTTTCAATGCGGCCAGGACGAATATCAACGCCCGCCGGTTCCAGTCGGGTATAGGTACGGCTGTCGCCACTGGAGCGCACCTGAGTCATGGCGATCAGGTCGGCACGAAAACCGGGCGTTGACGCATTGGCCAGGTTATTGGCGTTGATCACCTGAGACTCCATTGAGCCTCCTGCACCACTCATTGATACGTAAACCAGACGATCCATTGAACTGTCCTGTTAGCTTGTGTTTGCATTCCAGCGAGTAGTTGCAAAGGCTGTGCCAACAACGGTTGGGGAAACAACAAACAGAACATAACTTATTGATTAAAAAGACTTTATTGAACAGCAAAAAACAAAAAAGGGCTTTTGTTTACAGCTTGGCGGCAGCACCATTGCCGCCTTGATGCAAAGCCTTGCCGGTCGATAAACTCGTTTTTGAAAAGGCAAATTCAGCAATTTCAGTCAGACTGAAGCGATATTTTTTATGCATGATGACTTTGCACCTGAAACAAGAAGGACAGGACATGAAGGACAAGCCAGCAAATCCCTATGATGAGCGTATATCGCGAGTCTGCGAATATATCAGCCAGAACCTCAATGAAACTCTGACACTTGAGGTAATGAGTAATGTAGCCGCATTTTCGAAATATCATTTTCATAGGGTATTTACGGCTTATGTCGGGATGAGTGTTACGAAATTCATTCAGCTGGCAAGGTTGAAAAGAGCATCGTTTCGACTGGCTTTTGAGCAAAATCAAAACATTATTGATATTGCACTGGAAGCAGGCTTTGAAAGCCCTGAAGCTTTTGCGCGGGCATTCAGGCGCACCTTCGACCAATCCCCTTCCCAGTTCAGGGCTGAACCGAATTGGCCGCAATGGCATTCCCGGTTTGATTCCCAGATTCAACCTTATGGAGAAAAGAAAATGGAAGTGAATATCGTAAATTTTGAGGCAACAAAGATTGCGCTTTTAGAGCACCTTGGGCCACCAGAAAAGACAATGGAAACTGCCGGTAAATTTATCGAGTGGCGAAAAGAAACCGGATTATCACCGGTAAAAACAAGCAGGACGTTTGGCATCCCCTACAGCGACCCCAATACAACCGACCCGGAGAAATTTCGCTGGGACATATGTGGCTCTATCGAGGGAGATGTGCCGTCCAATAAATATGGCGTGAAATCAGGCGTTATCCCCGGTGGCCGCTGTGCTGTTGTTCGACACCACGGCAGCTATGACAACCTGAGTGACAGTATCTACCACGTATACCGCGAGTGGCTGCCCGAAAATGGAGAAGAAATAAGGGACTTTCCCTGCTTCTTTCACTACCTGAACTTTATCCACGAAGTGGATGAATGTGACTTGCTCACCGATATATACGTACCAATAAAATAACGGTTTACCGATGATCTATACTTGCTCTTTGCCAGCCCCTGATCAGGCTCGGCAAAGAGCTATTTACAACCAAAGCCATTTACAACCAGAGTAATAACAATGGATAAAAAGTTTGTATTAACTGCTTTCGGTTACGCAATTCTCGGTCTGGTGCTCGGTATCTACATGGCAGCTTCCCACAACCACGGCCAAATGGTCACCCACGCCCATATCATGCTGCTGGGCTTTGTAGTCTCGTTTATCTACGCGGTGTGCCACAAGCTCTGGCTCAACAACTGCACCTCCACCCTGTCGAAAGTACAGTACTGGCTGCATCAGCTGGCTACCGCCATATTGGTGATCGGGCTATTTCTGCTATACGGGCAGATTATTGCCATAGAAACTATGGATCCGATTCTGGCGATCGCATCCATAACGGCTTTTATCGCGCTGGTTTTGATGAAGGTGTTGTTGGTAAAGCGGAGTTAGTTAACAAGAATTATCGGAGCGACCGCACTGCTATAAAAAGTAGTTTGGTCGCTGATGTATACCGGCTAAATCTATCAATAGCTGCTTATACCTTTCTCCCCCACACGGCAAACGACATATCGCCTATAAACACTGAACCATCTGACAACTCCCTATTAAGCCTGGCTTCTAGTGTTTGAACATCAACCTCTTCATAGCTTGCAACATTCTGATCGACGATTCTGTGTAATATTGCCCGAACTACTGTAGCTAATGGGGCTTCCGACTGCGGCCCTTGTACATTGGCCTCAGCCTTGACCCCATCTACTACAACTCCAAGCTGCTTAAGCAAGGATGGCAGTGCAAACCCCATATTAAGATTTGCTCCCTCCATATCAAGTGTGTCCCAAATCCACTTATTTACTTGTTCATGCAGAGGGTGTGGCAACACCTGAATTGGCGAAACCATTGAATCGACCTCCTGAAATGCGACGATTCCACTGTTTTTAAGGTGACCTAATACGTTTCTCAACATATCACCAGGATTTGACAGGTACATCAGAACTCGCCTGCCGACAATAGCATCAAACATTCCGATATCCGGTAGTGGACCGGAGAGATCAACGCTCAAAAAGTTCACATTGGACAGGTTTTGACTTGCCAGACGGTGCTTTGCCATCTCAAGAATATTGCGATTACGATCTATACCTACGACCTCTCCCCACGGGCCAACAGCTTTCGCCAAAATAGATGATAAGTCCCCCTTTCCGCACCCCAAGTCCAGGACACGCATCCCCTCTGAAATTCCTGCATTCTTAATAAGACGGTTAGTTAAATAATTTTCATCTTCGATCATCTGTCCATACCTGTTCTTAAATACTTGAACTTTCATATGGAAACACCAGGTTCCACTTAGTTAAGAACACCCATATGGGACAATCCCCTACTTGCGAAAGTAAAGAATCAAGAAATTCATCTATTTAAGATGATTTGCACTGGTAGGAAAATTGAATTTGGTATTCCGTTTCCAAACTCTGACTAAAAGACTGGTAAGTTCTGTGACCTTAAAGAATACCTTCCCCAACAAGTCATCCTGAGCGCAGCGAAGGGTCTTTATATTGAAGTCCAGGTTAGATATCCTTCACTGTTATTGCCTGTTTCTGAGGGCGCAACCTATATTTAGCCGTAGCAGAAAACATCAAGCTTATTGCCGTCCAAATCACGAAAGTAACCGGCATAAAATCCTTCCCCGCCTTCATCCCGCAGACCAGGCTTACCTTCATCTGTACCTCCCAGCTCCAGTGCCTTCTTGTGAACCCTGTCCACCGTCTCGCGGGAATCTACAGCTATACCTGCCATCACACCGTTTCCGACGGTAGCTGGCTGACCATCATAGGGTTTGAATATGCAAAGCATCGGCTGTTCCATACTGGCTGCCCAACAATAACCGCGACCACCGAACTCCATCTGCCTCACAACTCCCATCTCGGAGAGCAACGTATCGTAGAATGCTTTGGCACGCTCAAGATCATTGGTGCCGAGTGTTATGTAGCCAATCATTGCAGCCTCCTACACTACAGTTTTGTACTTAACCATATCGCCAACTCTGTCGACTGACGAACGATTCAAAATATTGGCTTATAAATAGCAAATTTAACACCATTGTTCTGCCCAAACTCCTGGTGTTTTTCCTCATCAACCTTGATGCTCAGTACCGCGTCGTGTACTTCAGCATCATTCTCAGCCAGAAAACCAAGCTGCCAGTCCAAATGATGTAGAACTGTTGTTTCAATCGAGTCTGTACATACCCAAATAGCGTTGCGACCAATCAATGCTGTAAGAACCCCTAGAGCGGCCCCTCCAAACGCCCAAAAGTACAACGCATAACAATGCCTTATATTACGGCGTTTGAGAATTCCATCAAAAATCCTAAAATGCTCTTTTTCGTGTTCAAGCATCTCCTCAAGCTTCGCTGCAATGTCAGGATAAAACACTCGAGATACGGCGAGTTGAGCTCGATAAATATTGATAGCTCCAAACTCTCCTGCGTGATCCACCCTGATGATTCGCTCAACTTCTTCCATTCAAGACTCAATTACGAGGTCAATTCACCTGGCCAATCGTCGCCATTCATTATTATTCAATAGATTCTCCAAGGGTTCTGCCCTTGTCAGATCTCACTCCACATTAATACGCTCTGGTTTGCCGTGTTCGTGAACCCTGAAAATCAGCAGGCTCACCCCTTCAGACCCGGTGATAGCGGTGTGAACTTGCTTGTACGGTATTTGGGCAACCTCCCCTTCCTTAAAAACAATTTCAGGCTTACCTTCTTGCCAGAGTGTCACAATTCCACTGATCACATAGGCAAACTCCTCTCCAGGGTGCCAATGCTTAGGGAGTGATGTGTTTGGTGGAACTTCCACCTTACTTACGATCACTTCCGTGCCTTCCACGCTTTCCAGCTTGGTTTTTAGCAGGTTTTCTAACTTAAGATCCGCCCCCCAGGATATTAACGGTGAGGCTCCAAAGATAATCATTAGGGCAAAGAGTGTATTTTTCATATTCTTACTCGCTTGTATTGTGACATTTGACCTTCAAGGTAATGGCGTCGAAAACTTCTGTTACTCGTGTTTTCGAGAGAAACTCCAACCTCATCTACAATGCACCTTAAAGATCTCTCGGGTTGAAATTATAGGAAAAGTTAGACCACTTGGAGGCAATACCTATATCAAAACCATAGGTCAATACAATATGTACTGCATCTTTCTGACGAGCTTCAGGATAATTGGTAATTATTAACGTAGCCAGCCGGCGAGCCAGTTCAGAATCTCTAATATCATTGGCCTTCAGGTACACCTGACCGCTTACATATGTCGCCGTTCTAGTTCCTTCGCTCGACATAAAAGTTGACGATCCAGAAAATATACCTGCCCTATCAACTTCTGGATCTTCCAAGAGTGATGAATGGGCTGCCATCATTCCCTTGAATGGCTCACTTTCAGCCAACTGAGTGGTGAAAAACGGAGCGATACCTGCCACCAGAAACAGCACTGAAACCATAATGGAATGCAACCCCCAAACTTTTCCAGGTTTCAGCTGCTCTGAGTTTATATTCACTACATAGGTACCAACTACCAGATCATGCAATGATTGACGGGTTTTTCTATTGAATACATACAAATAGAATATTGAAAAAAGACCACCAAATATAATCAACGAAATTGGATACTTAAGAAATGAAAACATTACCTCATTGGAGAAATGAGCACCATTCAAAAAGAACGGAAGCGCCAAAATCACATAACGCAGAACAGATTTCTCAAGGCTTATCAGCGAGTTACTGGAATCTACCACTCTAATCTTTAAAGCCTTTTTGCCTATCGTTTGACCTCCCGCAATGGAGCTATTCATAACACCAAAGTAAATAAGCGCCATAGAAAAACCAAAAAGACGCCCCCACGCTCCAATCTGAACAAAAAACTCCTCAAAAAACAGCCCCAGAACCAAACCAACCAACCCCACAAGCAGGCCATCTATCACTAACCCACCTACTCTTCTCCAAAAACCAGTTATCCACTTACTCTCTAATTCTTTTATCATTATGCTTTTCTCACTGGCCCTATAGATCTCAATCTGACAAACCAAAAAAGTACAAACCCCTAAAAAAATAAACCTAACAACTAAACAACAAATCCAGCCCATCTCAGGCAAATGAAAAAAGAGCCCAATTTATTTTCACTTACAATCCTCTCCTTATAAATCAATATGATTTAAAGCAGCAATTCTCTTTGCAATTGGTGCAGAGGGATTATTACCGCTCACTATCTCTGCAAGCATTTGTCTTGCCCTACTCTTTTCACCGAGGCAAATGGCTGCAGCCACATCTACGAATGGAGCCTGGAAGGCAAACTCTCTTCTAGCCAACTCAATGGTTGAATGCGACTTCAACCATGGCAAACCCAACTTCTGTACAAAAAAAGAGAGATCCTCACCAATAGTTTCAACAGGCTCATCCACATTGGTCTCCCACCAAAAATCTTTCCCACCAGGCATTAAATAACCTATCCGTTTCCTGAGTGAACAGTCAGATTCTTTTGGTACTCCAGATATAGAATAACGACCAAGCACTGCGTGGATTTCAGGAAAGAAGACCCCTAGATTAACGGTAAAATTCCCGCCGTAATTATCATTAAATGAGCTAGCTTGAACATTAAGCACTAGCGTTGATGCATCCAACCTCAAGTGGAAGTTTCTTCCGTTTTTATTGAAACCCTCACTCTTCATTAACCCTTTCAATTTCTGATCAATAATTAGATCTATGTGCTTTGCTATTCGAGACACTTTCAGGCTCCAATTGTATAAAAGGCAATGGCACCACAGGATTCAGCCTGTCCTTGTTTGTCAGTATGACTCTGACCGTAAGCCCCTACTTAGCAGTGGACCTACAAAGCCCCAGCTTGAAAAATGTAATTTCCTGCTACAACAGAGATGACGAACACAAACCAACCAATGAGCTTAAGCCGTTCTGAATTCAAAGGCTCCTTGATTGCTTTACCACCCAAAAAATACAGTATTAAGCCACAGCCAACAGAGAATAAGTTTATGAAACACCAGCCCTCAAGCGACAAAAACTCAGGCCTATAACCAAACAGTGTTACCACACACCAAGCCAGACCACTTAAGACCGAAAGCCCACCAATGTATTTAAGCATTTAACCTCAAATCACTTAACGATTCCTTTAAAAGGTAATTTACAGAAAACAAGCATTATCAATAATCAATTAGATCAACGGGATCCAATAACGCCCCCTTTGACCCCCTATATTTCACCGTATTGATACCTCAGCCTACAGCATTCACTACCAATACTCACATGTGCTTCTGACTTCTCTGAAAGATCCCTGATATATTGGTACCCAGACTCACACTTTATCCATTCTGAGAGGTTGATTCTTTTCAAAAGCTCCTCATACGCTGAGGCAGAAAATTCAATCTCAAACTCCTGAATCATATCACCTGGAGAAAAGCTACTGGATGAATTTATTATTTCAAAATCATTTGGTATAGGAATTTCGATTACTTCCGAAACACGACCTATCACTTCATATTCATTCGGATAAAACCCACAACCGGAGATCGAAACAAAACATACAGCTATCAGAAATTCTCTCACCAATTCTCACACCCACACTCATACCAGATTCACACCCCACCAAAAAGGGACAGCCCCCTTTATCCTTGAAAATAATCCGCCCCCTTTTTTCTGTTAACGCCGCCAACACGGACGAGTAACTTATAGCTAGTCCAGCCCACTTGTGCGCACGTGCTTGGCCTTATTAAAAGACATACACACCGCAAACATAAATCAATCCAAGGGCTGAACCGAGAAATGACCATTGCATTATTTTGACTGGACTACCTACTTGACTAGAAGCCACACCTGCAAGGGATTTAAACAGCCAACCCGCACTCAATGCAGGAACCAATAGAGCCGCCCTAGCTATGAATTTAGCTCCTGATTCTGTTTCAGGATTTAATTCCTCCAAAAGCCAGCCAATCCCAAAGTACGCTGATATTCCAAGAATAGTCAGAATAGATAATATGATGGGTGGAATCAGCAATGCTTCCCAAGAGCTAACCCCTCTCTCCTCAATGAGTCTTGATAGCCAAGTATCCGGATCTTCAGAATCTTGATGCACGCGAGTCCTTTTAACGCTTTTGTAAAAGGCGCGACGCCAGGAGCGTCCTTTTGACAAACTTGTTAACTGCCGCCTGCGCCATAGGTAACCTTAACCTTGTTCAGAAGACCCCAGCTAGATTCAGCTTTATATTCAGAACCGTTCAAACTTCTCTCTATTCTCAGTTCTGTGTTAGAAACCCACCTTACAGGCGGGGAGACATCCTTTGGGTGACCATCGATAATGTATATATTGCCACCCTCATTTTCGAGCTCATCGTCAGATTCGATTATTGAAATCTGGGTGCTGAAACCAGTCGTAGCTCCACAATCTCTTTGAAACACCACTACTTTATGCTCTTTATTGGGCGACATAACCTCAGTGTAAACTTCGTTCCCGCACATGTCGCTGGTTGCATAAATGAATAATCCCGCGATTGCTAGCGGAACGCCAACAACCAAAATACCGAAAGAGATAGCAATTTTCTTCCAAACATTCATAGGCAGTTAACAGCCTGTTTAAGAGGCCTTCGGCCTCATAACAATTATTATCGAGCTTCCCGCTTAATATATTATCGGGTCACCCATCCTTTAGATAACTCTTTGTTTTTAAAACAACAAAACCTATATCAAAATTACTTGATATTATTATCGGGCCTGATTTATTTGAGATTTAACTGAGCGAGAAGAGCAAAAATTATACTGTACAAAAAATCGCTCTCAGGGAAGGAATCAAGCGCCCCATCACCACTCCCTCGGCCAATCTCACAGCAATCACTCGCCAGACACTCTACGCACAAAACATTAAAGCCATATTGAAACCGGATCAAGGCCTTATCCATCCATCAGGCACAAAAAAACCGGTGGCAGTCGCGACCACCCCCGTCGTCGCGACTGCCACCGGTTTTTACCCACCCCAAATCTTACCGCAGGTTAATCACAGCCTGCGTTACGGCATCTTCTGCCTGAATTACCTGGGCGTTGGCCTGGAAGTTTCGCTGGGCAACGATCATGGCTACCAGCTCTTCAGTAATTTCTACGTTGGAGTCTTCCAATGCGCCGGATTGCAGTACGCCGCGGCCAGCAGTTCCTGGAGCACCTACTACCGGCACACCGGAGTTAAAGGTTTCGGACCATTTACTGTTGCCCTGCGGCTGCAAGCCTTGCGGGTTGGAGAAGTTGGCCAGAATTACCTGGCCCAGTGCTCGGGCTTCACCGTTGGTGTACTGGGCGAACACAATTCCGCTTTCGTCGATTTCGATACCGCGCAGCTGACCAGAGGCAAAGCCGTCCTGATTGATGGCGCTCACAGCGAACGGGCTACCAAACTGGGTATTGCTGGACAGGTCTACGGTAAAGTTCTGCGGCGATACGTTAACGATGGAACCGTCTTTATTGCGTGGCTGCCAGTTATTAATGTTCAGCTCCACCGGGCCGCTGCTCAGGTCGAACTGACCATTTTGTTCAAAGGTCAGGACTTCCGGGCCAGACGTGGATACGCCATCGATCATGGTATGAGCATTCCACTCACCGGCGTTGGCGGTTTTTACCCAGTATGTACTAAGAATATGCGGGTTACCAAGGTCGTCGTACACGGTAGTGGAGGTAGACGCGTTGTACATGTCGGAGGTCGGCTCGGTTGGCGGTGTTGCAAAAGCATCATAAGGGCCACCCCATGCCGACGGTGGTGGCACTTCGCGGGAGTCGATGTTGGCGACAATTTCCACACCGGTGGTAGCGGCCGGAGAAATCAGGTTGGTGTCCAAACGCAGCGGACCTTCCTGTTGCACGACACGACCGGCGTTGTCGGACTGGAACGCCTGCAGGCGCAAACCTTCCGGATTAACCACATAACCTTCTTTATCCACACCGAACTGACCGGAGCGGCTGTAAGAGCGCGAACCGTTGTCGTCGAGAATAAAGAAACCGTTACCGTTGATAGCCACGTCCAGGGAGTTTTCGGTAAAGCTGATGTTGCCCTGGGTAAACTGCTGGGCAACCGAGGAGAGACTTACCCCCTTACCAATCGCATTAACACCGGTACCCAATACGCCGGCGGCGTAGAGGTCGGAAAACTGTGCCCTTGAGGTTTTAAAACCTGCGGTGGCACTGTTTGCGATGTTGTTGCCGATTACCCCCAACTCAGCGGTTGAAGCCCGTAAACCGGATACTGCGGTATCAAATGCCATGGTGCTCTCTCCTGCCTGTTATCTTTCGTATTCTGTTGTCATTCTGGTCTGGCGCTTTGCCCGACACTGTTTAATTCAAGTTGGTTAATTAATTCTGTTAGTGGAACTCACGTACCTGACTGAGTGCCATGGTGGCCCCTCCTGCCAGGTTGAGGGTGACGTCACCGCCGCCTTGCCCTATGGAAACACTGTCCACTTTTACGCGAGTGAAAGTGGCGACCGCCTCGGTGCCATCACCGATATTTGCGTTGGCGGTCACCGAATACATGCCGGGCGGCAAAGCTTTGCCGTCGGAGCCGACCCCATCCCATTCAAAGGGAATTACCCCCGCCGGGTTGGGGCCGAGCGACACGGTATCCACCAGCCGCCCGGTCATGTCCTTCACCTGCACCACCAAACCGCTTGTTGATGCTGGCAACTCCACTACCCCTTTCAGCACACCACCCTCTTCCAGCGGCGCTACGTTGTAGGCGCTCACCACATCGCGGCCCACCAAAGACGCGGCCTGCAATCCGGAATTTGAAGACAGAGAGCCCACCAGCCCATTTAAGGAGCCGTTCATTTCCTCAATGCCGGAGACGGTACCGAACTGGGCAATCTGCGCCAGAAACTCGGAGCTTTCCTGTGGCTTGGTTGGATCCTGGTTTTTGAGCTGAGCCACCATCAGGGTCATAAAATCCTGAATACCCAATTGGTTCGGGTCATTAGTGGCCTTCTGGGTGCTCTGCAGGGATTGCTGAGTGGTCAATCCGATATTGCTGTATGGGTTTACGCTGGTCATTGATTCAATACCCTGCTGTTATTAGTTGCCGAGGTTGATGGTTCGCATCATCAACTGCTTTACGGTGTTCATCGCCTCGATGTTGTTCTGGTAGGCGCGCGATGCTGAAATCATGTTGGCCATCTCTTCCACAGAGTTCACGTTGGAGTAATAGATGTGGCCGGTTTCATCCGCCATCGGATGCTCGGGCATGTACTGGCGTCGCGGCGCAGTTTCTTTCTGGACGATCTTGGTAACCTCCACACTGGCAGAAGCGCCATTGATACCGTCGTGCAACATCGCCTTGAAAATAGGCTGCTTGGAACGGTATGCCCCTTCAGCTGTTGAGCTGACCGACTCGGCATTGGCCAGGTTACTGGCTACGGTGTTGAGGCGAATGGACTGGGCACGCATGCCAGAACCCGATACATCCAGAACATTAAATAGACTCATCGCTCGCTCTCCTTTTATTCGCCACGCAGTGCCAACATCAGCCCCTTGAGGGAGCCGTTAAGAAAGTTCAGGCTGGCTTGATAACGCACGGCGTTTTCACCGAACTGTGCCTGTTCAATTTGAGATTCCACCGTGTTGCCGTCTGCGGACATCTGGGTGGGAATACGGTATTTGAGGGTGGCTCCGGCAACACCGGCGGTGCTGATGTGGCCGCTGTCGGTGGTGCGCAAACCATTTACCGCCTGCTTTTGACTGCTCAAAACTTCACGAAAATCGATATCACGAGCCTTGTACCCCGGTGTATCTTCGTTGGCCAGATTGGACGCCAAAATCTCGGCGCGCTTGGCCCGCACACTCAGGGCGGTGGCATGAACATTGATATTGTTATCGATCCAGCTTGGCATGACTCAGTCTCTTGCAGTTGTCTGTCTTCTAGCTCAACACGATCAGCGTTGAGCGCTTTCCTGACCTTTCACAAAACATAGCAATCGCTGTGCCAAAAAATACTTTATCTTTATTTTCAATAAGTTAACCTGATTTCGCATTTAATCAGCACACGCCGAACAGCGGCAAACGGCTACGGCATGCCCCCCCCATTGCCGCCGGCTTGCCGCCCCGGAGAGGCAGCCTGCTTCCTCACACCGAAATTTTCGGCACGGCACTTGCATCATTTATCTACAGAAACTCATAACAGCCGGAATTACGTCGCCATGAACAAACGGCCAGCCAGACAAAACAGAACTTCAGTGCGCAGTGGATTACTGATTGCACTGCTGTTGCCATGGCTCACCGGAAACGCCGACGGCATTCAAAGCCACGAAAGCATTCGTGCGACGGCTGAAGGATTTGTCAGCAACCAACCTGCCATTCAGCAGATGGGCGATGTAAAAGTCATTGCCGGACAGCTCAATAACAGCCTGCAGTTGCCGTTATGTAGTGTTGCACTGGAGGCGTTTTTGCCGCCGGGCGGCAAGTTGCTGGGCAAAACCAGCATCGGCGTGCGCTGTCGCGGTGAATCGCCCTGGACTTTATATGTGCCGGTAACGGTTACAGCTACACAGGCTGTGCCGGTGGCCACCCGCACATTGCGTCGCGGTGAGGTATTGTCTGCCGAAGATGTCAGCTTGATGGAGCAACCACTGCATCAACTGCCAGCGGGTTATTTTGAGAAGGCATCGGAAGCGATTGGCCAGGAGGCAACCCGCAATATTCAGGCGGGCAGCACCCTGACCCAAGGGATGCTGGCTGCACCGAAAGTGATCAAACGCGGCCAGCAGGTTACCCTGATTGCCGGTAGCGACAGCTTTGAGGTGCGCATGAACGGCAAGGCGCTTTCCGATGCAGCAGTGGGTGATCGACTGCGAGTGGAAAACCTCAGCTCGAAAAAGATTGTGGAAGGAACGGTGAAGGATACGGGCGAAGTGGTGGTAGGCAATTAAGCCACTTAGTGCGAAATCAGTCACAATTACTACGAACTAGTATTAAAGTAATCAGAAACCATGACGCTAATAAGATCAAACATACTGGAAGCTTATCACGGAGCATCGAAAATGCCCTCTGACATCAAGCAACTGCGGTCAAACCATTTGCCTACTGCCAACTCCAATGGCAAAGCACGTGGTCCGGAGCATGCGTCATCGCAAAGTGTTCACAACCGCACTGCCGAACCATCGACCAAGGCGAGCGACACGGTAACCGTTACCGACGAGGCTACCCGACTGCAAAATATGGAGCAGGCCCTGGCCAACGCACCGGTTGTAAATGCCGAAAAAGTGGCGGAATTGCGCCAGGCAATTGCCACCGGCAATTACCAGCCAAACATCGAGCGCATTGCCGACAAACTGATTGAACTTGAAGATCTTCTGTAAGTCGCGCCTGTGCCTGCACCCTCATCCATATCTGCCCAGCAACTCCAGCACCTGTTCAATCAGGAGCTGGAGCTGACCCAGCGCCTGCAGCATCACCTTGAACTCGAACGTGATGCCCTCACCCGGCAGGATATGGAGCGACTGACCGAAAGCGCGCAGCAAAAACAGCACTGTGTATTGCAATTACAAGCTGCCTCACAACAACGTGAACAGTGGTTACAGCAACAAGGTGTTGCCGCTTCTCGCGAAGGAGTGGATGGCCTGCTCGCCACACTGCAGGACGATTCACTTAATGCCACCTGGAAAACCTTGTTGACCGCCATCGAAGCTTGCCAGCAAGAAAACCGACAGCTCGGCATGCTGATCAAACGCGGTCAACTGGCCACTGAACAGGCGCAGCATATTCTGCAACGAGGAACCACTTCCTCCAACCACGCCTACAACGCTCGCGGCAACAGCGAACACTCAGCCAAAACCCGACAACTCGCCAAAGCGTAAGGCCTGCATCAATGGCTGGACCCAATGAAGGCGACGACATTACCTTACCCTCACGGATTGCCGCACTGCTAACCGAACTACAGGAAGGTAGAGCTCTACTCAATGCATCCATCCCCGGCCGACAAGGCAGCTTTGCCACTTCAGTACTCTCCGTTGATCGCCGCAAATCCCGGCTGGTGTTTGATGAACTGAATCCGTTAGCCGGACACAAGGCGTTGCTGGAGACCGGCAAGTTGCGGCTGACTGCGCAATTGCGCCAGGTGAAACTTCGCTTTGCGGTAGAACTTATATCGACAGGTGAGGATGATCGTGGCGCTTACTACATAACCACCCTGCCGAATTCGATTCACCACGCCCAGAAGCGCGAGTACTTTCGCACCCCGATTCGAATTAACGAGCGCTTGCAGGCTACATTGACCAGCGCCGGTGGAAATGAGCTGGTTGGCAGTGTGATTGATCTTTCTGTGGGCGGCGCAGGTTTATTATTTGAACGTGATATCAAACTGGAAAAAGGTGATTACTTTCCGGCAATGGTGATTGAATTACCGGATTACGGCACTTTTGAGTGTCCGGTATTTATTCGTCATACAAAAACAGCGGATCACTCCGACCAGTTGCGGGTGGGAATACAATTTTCCGGGGTTAATCCGGCGCTTGAGCGTGCACTGCAAAAGGCCGTGGCTTATTTGCAGCGGCGGATGTTGAAGCCCTGATAAAGTCTGTCCCCACCACCCAGAAAGGGAGTTTACAGTCATTCTGAGCAACGCGAAGAATCTCTATCTACCAACCTGCGAGATCCTTCGCTACGCTCAAGGATGACATACGTAACGTGGACGATGAAATCAGCTGCGCTACGCCGCCCTGCGCAGCAGCAGCAAACCAATCAAGGCGCAAATAGATACCGGTATCAGCACAGCAATCACCGGCGAGAAACCGTACACCAGACTTGATGGCCCGAGCATTTCCTGGCTGATATTAAACGCCAACCCGAGAATCACCCCGGTAAAAATGCGAAAGCCCATTGTCACTTGGCGAAGTGGACCAAAGATAAAGGATATCGCAACCAATACCAGACTGAGCACGCTGATCGGCTGCAACGACTTGCTCCAAAAACCCAGCCAATATGGTGCAGCATCCTGCCCCTGCTGCTGCAGGTAGTTGGCGTACTCATGCAGGCCACCAATGGACAGGGATTGAATCGGCAATGAACTCAAGCGCAACACATTAGGCGACAGCTCGGTGTCCCAGCGGCGCACCAACTCGGAATCCACCTCTGTTGAACTGTGCTCTTCGGCAAACCGGGTAATGGAAACGTTTTCCTCTTCCCAATAACTGTTCTTGAAGGTAACCCGTTCCGAGAAACTGGCCTCCTGCAATTGACGATCATCATCAAAACGATACCGGGCAACGCCATATAGTGCATTACCTGGAGCCACCGCGTTGATGTGAATGTACTCATTGCCCTCTTTCACCCACAGATCGGAATCACTGCTGCGCACCTGGCCACTGCCCTGACGCAATGCCTTGTAAGTGTTGGCAGATTGCTCGGAGTGAGGCACCAGGTATTCGGCAAGGCCGATACCAAAAACAATAATGACCAGCACTGGCTTCATCACAAACCAGACGATTCTCAGCAGTGAAACACCTGCCGCACGCATCACCACCAGCTCACTGTTTCCGGCCAGTGACCCCAGACCCACCAGACAGCCAACAAGTGATGAATAGGGAATAAATTCATAAATGCGTGAGGGAATGGTCATCGCCACATAGAACAGTGCATTCATGAAACTGTAGCGCTCGCCCAGCTCATCCGCTTCGTTATAGAGCGCCGACAGAATATCCACGCCCACAAGAATTAACAGTACGCCGATAATACTGGTTAGCACCGACGAGGCCACATGATCGGAGAGTCGTTTCATCGTGAGCGACCTCCCAACAACTTCAATCGCACGGTGGGCCACACAAAGAACAGCAGCGACACCACCAGAAACAGGGCATGAACACCCCAGACTCCCATGTATGGACTTAACTCACCATCCACCACTTTGCCCTGCCCCGACTTGAGGACCAGCATGTAAACCAGATAGATAGCTACCGCAGGCAGCAACTTGAGATAACGCCCCTGACGAGGGCTGGTTTTACTGAGTGGAACTGCCAGCATTGTGACCACGATTACCAGCAACGGCATAGACAACCGCCAGTGAAGCGCCGCAATCTGGTCGGGTTTGTCAGAGCCCCAGAGTTCCGCTGTTGGCATCTCACTGCCATCGCGTTTTTGTCCTCGCCAAAGTTGTGTTCTTGCAAGCTCGGTACCAAATTCACCGAAGTGAGTGATACGAAAATCGGCACGCCCCGGCTGCCCCTCAATTCGGTAGCCATCTTCCAACACCAGGTAATTATTGCGACGATCCTCGGAACGCTCCTGGTGCCCGGCGTTAGCCACCACGATTACCTGGCTGTCGGTCGAGTCACTACCGTTGGATTCGCTGGAAGTATGAAAAACATCATACAACCGACTGTCCTTCACCTCTTCCGCATAGGCCACACCACCTTTGCTGAAACTGTAAAACTGTTTGGCGGGAAACGAACTTAGCTCGCCACGCTGCTGCTGGGCCACTTCCAGCTGATTAAATTTCTCCTGTCCTGCCGGAGTAATCAACAGTGCCAGCCAACTGACAGCCACGATAATCAATACCGAGCTCAGCAAGGTATATCCCAACAGGCGCTTTTGACTCATGCCACAGGCATTCAAAACGGTCATCTCACTATCGAGATAGAGGCGTCCGTATGCCAGCAGAATTGAGATGAAAAACGACAGCGGCAATAACAGTTCCAAAAATCCAGGCAACCGGTAACCGATAAAGGCGAACAACACTCCCGCCTCCCACTTGCCGGACACGACTTCGGAAAGATACTTCACAAATCGGGCGCTGAGGAACACCAGCAGCAACACTGAACAAACCGCAATGGTGGTAGAGAACAGCTGGCGGAACAGGTATCGAAAAATAATCACAGGGTATTTATCACCGGTTTTTTTACTGTCATTAACAGCCTGCCATACGAAATGTCTGTAATCGGCTTGGTGCTGCACACCGATTTGGCATAGACTACGCGGCTACAAAATTCGCAAATTGTAACCATTTGTTCCGGGAGACACCATGGAATTCTCACTGCGTACTACCGATGCACTTAATGCAAAAACCGCTTGTCTGGTAATTGCTATCGCCGAAGGCAAACTTACCGGTGTGGCTGAAGCCACCGACAAAGCCACCAACGGCATGCTTGCCGCCCTGAAAAAAAGCGGCGACTTTTCCGGTAAAAATGGTGAAATGCTGTTGGTACCGGTAACTAACGGCCTGAGTGCCCAGCGCCTGCTGCTGGTTGGCACTGGCAAAGAAGAACTCAACGACCAAAGCTTTAACAAAGTAGCTGGTGCCATTGCCAACAAGCTGATGGACCTGAAAGTTAAAGATGCCGTAATCAGCATCGAAGACAGCGCCGTTAAAGATCGCGACCACGCCTGGAAAGCCCAGCAACTGGCTCGCCTGATCGGTGAAGCAAGCTACCAGTTCACCAAGTTCAAGTCCGAAAAAATTCCGGCACGCGCACTGAAAAAAGTAACCCTGCACGCTTCCAGCGCCAAAGGCGGCGAAGCGGTGAAAAAAGCCATGGCCACTGGTCAGGCAACCGCCAAGGGTGTAAACCTTTCTCGCGAGCTGGGCGACCTGCCGGGCAACGTATGTGATCCTTCTTACATGGCGAGCCAGGGCCGTGCCATGGCCAAGGGCAACACCAAAGTAACCTGCAAAGTGCTGGACGAAAAGCAGATGAAAGAGCTGGGCATGGGTGCCCTGCTGTCTGTTTCTGCCGGTTCTGATAACCCGGGCAAAATGGTTATCGTCGAGTACAAAGGCGGCAAGAAAACCGACAAGCCGGTTGTACTGGTCGGTAAAGGCGTAACCTTTGACACTGGCGGCATCAGCCTCAAGCCTGGTCAGGCCATGGACGAGATGAAATACGACATGGGCGGCGCTGCCACCGTATTTGGCACCCTGTCTGCTGCTATCGAAATGGAACTGCCTATCAACGTAGTTGGCATCGTAGGCGCGGTGGAAAACATGCCGAGCGGCAAGGCCACCAAGCCGGGCGACATCGTTAAATCCATGTCTGGCCAGACCATCGAAATCCTCAACACTGACGCCGAAGGCCGTCTGGTACTGTGTGACTGCCTGACCTACGCCGAGCGTTACAAGCCGCAAGCGGTAATCGATATCGCCACCCTGACTGGCGCCATCATTATCGGCCTGGGCCACCACGCCACCGCCGTTTACTCGAACGACGACCAACTGGCTGATGACCTGATCGCTTCCGGCCTGAACTCCACCGACCGTGGCTGGAAAATGCCGCTGTGGGAAGAGTACAACCAGCAGCTCAAGTCCAACTTTGCCGACATTCCGAACATCGGCGCTGGCCGCGATGCAGGCTCCATCACTGCCGCGTGTTTCCTGAGCCGCTTCGCCAAGTCTTACAGCTGGGCTCACCTGGACATCGCCGGCACCTTCTGGAACAGCGGCGCCAACAAAGGCGCTACCGGTCGTCCAATCCCGATGCTGGTTGATTACCTGATCAACAAAGCCGGTTAATCAGGTACTTGCTTGAACAACGCGGCCCGTAGATGTTTTACGGGCCGCAGTTGTTTTGCGTGCGACGTGCGACCAACATACTCTTACTCCAAGCTTCTAAGTTCAGTTTTCCGAAGTTACTCACGAAAGACACCGCAGTAAAAAATGACCAACATCCAGTTCTACAACACCGGCAAATCGCTGGACGATGCACTTCTGTACACCTGTCGACTGATCCAGAAAGTTCTGCGTCGCAAGCTCGATATTCTGGTCAACGTTCCCGATGAAGACATTGGCAAACAGCTGGATGAATTGCTGTGGGGTTTTGAGCCAACCGCCTTTTTACCTCACGGAATGGGTCATGATGAGCACGAAGCGGTGACCATCAGCTGGACCGATGAACCGGGTGAACATCATCAGGTAATGATCAATCTTGCGACACAGATCCCATCCTGGCACGGTCGTTTTGAAACTGTTTTGGAGATCATTTACGATCAGGACCAGGTTAAAGAGCGCAAACGTGACAGTTTCCGCTACTACAAACAGCGCGGTTACCCGCTGCGCTACCACGAACTTTCGCAGACAGGCTGATGGACAGAGACAACCAGGCAATTATCACCGCAAATTTCGACATTCCAATGTTGATGGATGCCGCTGATGATCTGGTTGATGACAGCTTTGCCGATGAGCTCGACATTCCTATTCTGACCCAGACCGTCGAACTTCCTGCCTGAATACCCTTTTCTCGAGCTTTACTGAGCCCCTGCCACTGGCAGTCGCTACCCGCGCCCCTTATAATTCGCCGCTTGACTTAATTCACGCCCTGCCCGCTTATTGCCGCGTGGCTATGCAGCTTTCGGAATCGTAATGGACAAAAACTACCGCCCCCAAGATATCGAACAAAACTGGTACCAGACCTGGGAACAGAACGGCTACTTTGCGCCTTCAGGTCATGGAGAAAGTTTCAGCCAGATGATTCCACCGCCAAATGTCACCGGCAGCCTGCATATGGGCCACGCATTCCAGCACACCATTATGGATGCCCTCACTCGCTACCAGCGTATGAAAGGCAAAAACAGCCTCTGGCAAGTAGGCACCGACCACGCCGGTATCGCCACCCAGATGGTGGTTGAGCGGCAACTGGCTGCCCAAGGTCAAAGCCGACTGGATCTCGGCCGGGATGCCTTTATGGAAAAGGTGTGGGAATGGAAAGCGGAATCTGGCGGCACCATCACCAAGCAGATGCGTCGCCTTGGTAACTCGGTAGATTGGGATACCGAACGCTTCACCATGGACCCCGGCTTTACCAAAGCGGTTCAGGAAGTATTTGTTCGCCTCTATCAGGACGGCCTGTTGTATCGCGGCAAGCGTCTGGTGAACTGGGACCCGAAACTGCATACCGCCATCTCTGACCTCGAAGTGGAAAACAAAGAGGTTAAAGGCAAGATGTGGCACCTGCGCTACCCGCTGGCGGATGGCGTTAAAACCGCCGATGGCAAAGATTATATTGTGGTTGCCACCACTCGTCCGGAAACCATGCTGGGTGATACCGGTGTGGCTGTGAACCCGGAAGATCCCCGCTACAAAGACCTGATCGGCAAATTCGTGGTTCTGCCGCTGGTGAATCGTCGCATTCCTATCGTTGGCGACGAGCACGCCGATATGGAAAAAGGAACCGGCTGCGTAAAAATTACCCCGGCACACGATTTCAACGACTACGAAGTGGGCAAGCGCAACAGCCTGCCGATGATCAACGTGCTGACTTTTAACGCCGACATTCGCGACAGCGCACAGTGCTTTAACACTGACGGCAGCGTTAACAACGACATCGACGCTACCCTGCCGGAAAAATATCGCGGCATGGAGCGCTTTGCTGCCCGTCGCGAGATCGTTGCCGACTTTGAAGAACTGGGTCTGCTGCAAGGCATTGAAGAGAATGCCATGACCGTGCCTTACGGCGACCGCGGTGGCGTTGTCATTGAGCCAATGCTCACCGACCAGTGGTACGTCGATGCCAAAACCATGGCCAAGCCAGCTATCGAAGCGGTAGAAGATGGCCGCATCAAGTTTGTGCCGAAAAACTATGAGAACATGTACTTCGCCTGGATGCGCAATATTCAGGACTGGTGCGTATCCCGTCAGCTGTGGTGGGGTCACCGTATTCCTGCCTGGTACGACGAGCAAGGCAATGTGTACGTTGGCCGCGACGAAGCGGAAGTACGCGCCCAGAACAACCTCGGCGATATTGCCCTGACTCAGGACGAAGACGTGCTGGACACATGGTTCAGCTCGGCGCTGTGGACCTTCGGCACCCTCGGCTGGCCCGCAACTGACGAAGAAACCCTGGCGCGCCTGCAGGCGTTCCACCCTACCGATGTTCTGGTTACCGGTTTTGACATCATCTTCTTCTGGGTAGCGCGCATGATCATGATGACCATGCACTTTATGAAAGATGAAGATGGACAGCCTCAAGTTCCATTTAAAACAGTTTATGTTACCGGCCTGATTCGCGATGACCACGGCCAGAAGATGTCCAAGTCCAAGGGCAATGTGATTGACCCGCTGGATATGATCGACGGTATTTCTCTGGATGACCTGGTAGCCAAGCGCACCGGCAATATGATGCAGCCGCAACTGGCGGAAAAAATCAAAAAGCGCACTGAAAAAGAGTTCCCGGAAGGCATTGCCGCACACGGTACTGATGCGCTGCGCTTTACCCTTGCTGCGCTGGCCTCTACCGGTCGCGACATCAATTGGGACATGAAGCGCCTGGAAGGCTACCGCAACTTTGCCAACAAGATCTGGAACGCTTCACGCTATGTTCTGATGAACACCGAGGATCAGGATTGCGGACAAAACGGCGGCGACGTGGAGCTGTCACTGGCGGATCGCTGGATTATCAGCAAGCTGCAAAGTGTAGAAACCGAAGTGGCGCGTCACTTCGACCAGTACCGATTTGATCTGGCCAGCCAGACTCTGTACGAGTTTATCTGGAACGAATACTGCGACTGGTATCTGGAGCTATCCAAGCCGGTGTTGTGGGATGACAATGCGTCTGAGGCAGCCAAGCGCGGTACCCGCCGCACCCTGGTTCGCGTTCTGGAAGTAATTCTGCGCCTGATGCACCCGCTGATGCCGTTCCTGACCGAGGAGATCTGGCAAGCCATTAAAGAGCTGGCTGGCAAGCAAGGCGACACCATCATGCTGCAGCCTTTCCCGGTTGCCGAAGACGATAAAGTCGACGCTACCGCAGAAACTGATATCGAATGGCTGAAGGAAGTGATTGAAGGGATTCGCAATATTCGCGGCGAAATGAATATTGCCCCGAGCAAAAAGCTGGATGTCTTTTTCAACAACGGCAGCGACGACGACCTGAAACGCCTGGAAGCCAACCGTCAGTTCCTGATCAAGCTGGCCAGCCTGGAGTCTATCACCTGGCTGAATAAAGGCGATGAAAAGCCTCTGTCCGCCACTGCCCTGGCTGGTGAACTGGAAATTCTGGTGCCGATGGCTGGCCTGATCGACAAGGAAGCCGAACTGGCTCGACTCAGCAAGGAAGTTGAACGTACCGCCAAAGAACTGGCCCGCGTGGAAAGCAAACTCAACAATCCGAAGTTTGTTGATAATGCGCCGGATGAAGTAGTGGCTAAAGAGCAGGCCAAACTGGCTGAGTTCAAAACCACACTGACCAAACTGGAAGAGCAGAAGCAGGCGATTGCTGCGCTGTAAGCGCTGCACCCGTACTGGTCATTCCCGCAGTCTCACTGTCATTCCCGCAGTCTCACTGTCATTCCCGCAGTCTCACTGTCATTCCCGCGAAAGCGGGAATCCATTGGCATCGAGCATGATTCAAAATGGATCCCCGCCTACGCGGGGATGACAAATTGGTGCTGTTGCCGTGAGTTTTTCCAGTGCCTGGATCCCCGCCCACGCGGGGATGACAAAGCCAAAATCCATACATGACCATAATTCTGAGCGCAGCAAAAGATCTCTAACATTTACCCATGAGATCCTTCGTTTCACTCAGGATGACGGCCATCTTTCATAACACTTTTACCATCATCCCTGCCTACGCGGGGATGACGGGCACTCTACCTGAAGACCGTCATTGCGAGGAGTGTAACGACGCGGCAATCCAGCGATTTTACACCCAGACACTGGATCGCCACGCTGCGCTCGCGATGACGTCACAATCTATAATTGCCGTCATCCTGCACGCAACTCTTCAGAACAAAGCGCAACAGCCTGTTCCTGAGTGACCGGCTTACTCAGCAAATAACCCTGCCCATAATTGATATCAAGCCCACTGAATGCCTCCAACTGGCTTGGCTCTTCGATACCTTCAGCCACCACTTCCAACCCCAACGAATTTGCTAGCGTCACGATAGTAGCGACAATCGACTTGGCTGCCATGGAAGAATCATAGGCACTGACAAAGGACCTATCGATTTTTAATACATCGATAGGCAACCGGTGAAGATAACTGAGCGATGAATAGCCAGTGCCAAAATCATCGAGAAAAATCCGCGATCCCAAATCACTGATCTCTTTCAGGGAGCGGCTGGCCCGGCTCAAGTCACCAATCAGGTACTGCTCTGTCACCTCAATATTCAGGCACCCCCTGTCGAGACCATAGTTCCGGTAGATAGTGCGCAAGCCATCCAGAAATTCATTATGGGATAGCGATCTGGCCGATACGTTGACGTTCAGGTATGGAGGGTCGACCAGGGTATCCCGCCATTCAGACAGTAATTTTGCGCTGCGATTAAGTACGTACAGATCCAACTCATCAATCAATCCCGCTTTTTCAACAACATCGAGAAATTTTTTCGGGGGGAGCAGGCCAAATTCCGGGTGACGCCATCGAATCAGTACTTCAAAGCCAACCATCCTGTGAGTACCCAGCTTATAAATTGGCTGAAAATGCAGTACAAATTCTTCCCTCAGCAGCGCCCCTTCAATTTCACTTTCAAAGCGCCTTGTCAGCGAAACCTCAGAATCATTTCCAGAGATAACAACCAGGCCACCACTCTGACTGGATTTGGACTCATACATGGCATGGTCAGCAGTTTTTAACAGATCCTCGGCTGTATCATTGGCATTGACCGCAGAGCTGGCACCAATCGATGCCGACACATTCAATTCCCCAGCAGTGGTTTGAATCGGTTTATCCAGCTCGGCAATAATTCGTTCGGCAATGTTTTCCAGCAACTCCTGCCTGGCAATATCCTGAAGCAGAATGGCAAATTCATCTCCGGATATCCTCGCCAGAGTGTCACACTCCCGCAGGCAAGCCTGAACCCTGCGCCCAACTTCCACCAGCACCTGATCCCCAACATGGTGACCATAGGTGTCATTGATGTATTTAAAGCGGTCAAGATCAATAAAAAAGATATGGGTTTGAAATTCCTCGACGGATCTGTCCCTGCCAAGTGCCTGATTGAGCCTGTCTATCAGCAATGTGCGATTTGGAAGCCCCGTCAATGGATCACTCAGTGCCATTAACTGCAGTGCTTCCTCATCCTGTTTCCGCTTGATGGCGTTACTGAGGTGCTGACCAATATGAATCAGAAGCTCTTCGTCTTCCGAATTGAACGGATCTGAATCCGACACGCGCTGAATGCCCACTGTCCCGCGTATTCCGGACGGTGTAGTAAATGGCACCCCGAGCCAACCTTTCACATCTTGAGCCCATGAACAGGAGAAAGTGCTCCCTCTTTTCTCCATTGCTCGCAACTCTTCCCCGGTGAGACGGAGCGGTTGATTATTTTCAATGACTCTAGCCGACAGGCTCGTAGCAAACCTTTCCCGGGGTATCACCTCTTCAAAAGGATATTTATCACAGGACGCTCCCGGGTAAGGAACCTCAATACAATCCAGTTCATCGTTGTAAAGAGCCACAAAAAATACTTCTGCATGAATCAGCTCAACCACATGGTTGTGTAGCTGCCCGTAAAAGGTATTGAGGTTGTCCGTGGTATAAACCAGCTCGGCAATATTGAATAACGCTTTCTGAAGGGATTCAGCACGCGTCATACGATCCACAGTATCCTGGAGCCGCTGTATGGATCGTATTTTATTAAATTTGGTAGCAATAATTTCTGCGATGGCGTTAAACAGCTGGATATGCTTTTGGGAATAAAAATCCTCCACAGAGGATTCTGAGTCTATAACCCCAATCAGCTTCCCATCACTGAGAATGGGAACCGCCAGTTCTGACATTCGTCCCTCATCGGTCAGAACGTAATAATCACAATCTCTGATATTGCGAATTAACTGTGTTTCACGCAATTGAGCACAGCGACCAACTACCCCCTGTCCCAACGGCAATATCAATGGAGCAGCCACTTTACCCGCTGAGTCTTGATCTCCACTTCTGGCTGCCCTTTGAATCAGAACCTGCTGCTCTTCATCAAATAAATAGATGATGCAGTCTTCTACATTGAGAATTTCAAAAACCCGATCCACCAGAACCAATAGCATCTGATCAAAATCCTGCTCCTGAAGAGCATCAATGATCAATTGCACCAAGGTTGCATATGAGTGATCAGGTTGATTATTGGACGTCAAATCAAAGGCAGCCAAGGGAATGCTTGAAGGGTCGATATTATTGTTCATAAATTTATTCTGGTTGAATCAAGGCCTGACAGACTTAGGCAGATTGCGTTCACTTTCTGTTCCCCTCAAAACAGAAAGCTCAGGATCATTACATCAATGACGTTTTTGACGGCTGGAGCCTCAATATTCCGGGCTATTTCTACCGGAGCAGCGATATCACCACAAAACGCATGTAACCTGCTGAAATAAATGAATTTTTTTAACTATCTGACAGCATTATAGAGGTAGAGCACTGCAACTATATCGTACCAGTGTGATAGAAGTCACTTTTGAAGCATTTGCAACACCGGTTGCTATACTTGTTGTGGTACCAGTAAATCAACCAGACCTGATTCAGCCTTCCGTGTAGTTCTCACCGGTGAATCAGCCCATGATGACGGCCTGGAGAGCGATATGAAGCGGCATTACTATATCAGTGATGACCTCGACGACCTTGATAAAGTTGAAGAGGAACTCGAAAAACAGGGGTTCAGCACTCCCCAGATTCACGTATTGAGCCTGGATGACGCCAATGTTGCCCAGCATGAGCACCTGAATGAAGTAGAAGCTGTGCTG
Organism: Porticoccaceae bacterium LTM1; assembly: GCA_030252795.1. Classification (NCBI taxonomy): domain Bacteria; kingdom Pseudomonadati; phylum Pseudomonadota; class Gammaproteobacteria; order Cellvibrionales; family Porticoccaceae; species Porticoccaceae bacterium LTM1. The sequence continues at coordinate 2,106,221 of CP127080.1, forward strand.
CGCAAAGATGTCGTACACGGCACTATTGTCGGTGCAATTATTGGCTTGATACTGGCGGCAGTGGTTTTAATAATCGCCCACAACACCGGCCTGCCGGAAAAGACCACGTGGGTTCCCTTTATTTTTCTCTCAATAATTGTGCTGGGATTCTGTACCTGGGAAGGCGGTCTCTTTGGTATCCAGGAGCCCCACAAACAGTTCAAGCGATTCCAGAAACAACTTAAGACCGGTCAGCATGTATTCTTTGTTGACGCTAATAAAGAGCAGGAAGAGGTGTTACAGGCAGTAGTTAATGAACATCCCCGCTTGCGGGATGCCGGGATTGGTCACTCCCGCCCTGCTATTGTGATCTGGTGGAATGGCATATGGAAACGGTTTATACGGTCAATGCCATAGGGCCTGTTAACACTAGTCTTTTGAGACTTTTGAAAGATCCCGCATTCCGCTGCGCTGCATACGGGCTACCAACTGCGCTCTGGGTAACAAACCAAAGTAGCTCTTCCCCTGACCTGACAGGTCACGACGATTTGTCAGTTATATGAGGAGTGGCCTGTCAGGTCAGGGGAAGAGCGGACTCACCAACCAAAAACTCAAAACACATAACCCCATATTATCGCCTTCGACACCCAACGCTTAATGCAGGAATTGTTTACCCACCGTCACCACCAAAAAATGTCATACGCGCAAAGAAGGTGTAATCGGACTCCAAGGCCATTATTCCTACAAACACCAAAAGACAAAGTGGCGGCACCAGAATGGCGTAAAACAGCGCCACCCGCTCCCAGATCATATGCATAAAAACGCTGACGATCAGCCCAGCCTTTAGCACCATAAAAATCAGAATCAGCGACCAGCGCAAATAACCCTGAAAGTGAAAATAATCCACCAGATAAGAGAGAGTGCTGAGCACAAACAGCCAAAACCAGACCTTCAGGTAAATCCCGATAGGGTGCTGCTGACCTTCCACATGAACTGCTGCCGGTTTAGACATGGAAACACCTCTTTACACACATCACCACAAATAGAAAAACGCAAAAATAAACACCCACACCAGATCCACAAAGTGCCAGTAAAGTCCGGCAATTTCGACAATCTGGTAATTGCCACGACGCTCGTAATCCCCTTTCAAAACTTTGGTAGCGACAATGGATAGATAAATCACCCCCACCGACACATGGAACCCATGAAATCCCGTGATGGTGAAAAATGCGGCGCCAAATTGTTCGGCTCCAAAAGGATTGCTCCAGGGACGAACGCCCTCAGAGATTAACTTGGTCCATTCAAACGCCTGCATACCGACAAAGGTGGCACCCAAGACGGCGGTTGCCAGCATCAATAATCCAGCCCTGCGACGATTGCGGCGATAAGCGCTATTCACTGCCATCGCCATGGTGCCGCTACTGGAGATCAACACAAACGTCATAATGGCAATAAGAATAAGTGGCAGGTGATGCCCGGCAATTTCCAGTGCAAAAACCTCGCTGGCGTTGGGCCAGTCGACTGTGGTTGTCATTCGCACGGTCATGTAGCTGATCAGGAAGCACCCAAAGATAAAGGTGTCACTGAGCAGGAAAATCCACATCATCGCCTTGCCCCAAGGGACATTCTTAAAGGCGTCCTTATCCGATGACCAATCCTTTACCAGCGCGCACCACTGACCGGTAGTAGATTGTTGAACCTTGTTATTCATCGCTTTTTCTCATTCAATTTTTTTACAGTCCACAGAGTGCTGCAAAGGCAGCAAATGCCTCTGGTGAGGCTGTTAATAACATCAGCAGCACCAACCACAGTATCAACAGGTAGTGCCAATAGATGGCACAGAGTTCAATAGATTGGGCGGTTTGCAACGGGTTGCGTTTTCCTTTTACAAACCAGACTCGTGACAGCGCTACCAAGCCCCCCATCAGGTGCAGGCCGTGAAGGCCCGTTAATAAATAAAAGAAACCATTGGCCGGGTTGGCGCTGGCGTAATAGCCACCTTCCACAAACAGGTGCCACACCCATAACTGCCCCGCCACAAAACAGGCTGTGAAAAATGCACCAACAACCATTGCCGTCTGGTAACGGTGCTGGGATCTGGAAGCCACCCTTGCCCACTGCAGTGCCACACTGGCAAATAACAGCATTACACTGTTAACCAGAAGTGGCCAAGGTGTTGCCAATGGCTGCCAGGGTGCCGACAGGTGTTCCCAGTCACCCAGTTGGGATCGCGCCATAAATGCCACGATCAACAGAAAAAACAGCGAGCTGATAACACCGATAAGTACATACAGCCCCACTTTTGTACGGCGTGCTTTTACAAGATCAACACCCAGTGTTAACCCGTCGCCCATAGGCCATTCAATCGTTTTACTCATGATGGTTTACCTATCGAATTTGGCCCCACTGAGTTTGCCCTGAGAGTTTCCAGTTCTTCATCGGAAACCGTTTGCGGCAGGTAATCCTGGTCGATGCCCGGCACGCTGTAGTCGTATGCCCAGCGATGTACGACCGGCAACTTCTGCTCCCAGTTGCCATGCTTGGGGGGAGTGTGAGGAGTCAGCCACTCCAGTGAGTTGGCTTTCCAAGGGTTGGGCCCGGCAGGTTTTCCGTGGCGATAGCTGTAAAACAGGTTATAGAGATAAAGTATTTGAGCCGCCCCAACGATAATCGCCATCACGGTAATAAAGGCATTCAGGTCGTGGGCTGACTGGGGAATAAACTGGTAGTCCTCATAGGCAAAATAACGCCGCGGCATTCCCAGAATGCCCAAATAATGCATCGGGAAATAAATCAGGTAAGTGCCAATAAAGGTAATCCAGAAATGCCATTTACCAATGGTGTCATTCAGCATTCTTCCGGTAATTTTCGGGTACCAGTGGTAGATCGCCCCAAACACCACCAAAATAGGTGCCACGCCCATCACCATGTGAAAGTGCGCCACCACAAAGTAGGTATCGGACAGCGGTATATCGACAATCACATTACCCAAAAACAGCCCGGTTAAACCACCCACTACAAAGGTGAGAATAAACGCCAATGCAAACAACATTGGTACGGTTAAATGAATATCTCCACGCCATAAAGTCAGCAGCCAGTTATACACTTTCAATGCTGTAGGTACGGCAATAATCAATGTTGTTGTGGCAAAGAAAAACCCAAAGTAAGGATTCATACCACTGACGTACATATGGTGCGCCCACACCACAAAACTCAATCCGCCAATCGCGACAATGGCCCACACCATCATTTTGTAGCCAAAAATATTTTTGCGGGCATGGGTACTGATTAAATCGGACACCAGGCCAAACGCCGGCAATGCCACGATATACACTTCCGGGTGTCCGAAGAACCAGAACAGATGTTGGAACAGAATCGGGCTACCGCCCTTGTGATCGGTCGGCTGTCCCATGGATATCATTTCAGGCATAAAAAAGCTGGTGCCGACGGTTTTATCCAGCAACATCATCAAGCCGCTGACAAACAGTGCCGGGAATGCCAGCAATGCCAGAATGGTAGCCATAAAAATGCCCCATACCGTCAGCGGCATACGCATTAATGTCATGCCATGGGTTCTGGCCTGCAGTACTGTGGTGACATAATTCAGCCCCCCCATCGTGGCGGCAACGATAAAAATCACCAATGAGATGAGCATTAAAATAATGCCCCAATCTGTGCCGGGCGTCCCGGTGCTGATAGCCTGAGGTGGGTAGAGAGTCCATCCTGCACCAGTGGGACCGCCCGGCACAAAAAAACTGGCAATCAAAATGATGACTGCCAACAAATAAAACCAGTAACTGAGCATATTCACAAACGGGAACACCATATCTCGTGCACCCACTTGCAACGGAATCAGGTAATTACCAAAGCCTCCCAGAAACAGCGCCGTCAGCAGGTAAATCACCATGATCATTCCGTGCATGGTCATAAACTGGTAGTAGGCTGTGGCATTCATAAATTCCAGGCTGCCGGGGAAACCAATCTGCATTCGCATCAATGCAGAAAGCACCAGCGCAATCAGGCCGACAAAAATTGCGGTCAGCGAATACTGCACAGCAATCACTTTGTGGTCCTGGCTCCAGACATATTTGGTCCAGAAACTTTTTGGCTCATGGAGCGCTTCACGCTCCGCCATTTCTGCGTAAGTCATTCAGCCTCTCCGGTTGCGCTTTCAGTCTGTTCTGCCATGGATTTGGCCAGAGCAATTAACGCCTGCAACTCTTCTTCGGTTAATTGATACGGTGTCATCACTGGCGGGAATCCTTTCACCACCTTGGCATTGGGGTTGGCAATGGACTCTTTGAAATAAGCCTCATCTACCACCACGCTGCTGCCGTCTGCCAACTCTTCGGTTTTGCCCCACATCCCTTTCCAGCTGGGGCCGAGGATTTTGCTGCCGTCCATGCTGTGACAGGCAAGACAACCTTTACTGTTTGCCAATTGCCGTCCCAATTCGACCGGGTCGACATCTTCCTGTTCTTTGACTTCTGGCTGCTCGGGTTGTTTTGGTTCAGGCAAGGGTTTTACTTCCCGCATCTCCACCGGCTCATCTTCAACCGGCTGATCAGAAGCCCCTTCATTGAGGGACTCGATATAAGCCACTAGCGCATCCAGCTGTTCGTCGCTCAATGCATAAGGGATCATTACTGGCGGATAGCCCTGCACTATTTTGGCAGAGGGGTTGGTAATGGATTCTTTCAGATAGGTGGCATCGACATTCACTGTGCTACCGTCAGCCAACGTTTCTACCTTGCCAAAGGCACCCTTCCAGCCGGGGCCAATGCTCTTGCTGCCATCAACGCTATGACAGGCGAGGCAACCCTGCCCTTCCGCGAGTTTCTTGCCCTGTTCTACCAGGCCGCCAGCGAGACTGCTCTGCAGTGACTCGGCAAACGTAGGCTGTTGCGCCAACCAATCCTGAAAGGCACCGGCCTCATCAACCACCACTTTGCCGCGCATGTTGTAGTGGCCCACGCCACACAACTCAGAACAGAGAACTTCGTATTCACCCACTTTGGTGGGGGTAAACCACATGTAACTCACCAGTCCCGGTACGGAATCCATCTTGACGCGAAACTGCGGCACATAGAGATCGTGAAGTACATCTTTGGAACGCAGCAGTACCTTGATGGGCTGATCGACCGGCACGTGAACTTCGTTGCTCATTACCAGCACATCGTCCTGTCCATTTGGATCATTGGGATCAAGCCCAAAGGGGTTTTCCGCATTGATATGACGAATAGCCGACTTTCCCAAAATGCCATCCTCACCGGGAAGACGGTAAGTCCATCGCCACTGCTGACCAACCGCTTCCAGCTCCATTGCATTTGCCGGCACGCGGACAAAATCACCGTATACAAACAACCCTGGTGCCAACAGCGCACAAATACCGATCGTAGTCACCCAGATCAAAATCCATTCGAGTTTTTTGTTTTCTGGCTCGTAGTCGGCACGTTGATTGGGACGGTGTTTAAATCGATAAATGGAGTAGGCAAGAAAGACGCCGATAGCGACAAAGAAAATACCGGTGATGACCACGGTAATTGTAATCGTGGTGTCGATGGAGCCCCAGTTGGAAGCCAGATCCGTAGCGTGCCACGGGCTGAATATATGAAACAGCACCGAAGCTACCACCAGGGCAAGTAGAATAATCGCCAAAGCCATCTGTTATCTCCAAACGGATAACAACCGATGGAGTGCTCCAACCCCCAACTCTCTAAACCCAAGCTGAAAGCAGACAGCGAGCCGACCCCGTCGGCCAAAATAGCGGCCAGTACAAACCGGCCTGCACATAGTAAAAGTAGCAGGTAATTGGCGGTTTCTCCGCTGGCAAGCCAGGCTTAGTCGCTGAATAGCTCCAACTGGACGCCCATCTGGTCGGAGGCCAGGTCCACAAAGCGCACACCCAGGCCAAGCAGCCTTACCGGTTTATTCCCTCGGGGAAATGCCTCCTCAAGCAGGGCCTGATAACTGGCTTTTGACAGGGTCTTGTCGCAAGCGCGCTCCAGCGTGGTGCTGGTGAAGTCGTTGTATTTGATTTTGACGAATTGCTTGGTTACCAGATAGCTCTCATCTACCCGACGCAACCGGCCTTTCAGCTCCACCAGCAGCGCTGGCAACTGAGCAATACATCCTTCGACATCAGGCAAATCAATGGGGTAAGTGTGCTCGACACTGAGGGATTTTCGACGTCGATGAGGCTTAACCGGGCGATCATCTTCACCGCGACTGAGTTGATACAGGCGCTGCCCGAACACCCCGAACTTTTCCACCAGTTCGGTCAGCGGCAACTGTTGCAAATCACCACAGGTCTGTACTCCGAGTCGATTCAGCTTGGCAGTGGTTACCTTGCCCACCCCGGAGATCTTGTTAACCGGTAATTGTTCGACAAACCCGGCAATATCTTTTGGCGTAATCACAAACTGGCCATTGGGCTTTTTCCAGTCGCTGGCCACCTTAGCCAGAAACTTGTTGGGCGCCACCCCGGCTGATGCGGTTACCCCCACCTCACGATGGATACGCTCACGAATCTCCCGGGCAATCAGCGTAGCGCTGCCATGACAGTGCTCGCTGTCAGATACATCCAGAAACGCTTCATCCAGGGAAAGTGGCTCAACCAGTTCGGTGTAATCAAAAAAGATCCGCCGAATCTGGTGTGCCGCTTCACGGTACTTCTCCATGGTAGGTGGCACCATTACCAGGCCGGGGCACAACCGCTTTGCATGAGCCGTCGCCATCGCCGAGCGCACCCCGTACTCCCGCGCCGGGTAGTTACAGGTGGCAATCACCCCACGACGATCCGACTGACCACCAATAGCGATAGGCAGCGACCGCAACGACGGATCGTCACGCATCTCCACCGACGCGTAAAAGCAATCGCAATCGATATGAATAATCTTGCGCATGAACAACAACTGTATATAAGAACAGTCATTGTCGTACAGATGGAGGTGGGATTCAATCTGCCTCGCCTGTCATCCTGAGCGCAGCGAAGGATCTCTACGGTCAATTAACAATGAGATTCTTCGCTTCGCTCAGAATGACAGTGGCTTTTTTAACTCTCCTATTGGTCCCCCTGAGCACTTGCTCTTGTCACCCTGAGCACTTGCTCTTGTCACCCTGAGCACTTGCCCTTGTCACCCTGTGCATCTACCCTCGTCATCCTGAGCATTTACCCTCGTCATCCTGAGCATTTACCCTCGTCATCCTGAGCGAAGCGAAGGATCTCAATCTTTAATCAACCACGAGATTCTTCACTCCGTTCAGAATGACAATATTCTATAATCTTCCACACTTGTCATCCTGAGCACCCTTCTAGTCATCCTGAGCAAAGCGAAGGATCTCGCACCTCAGGCAAAAACCACACGGAGGTGGTATGGCTGAATTCAAATACTATGTCGTATATATCCTTACTAACAATTCCAATCGGGTTCTCTACACCGGTGTAACCAACAACCTGGAGCGCCGTCTGTACGAGCATCGGTCAAATTTAATCCCTGGCTTTACCTCCAAATACCGGTGCCACAAGCTTGTATATTTTGAAGAAGCATTTTCAATTGAAGCTGCCATAACTCGAGAAAAACAGATTAAAGGCTGGCTCAGATCAAAAAAGATTACATTAATAGAAAGTGTTAATCCCAATTGGGAAGAATTACATAAGCTGTGAGATTCTTCGCTTCGCTCAGAATGACAATGGCTTTTGGCAAACCACCAAATCCCCCCAGCTGTCATCCTGAGCGCAGCGAAGGATCTCTTTCTTTCGAATAAACCACCAATCACCCCCCAGTCAGCGCCTGAAAGATATAAATCGTTCCCCCTTCAGGCACCTGATCTGTCAAAGTCGCCCTATCAACCACTGCCGTCTCATTCACACTGATCAAAACGTGCCTGCGTAAAGCCCCACGCTCATCCAGAATGTAATCGGAAAACCCCGGTGCCAGTTCATTGATTGCATTTAACACCTCGGCAACCGAACCAGCCGGCACCTTGATTTCTTGATCCTGCAATTGCGGAAAATAGCGGTACAGGTGCGATGTCATTTCTACAACTGGCATAGCGACTACCCAAACCGTACCGAGTAAACCGGCGGAAAGTTATTGCCAAGACACTGCCAGCTCTCACCGCGATCTTCCGATAGGTACACATTGCCCGTGGTGGAGCCAAAACAGAGGCAATCCCCGTCCACATCCAACGCATGCCTGAGCACAATATCGTAGGCATTATCCTGCGGCAGGCCATTGCGCAGTGCCTGCCAGGATTCCCCGCCATCATTGGTGCGTGCCACAAATAGGCCGCCATCAATAGCCATACGCTCAGAATCGGCTCTGGCAGGAACCACCCATGCTGTTTTGCCGTCGTTGGCATCCACCGCTACAGGGAACCCGAAATGCACTCCCTGCTCCGGCACACTGACTTTCTTCCAGCTTTTTGCACCATCGCTGCTGTAAAACACCCCGCAGTGGTTTTGCTGCCAGAGGTGATCCGGCTGACCTGGGCAGGCTGCCATAAAATGCGGATCGTGCCCCCACTCAGCTTCCGGGTCGGGTTGATACTCCATCCGCAATCCGCGATTGCGAACTGTCCAGCTCTCACCGCCGTCGTTACTTTCCATCACCCCAACCGTAGACGCCGCCATATACAGATGATTCGGATCGCGAGGGTCAACCACAACAGAATGAATACCCGGCTCAAACACCCCATAGTCGATACTGGCCGGAGTGCCACCCCACTTGTTTTCGCTGGTTGCATCTCCGCTGAACAAGTCCCCCCCACGGCTATCGTGATTCCACAGTGGGCGATTCAACTCCCAGGTGTCGCCGCCGTCATCGCTGACAAACAAACCACCGGGAATAGTACCGGCATAAATGCGTCCAGGCTGGTCACTGCTGCCAAAGGCCAGATTCCAGATTTTATAAACGGTTGCGTCTTTGTATTCAGGTTCCCCTGCAGGTGCCTCGGGATCAAAATCCGGTGTCGGCAGATACTTAACAATATAACGGGCCCCTTCCGGATACTTGAGGGACAACACATCCTCCCAGGTTTTGCCGCCATCACGTGAGCGAGACAACTTCGGCCCCCAATGACCGTGATCCAGCGATGACCACAACGTGCCATCACGCGGATCACGCGCTGCGTAACAGACTGGAATTCCCTCATGCAGAATTGATCGCGGCTGCCACCCCGATCCGTTGCGATCAATAATCACTGTTCCTTTGCGAGTGCCGAGCAGAATACTATTTGCCATTGGGTAACCTCCTGTTTTATTGATTAATTAGGCAGGGCTTGAAATCACTAAAGGAGCTTAGACGGCCGACAAGGGTTTTGCCCGATAGTTACCAGCTACAATAGAACTTATTCCAATTTCTCCGTTATCCAGTCCCGCGCCTGATACCACCAGTAACTCAATTGCGCCATACCAGGACCAAACACACCGCCATTCCAGGGTAATCCCCATGGCTTAAACAGGCGATAATCCTGAGATTGCCCGGTGATTGCTGAGGCGATGATCTCACCAGCAGCGGTGGTCGGTGCCACCCCATGACCACCAAAACCAACGGCGTACCAAACTGCAGGGGAAAGCTCACCAATCTGCACCATTTGATGGCGTGAGTACCCCATCCAGCCATCCCAGGCATAATCGATATTGACGGTTTCCAATTGGGGAAAAACTCTCAACATGTCCCGTTTAAGAATCTCTTTCAGATCATGAGGTTGACGAATGTTTGCACTGATTCGCCCTCCCCACAAAATGCGGGTATCAGCAAGCGGCCGATAATAATCAAAAGCAAATCGCGTATCGTATATGGCGGCTTTTGTAGTCAGCAGCTTGGACAACTCATCCCCCAGAGGCTGAGTCGTCATAACGTAGGTGGATATAGGCAAAATTGAGCGAGCAACTGGCGGGCACAAATCCCCAATATAACCACCGCCTGCTACCACCAGATTCTTACAACGAACCTGTCCTCGCTCCGTAATAACGCATTTCGTAGCCTGGGAGGTATCAATATCGATTACCGGGGAATTCTCAAAGATCGAGCCACCCCCTTTCGATATTTCCCTGGCAATACCACGGGCATAATTCAGCGGATGAAAATGCATTGCATTGGGTTCAAAGAGCCCGCCGTGATATCGATCTGATCGAATTTTTTCGCGCAACTCTTCTGGAGACCAATATTCCCACTCTACCCCCATCTGCTCACGCATAAATGCCTGTTCATCAAACAGTCTTTGCTGATCTTTAAACCAGTTGGCCCAAATCACCCCGGCATCAACCAGATCACAGTCAATATTGAATTTGGCTATTCGCTGGCGAATCAGATTGACCCCCATGATGGTAAAGTCATACAGCTGACGAGCCTTTTTCTCGCCGACCTGCTTTACCAGCGCCCGCGGCCCCAGCGAATATCCGCCAAACACAAACCCGCCATTACGCCCCGAAGCACCCCAGCCAACTCGATGTTGTTCCAGAATGGCAATATCCCTGTGCCCCCGCTCAATCAATCCCAGAGCCGTCATCAAACCGGCAAAGCCGCCACCAATAATGCAGGTTTCTACTTCGATATCTGAATCCAACGAGGGGTATGACTGAACTTCATTCAGCGTCGCGGCGTAGTAGCTGTTTATGTAACCGAGGTCTGACATGGTTAGATGCCTACTCTGAATAAGTTTTCCAGGAACCTCTGATTAAGGAGCCTCTGGCTAGAAGCTGTTTCATAACGTATCGAGCGTAGGTAAGCCACTTTTTAACGCCGTATTACCAAGTGCAGTAGTTATGAAACTGCCTTTAGATCTTTCTGGCGACTATAAATACAGACTCACTACTGGAGCGCCATTCCCGTTCAACACAAAAGCCTGCCGCCTTTAACTTTGCAATAAGTTGATCTTTTGTAAAACGACTGACATAGGGAGCCATCCCCAGAAGCTGCATAGCAGAAATCAACCAGCGAAACCCCCTGTTCACCTCCCCTATAAGCGAGGTACTGGATACAAAAACACCACCTTTTTTCAATAATTGATAAACTTTTTGAATCGCGCCATCAACATCATCCAGCAGATGTAACACATTCAATCCCAAAACAGTATCAAAGCTCTCATCCTGTACATCCAGACTATCCAAAGTACCTTGCTGAAAATGAACATTCCCAACACCAGCTTCGAACGCTTTTTGTTTGGCAATCTCTATCATCTTGCCGGATATATCCGTCGCAACGACATGCTTTACAAAAGGCGCATGATATATTGCCGTTCCACCGCTTCCACAACCGAACTCCAATAACTGGCTATCTGAATTCAAATAGTCCTGAGTGATTTCCAGCTTTTTCTGATAAGTAGCCTGATCTTTGATTGGGGACCGGGAGTATTTTTCTGCCTTTTTGTCCCAGAACGTCTTTGAGTCTTTCATGAGTCTAATTTACCCATCATGTTTATTTTTAAGATGAGACATTAACTACAGGATCCTCAGGCGATCACCACAATGACGCTAAGCGCTACGGCGTAAACGACCAGAATCAGAGCACTTTCAAATCCAATTCGGCCTATTCCATAAGTTTCTCGTCGCACCAATCCCAGCAGCAGTATGGCAGTCATTAGTATGCTCACCAAACCCCAGGTCATCTGAACAGGAGCCATGTCATGGTAGATAGAGCCTTGAGCGTAGCCAGCGTCAGCCGCAGCGACAACGAGCATATTGAAGCAGTTGGTACCGAATATGTTGCTTACAGCCAGGGTTAGCGCACCAATTCGTATCGCTGCGATGGTGGTCACCAGCTCAGGGGAAGAAGTAGCCAGCGCGGTAAACAGGCCGCCGACCAGAGTCTCGGACAGCCCGGCCTGGTCTGCGATGCCTTTAGCCGCCTCCATCAAGATCCAGCCGGCCATACCGGTCACCACAGCCATGGCTATGAATCCAAGCCAAACAACCCCCAAACGGGCACCATGATGCTTTTCCGGCTCATCTAAAACCGTCTGGTGGGTATGCCGGGGAAACCACATGGGCCTTACCCGCGTGCGGTGAACCAATTGCAGACCGAACAGGTACGCAGCAACGATCAATGGCGTTATAGGATGCAAGCCCCACAGGCTGACTCTCGGCGTAAAGACGGCTAGCAGCGGTAAAGTCAGCAATACAATCAGCAATCCCGCCAGCATCAGGTTGATAGGGGAGGCTGCTGCGTGTTCCAGATTCGCTTTACGGTAGACAATATCTGCCACCCCAAGAAAAGCCAGATTCACAGCCATGCTGCCCATAACATTACTCATGGCCAGGTCGGGACGAGCATCCACCGCCGCGCTCAGGGTCGCGGCGAAGTCCGGCAACGAGGTCACCCCAGCAAGAAACAAAACCCCGAAGAGCGCCTCGCCCATGCCGGTTTGAGCGGCCAACGTATCAGCCTGCAATGCCAACCGGCTGCCAGCGATGATAATCACGAGAGTGGCTATGCCAAAGGCAATAATGCTGGGAATCAAGGAAGAAAACACGCAAACCTCTAATGGTTATGACATGCCGACCTGCATATGACCAAAATGATCTCGGCAAAGACTAATGCCTCAAACTCCAGAATAGACTCCCTACAATATAGAGGACAAATCGAGGCTATTCTGGGATGTCTCGCTAGATTGAGGTGTACGTTCTAGCGGGTGAAGTTCACTCCTCGTTAGATTGAGGTGTCCGTTCTAGCGGGTGAAGTTCACCTCTTTAGCTGACTGATTGAACAGCCCACTAAAGTGGTACAAGATCACCGTAGGAGCGGAGTGAACCTGACCGACTTTTTTATAAAGCATAATCAAGTTTCTCCACCATAATTGATACCCCTGCTTAAGGACTTGGCCTGGAATCACCAAACACCGGTAGATACGTTATATTACTCACCATTTCATCAACCTGTTGAAGCCATATTTAGCACCAAACACCATACCCAAAAGAATACAAAATTGGTCACGTGAAACCCATGAAACCCCACCAAAATTGTATTTCTTTCTGGTTTTCTCGGGTTAGATCTTACCTTCACCTTTGGGTACGAACTTGTTGCTTTCCTATAAGCTGACGATACTAAACTTCGAATGCTCCATGAACCCACCCCAAATCCAATACGCTTACCTGCATACGCCCTCCCTTCAACCCAAAAGTTGTACTCTACTCTAGCTTTAAAACTATAGTCACCGTCACAATCCATTAAGACATCAATGCCTGAACTTACAATTTCACCAGCTGCCACAGGCCAAGATTTAGCTGAAAGCAACAATAACAGGGACCATATAGAGTGAATAATGCCACCAACCCCAATGGCCCAAAATACCGGAACGATAATGTGTTCGATGTTCATTTTTCCTATAACTTTACACTTTGGCTCAACCAAAAGGTTGAAGCGGCAGCGAAAAAAAGGTCAACTAAAGCGGCTTTCAACCACTTATTTTATTTCAAGCATCAACTCCATATTCAGTAGATGCAGCATTTCTGCCCCATTGGGTTTAATAATTACAGCTCCCCTTCCTACCTGGCACTGACAAATAATTTTACTCTCTTCTTCCTCGATTCTTTTAAGAAGTCTACGTTCGTTTTGAAGCATACCCCACAGCCAAACCAAATGATCATTGAGAGGAAGTCCTGCTTCCAACTTTGATTGGATGATTACATTACCCTGCTTGATTGATGAGAAAGGTAACTTCGACTGAAGCAGCTCAGCTCTTTCAGGAGATATGACCGAGATAACTACGGCAGCCTTTGTCATAGTCTTCCTTTTACAGTTAACGTCAGTACCACATAGAAAATTTGAGCGAAGCGTAAATTTTGCTTTATGCGCCTACGCTCATCACACATCAACATGTTCTATTCTCCAATGAAAATTCATAACCGCTATATATCCCTTTATGTGGATAAAGATTGACGCGCTCGATTGATCATCTGAATCACATCTATAAAGCCAACGGTTAAGACCCACCCGAAACCCTGAAGCTAAGGAAATGTAATCTTGAATGTGCCATATAAATTGATTAAGTATAAAGTTTGTCTCCTCAGACTCCTGAAATTCCTTTCCCAGGAGAAAATTATGGAATACAAACTCTCGTATTTGTTGTGTTTCAACTTGACTATCAATTTCATTAATTTTCGGATTGGGATCATCAATATAATTCCTGATGGCTTGCAATGGCTCCACTCCTTCAAGATAAATCAAGTCAGCCCAAAATCCATGTCTAAATCCTACTGCATCATTCACATGAGAAACAGCAGACATATAACCATTTAGTTCTGCCACCCAATATTCAATATCTTTTTTTGCGTTTCCTAGTGTCTTCATTAATTTGAACTTAAGCTCATGCTCATAGCTATGTAACGTCTGTTTAAAAGGCCTTTGATCTTAAAATAATCACTGCCTGGTCGCCAGCCTGGGCCACACCATTCTCCAAATAACTCACTGTTTTTAATAGATTTAGATCTATATCAAAATTATTTGATTGGTTACGGACACGTTTCAGCAGGATAGTGACTTATCTCAGAGGAAGAAAATTATGCCGTATGAATACACAGCATCAGGTGGGATGTATTGCTCAGCCACCAATCCCTCGGTATATATTCAAGCACCTGCTTATTGAGCCCATCGAGTGAAAAGATAGATGTTTATTGATAGCGAATCAATAGGAAAAGTGGACTTAGGGAAAGGTTCTTACGATGAATTTCGCCTGCTCAGAAGGTTAGAACTGAGCAGGCACCTGAATAAGTATCAACCTTCCAACGACTCTGCCCAATAAGTATCAAGCAGGAAGCCACCCAGGCAACCAAGAACAAGCCAGAGTGCCGGGCCGCGTTCGGGGATTGTGAGCAGTACCAGGGCAACTGACAGCAATACCAGCAGTGAGACTTTCGGCAGGCGGACTTTCTTATTGGCGGACTCTTTGGTGTCGTAGGGGAATACCATATTTACCAATGGTGCCAAGCCGGCAACCAGTGGCCCTACCCAGTAAATGGCTGGCGCGGTGACCAAAAAATAGGCCGAGGCGCAGACCGCCACGGCGGCCCAAAAGAAAAAGGTGGCTCGAAAAATCAGTTTAAGTGGCATTGACCTGAAACCCTTCTACATCGTGATTAACCGACAATGCTAACACCAGATCCGCTCGGGCAGGTAGATCTTGCTGCATCCAGTGGGTCAGGCGCTCGAAATATTGCACAAAGTGATTAATGTCATCCGGTGACAGAACTGCCCTGCCCGGCTGCGGATTATCCCGCAGAGGCTGCTCCTGCTGGTTGCGCCAGCGACGTACGGCTTCGATATTCGGTACTTGCAGATAGACCATTGTGTCCAGCCGATTAAACAGATTTGCGTAACCTTCTGCCAAATACCTGTTGATGGCATAACGCCATTTGCCATCGGTATCCTGATCCCGCTCCAGTTGATTGAACGGCTCTAGCAGTTCACTGGCGGGCTGCGGCCTTGCCCCCAGACACCACCCCTCCAATAGAACCAGATCGGGCTTGGCAATGGACTGGCAAGCTTGATTTTCCGGCAGGCGGTCATCACTGGCTTTATCAAAACGGGGAATTGTGGCTGTATCGCCAGCTTTAATGGCATCCAGCACGTTATTGAGCAGATCAATATCGTGGGTTCCCGGTACGCCGCGGGTGGCGAACAGAGGATGGAGGGTAGCTGCCAAATGCTGACGCTGCGCCTTTGTCAGGTAGAAATCATCCAGCGATAAAATCTGTACTGTGTGCCCGGTCTCGGCGTTAATTAATTCGGCGATAAATCGGCTCAGGGTGCTTTTGCCAGCGCCCTGTCCGCCAGAGATACCCACAGTTTGCTGGCCCTGCTTTTTTGCCAAAAAGTCTGCCATCAGCAAAACGGCCAATCGACTTTGGTGAGACAGCGGACTTTTTTGGTGAAAGACTTTCAGCGTCGCAGGCTTCAGAGTTTCCAACAACTCTTCAGCCTGCTTCAGCCAATTGGACTGCATCAGGAGGTAATCCCTTTCGGTTCTTCAGCAGCACCAACACTTTTCTTGCTGGTAAACCAGGTTTTCAGCTGGGTCGGCAATACGATAAGCGCCGGAGTTACCAGCAGGGTCAGCAGCGTGGAGAACACCAGGCCATCTACAATTGCGCTGGCCAGTGGCGTCCACCAGGAGGTAACCGCACCACCGTAAGTGGCGGTCTGGTTAAGAAAGTCGACACTGAATCCATTGGCCAATGGCAGCAGGCCAACCACTGTAGTAACAGTAGTCAGCAATACCGGACGCAGACGCAGCACTGCCGACAGGTGGGCAGCTTCAAACGGATTCATATCCGGGCGCTCGCGGCGCAGATGGTTATAGGTGTCGATCAAGACAATATTGTTGTTAACCACAATACCGGCCAGAGCGATCACACCAACACCGGTCATAATTACACTGAATGCCTGCTGACTAAAAATAAGCCCCAGCAGTACACCTGCGGTGGACATAATTACCGCCGACAGAATCAGGAATGCCTGATAAAAGCTGTTGAACTGCATCACCATCATGATCAACATCAGGAACAACGCCAACATACCGGCGGTAGCCAGAAATTGCTGGGATTCCGCCTGCTCTTCGTTGGCACCGCGGAAGCTCAACTGAACTTCATTGGGAATGGAGATGGTATCCAGCCACTCCTGGATCTCTTTCACTTTGTCATCCGCCAGCACGCCTTCGATGGTATTGGCTTTTACAAATGCCACCTGCTCCAGATCGATGCGGTGAATACGATCGACTTTGCGCTTCGGTTCAATGGTGACAAAACTGGAAATCGGCACTGCACCTTGCGCGGTGGTTACGCGAATATCTTCCAGTGCTGTAAGAGAGCGATCTTCCACCGGATAGCGAACCCGAATATCCACTTCATCCTCAGAGTCATCAGGGCGGTATTCGCCGAGCTTAACTCCGTTGGTGATCATCTGGACAATCTGGCCGATACGGCTGACGTTCACCCCCAGCATGGCGGCCTGGGCGCGATCTACATTGATTTCCCACTCGATACCCGGCTGTGGAGTGGTGTCCTCCACATCACGAAGGCCAGTGATATTTTCCTGTACATAACTGCGAATCATTCGAGCGGTTTCAAACAATTTATCCTGATTTGCAGAGGTCAGCTGCAACTGGATATCGCGACCTGTTGGCGGCCCGCCTTCCACTGCATCGGCAGTGAAGTAAATACCTGCCAGATCATTGGTAGCTTCACGTATGGCGGCAAAAACTTCACGACTGGTGCGTTCACGCTCATTGGCATCTACCAGCTCAATCAGAATCTCGGCAATCTGGTCGCGGTATTTATCGCTGCCATTATCACCAACCCCGGTCCCTCCGCTTGAGGAGTAAACCGCTTTTACCTCGGGAATTTTGCTGATAATAATCTGTTCCACTTCCCGAGTGAGACGCTCACGCTCGGCAACCGACAGATTACCTTTGGCGCGGACAGCGCCCATGCCGTAGTTATTTTCAGTTTCGGTAAAGAACATACTGCCTTGACCAAATGCACCATAGGCCTGAAAAATGCCGATCAGAAGCGTAAATGAAAACACCAAAACCAGCGCAGGATTTTTAACAAACAGGCCAACCAGTCCAGAGTAAGCCTGACCAAACCGGGTCATCTCTTTGGGCCAATCGTTATCCGCATCCGGCTCTGCCAAATCAAATTTGCGATTTTTCTGCACCCTGCCAATCAGGGTTCCCACAATTGGCGCAAAGAAAAGCGCAAACAGCAGCGACCAGACCAGTACAGAGAAAACGGTAACCGGCAAGTACGCCATAAATTCGCCAGTGGTTCCCGGCCACAGCATCAGCGGCAAAAACACCAACAGTGTGGTGGCAGTCGATGAAAGTACCGGCAACAACATTCGCCGCACAGCGACCAGGTAAGATTCTTTAACGGATTTTCCGAGGGTCCGCTGGCGGTCTGCGTATTCCACCACCACGATGGCACCATCAATCAACATACCCAATGCCAGCAGCAGGCCAAACGCCACCATAAAGTTGAATGAGTAACCCAAAAGATTCAGAACGATGGCACTACCCAGCAGGGAAAATGGAATACCAAATCCCACCAGCAGACCGGAGCGAATGCCCAGTGCTGCCACAACAATAATTAGCACCAGAATAACTGCAGTAAGAATATTGCCCGACAGTTCTGAAATCATTTGATAGCTGAATTCAGAACGGTCAAATACATAAATAATATCGACACCTGCAGGCAGTTCTGCACGGCCTTCGTCGATAACTGCTTTAACTGCCTCAGCGGTATCAATTTCGTTGAATTTATCGCGCTTGGATACGGTAAGAGCGATTGTGGATTTGCCATTGATATGGCTGAATCCAGTGGCATCTTTAAAGGTGCGTCGTACCTCTGCTACATCCCCGAGCGTCACAACGCCCTTCTCGTCATAACGCAGCGGCAGGTTGTAAATATCTTCACGATCTTCAATCAGTGCCGGAACTTTTACCCCAAAACGGCCTTGCGCTGCATCGTATTCACCGGCGGGAATCAATCGGTTGTTATCCACCACCGATTGATAAAGCTCTTCGGCGCGCAAGTTGTAGCGTTCCAGTTTGGACTGATCGACAACCGCTTCCACTACCTCCTCGCGGCTACCACTGAGGTTAGCCTCAAGTACACTGGGCAGCGCTTCAATTTTGTCCTGATACTGGCGGGCGATCTGGAACAGCTCCCGCTCCATGACGCCTTTGCCCGAAAAGGTAATTACCAGAGTCGGCTCTTTGGCGGCGGTAGCCTCCTGCACAATAGGCTCTTCGGTATCGGACGGGAATTTCGCCTGGGCGCGATCCACGGCAACACGAACATCCTGCAAGGCAGCGTCGTAATCGCGCTCGATTTCGAACTCGACAAAGGCGGTCGCCGCTCCTTCGTTACCAAAGGTTTGAATCTCTTTAACACCCTCAACCGCTTTAAGCTCTTTTTCCAGCGGCTTGATCAACATTCGCACGGAGTCTTCCGGCGAAATCCCCTCGTGCAATATCGTAACCACCACAAAGGGAGGGTTCACGTTTGGGGCCACTTCAAGGGTCATCATTCGCGTTGAAACGAAACCGGCTACCAGAATAAAAGCCAGAATGGATAGGGTGGCGCGGGAGTGGCTGATCGCCTTATCCAATAATTTCATTGTTTGGTCACCACTCCGGTGTAAGCCTGATCTTCCATTTCCACCCTGACTTCTTCACCGTTAGCGACGTATTCATGGCCAACTGTAATTAAAAGAGCTCGCTCCGGAAGGCCAAGCACCCAAACGCCTTCCGCTTCGTCACCGATTATCTGGATCTGGCGGAAGCTGACTTTGTGATGGTCGGTCAGCACACGAACACCTATCTCCCCCGCATCGCCCAAGGTGAGTAACCCGGAGGGGATGCGCTGAGCAGTCACTTCTTCGAATGGCAATTCCAGTCGCGCTGTCAGTCCTGAGCGGAGGCGATTGTCGGGGTTGGGAATCGATATTTCGACGTTGTAGGTGCGGGTCTGCGGGTCGGCCTGATTACTGATATAGCTGACCTGGCCAGTTACTTCTTCGCCATTAACCAACCACACACGGGCATGACGCCCCATCACAATCTGTTGAACCTTCTGTTCGGAAACCTGGGCAGACACTTTGAGCGGTGAGACTTCGAGAACTTCGGCGCAGACATTGCCTCGATCCATGTAATCACCCACTTCTACTTCACGGCTCTGCAACACACCGGCAAAAGGGGCGCGAATAATGGTGTTCTCTACATCGAGCTGGCGGCGTTCAAGATTTGCCTTGGCCTGCTCCAGGCTCGCCTTGGCTTGAGCAATGGCAACTTCGGATTGATAGCCTTTTTCTTTTAGCTGCAATGCGCCTTTGTATTGAAGCTGTGCTTCAGACAGCGCCGCCTTGGCCTCTACCACCCGCTGGTCGCGCTCTTCCCTGGCCAGTCGGCAAATTACATCACCCTCAGCCACCATGGTGCCTCGCTCGGCGGGTACCTCTACCACACGGCCGGTTACTTCAGCACGCAGAGATACAGCGCGATTGGCCTCGGTGCGGCCCCTGACCATCAACGTGCTTGCATAGGGCCTGGCTTGAAACCAGGCAGCTTTGACGGCAGTCAGCTTATTTTCGCCTTTGGACTCCTGCTCACTGACATCCGGCGCTTTCCACATACCCGCCAGAAACCAGCCAAGAGTTGCAATAAATACCACCAGAGCAGCACGAACGTTTTTACTCACTGAAAAGGCTCCCTTGAATTGATATGTCCATACGCGGAAACCCCACGAACATGGGGCAAATCAAGCCACATGGTAAACCATGACTGGCTTACATGGGGCAGATTTAATCCGTTGTTATTATGGGGTAGCGCATAAAGCCCCCAACTGTCACCAATTGGGGGTTATTGAGGGGTTAACTGAAGGGAAATTGCCAGATCAGGCAGTTGAGTGTTCCGGGACTCTGTTTACGGCTGGCAATGCGCCCAGCTCTTTGTTCAGCTGAATCAACCGCTCTGCCAACAGATTGGCTTGACAGGCAAGGGTCTGCAACTCTTCTTTGCTGCCAGGCTCGCCTTCAAATGCCACCGTTTCATAGGGTGCTTTTGCCAGATTATTAGCAGGGAAGCGCATCCGGTACTGATCGTTTCGCCAGCGGAGGATGTGTACCAGTTGCCGATAAGTCAGGATCTGGGTGTCCACCGATATATCCGGACTCCCCTCAAGGTTGCCAATAACGCCAAAATCAATGGCCAGAACCGTAGCCTGGCGGACATTATCGGGAACTTTCACATAGAGGCCGCGTGGTTTTCCCGTTAGCAGTGCCAGGTCACCAAATACCTCGCCAGCTGTCAGCATACTGATCACGGTTTCCGCCTCCGGATCACTAACCACTTTAAGCGATCCTTTCAGAAGGAAATAAAGCCAGCGATCACGTTCTCCGGCATTGAGTACAATTTCACCTGGCTCAAACCATTGCACATTAGAGTGCTCCAACACGGTCTTATACTGTGCCTCATCACTGGCAGAAATCGCCTGACAGAGAAACAGTGCGTCAATTCGACGTTTTAAATTTGGGTCAACGACGGATGACGCCTTTTTGATTTCCATTAAACCTCCTGAGCTCGATACTGGCCTAAACGTGACAATGGGCACGCTATGTATACCAAATAATAGGCACTACCAAAAAGAAATTGTCTAGCGATTCACATAATGTAATAACAGTAACCACAGCATCGGAACTGAACAACAACAGATCTGTGACCCACTTCTCACTAAATTCACCTTCAAGACTTTCGAATCAGAAGCAATTCGGTTAGGGTTAACCCGATGCGCCTGACAAAGAGCGTAATATTAATAATAAAGCACTAAATAATAATGACAATCGGGGGTATATACGCATGTTACCTACATACCGTAGGGTAATTGCTGTCCTATTCCTTTCGCTGGGTATCGGTACAAACAGCCAGGCACAAGACATGCCGCTTAATGGTGCTGCTGCCTATCAAGACTTGGGCAAGGACCGTTTTTTGGCAGCTTTGTATCTGGAAGCTCCTAGCAATAATGCTGACACCATTCTCGGTAGCTCCTTTGCCAAACGTATGGAGATACGTTTGACCAGTGACTATTCAAAAAGACGCTGGGTGAACTTGTGGATGCAGGGAATGGCGATCAACAACAACAGCAATACATTCAACAAGATGGCCAATGCGCTTGTGGATCTTTTTGCCCAGCAGAAAGGCGGGGTAAGAAGCGGTGACGTGGTGACCATTGATCTGGATCCAGATAAAGGCTGCTCTTATTCCATTAACGGCATAACCCTGGCCAGCGATCAACCAGCCAAGCTGTTTGACCTGTTCCTGAATAGCTGGGTTGGTCAGGTTCCACCCTCCAGCGAGTTTCGCGAAGGCATTTTGGGTAATGTGGATACTTCACTTATGAAGGTGAAGCTTTCACAGATCACCCCCAATGAAGAGCGGATTAGCGCTATTCAAGATTGGCTGTCGCTCGAAGAGGGAAAAGAAGAAGTAGCTGCGGCTGAAGGGTCTGATGGATCAACTACGGCAAAAGCCGATAAAAAGGAAGTTGCCGCAAAGAGCAAGCCGGATGAGTCCAAGGCCGATAAAAAGGTTGCCGCTGCCCCCGCCAAAAAGCCGGAGAAAAGCAAAAAATCCGAAAAGATCGAAGTTGCTGACGCTGGAGTTGTACCAAGCATCAGGTCGATTGTTCCAGAGCATGAGGATGACCCAGTAGCGAAAGCATTACAGGCCAGTGCCGAGCAGTTGGCTGCACACAAGCAGGCAGCTTTAGAAGCTGAACAAGCTCAAAAGCGTGCACTTGAGGAGGAAGAGGATCAGGAAGTTTCCATTGAAATGATCCTGGCCATGCAGGAGTACACCAAGTCGGCAATGAAGCAAGTGTACAAGTCCATCAAGTACCCTAACTCCGCTTTACGCCGCGGTGACGAGGGGCAGGTTCGCCTCAGTGTTCAAGTGGATAGAAATGGTGAACTTGTTAATGTTGAAGCAACTCAGGAGTGTGACCACTCATCGCTGAACCGCGAAGCCATAAGGGCTGTTAAAAAGGCTGCTCCTTTTAACTCCCTGCCGGAAGTGATCACAGACTCACCTCTGGAGCTGACAATTCCAATCAGCTTCCGCCTTCAGTAATTAAAATTGTTTTACCTAAAGCCCGATTGGTTTACCCCAATCGGGCTTTTTATTTGCCTGAATCCTGGTCTGTTACAATGACACCTCTGCACATTGAGAATAGTCATGACCCGATTCACCCAGCTGGTTCAAGCACCGAGATTTCAACTTCTCGGGAATAAATTCTTCTCACTGGTTAACCCGCAAGGTTTACCGGGTGCAAAGCTGGTGTGTGCATCGTCTAAAGCGGCCGAACTGCTGGGAATTGAACAGGCTGACCTGCTCAGTGATGAGTTTTTGCAGCTGGCCAGTGGCAATGCCAGATTCTCAAATTCAGAGCCTTTGGCCATGGTGTACAGCGGCCACCAGTTCGGTGTGTATGTTCCGCAGTTAGGCGATGGCAGAGCATTGATCCTGGCGGATATTAATGGCGTAAACGATAAGTGGGAACTCCAACTGAAGGGAGCAGGCAAAACCCCCTACTCCCGATTTGGTGATGGCCGTGCAGTTCTGCGCTCAACCATTCGGGAATATCTGTGCAGCGAAGCGATGGCCGGTTTGGGCATTCCCACTACCCGAGCCCTTTCCATTACCACTGGCGACCTGCCGGTGCAGAGGGAAACCGTGGAGCCAGGGGCAATCCTGATTCGGCTGGCGCGAAGCCATGTGCGCTTTGGCAGCTTTGAATATTTTCACTACACCGGTCAGTACGATCAGGTTAAAAAGCTTGCCAATTTTGTTATTGAACATCACCACCCGGATTTAGCCGGGAAAGAAAATTGCTATTCCGAGTTTCTACGTCGAGTGGTTATCGCCACCGCCGAACTGATCGCCAACTGGCAGGCAGTGGGTTTTGCCCACGGAGTAATGAATACCGACAACATGTCAATTCTGGGAGACACCCTGGACTACGGGCCGTTTGGCTTTCTGGATGCCTATCAACCCAATCATATTTGCAACCACTCCGACGACCGCGGGCGTTATTCGTTTCGCAACCAGCCGGCTATTGGATTATGGAATTGCAATGCTCTGGCTCACGCGCTGTCCAGTTTGATCGAATCGGAACAACTGAAGAGTGCCCTGGAAGCTTACGAGCCACACTTCCTCAATAGGTTGGCCGAATTAATGTCTGCAAAATTGGGACTGGCCGAGATGCAACCAAACGACGGCCAGTTAATTGATGATTTGCTGGGCATTATGGCGAGCAATGAAGTGGACTATACGGTGTTCTTCCGCCGACTCTGTAATTTTGTGCCCAACTCTGAAAACCCCGATCTCGAAGAGTTATTTATTAATTCCACAGAGTTTACAGACTGGGCTACTCGATACACCAAACGACTGGAAACTGAGCCAAAATCAGTTGAAGAACGCACGGCACAAATGAAAACAGTTAATCCGAAATTTGTGCTGCGCAACTACATGGCGGAAAGCGCCATTCGCAAAGCGGAAGATGACGGTGATTACAGCGAAATTGAAAGCTTGACCGAACTGCTCGCCTCGCCATTTGACGAGCACCCAAATATGGAGCACTACGCCGGATTACCTCCGGAGTGGAGTCAGGAAATTGCCGTAAGCTGCTCATCCTGACTAGAAGCTTTTTGATAACTACTGCACTTGGTAATACAGCGTTAAAAAGTGGCTCAAAATGCTCATTTACTTTAGTAAACTCCGCTTTTTCGCCTCTTTTTGCCTTGTCTTACCTGCGTTCGTTACGCTATCAAACAGCTTCTAGGAACCACGCTTGCGTGCCAGCGTTAACCCATCCCCCACTGGCAACATGCTGATATCTACTCGGCTATCACTTTGTAATTGAGCATTAAAGGCACGAATCGCCACAGTGTCTTCGTCCTGAATGCTGTCATCGATTACCGAACCGCTCCACAACACATTATCCACGGCGATCACACCGCCAGGCTTCAGCAACTCCAGGCATAAATCAAAATATTGCTGATAGTTGGTTTTATCCGCATCGATAAATGCAAAATCAAATTCGCCAGCCCTGCCTGAATCCAGCAACGCTTGCAGCGTTTCTGTTGCCGGTGCCAGTCGCAAATCTATTTTGTCGGCCACACCCGCTGTTTGCCAGTAACGTCTGGCTATGTCGGTGTATTCCTCGCTGATATCACAGGCGATAATCTCGCCATCGTCTGGCAACTCATGGGCAACCACCAGCGCACTGTAGCCAGTAAACACCCCCACCTCAATGGTGCAGCGAGCGCCGAGAATTCCAGTGAGCATTGCCATAAACTGGCCCTGCTCGGGAGAAATCTGCATTCTCGCCATCGGCAGTTTGGCGGTCTCGTCACGCAGAGCCTTGAGTAATTCCGACTCCCGCAGAGACTGTTTACACAAATACTGGTAGAGGTCGTCCGTCAAATTCAGCGTTCTATTGCTCATGCCCGTTCCTGTTTTATGCCTCTTTTGAGTGCAAAAAGCTGCAGTCAGCATTTTGCGCGTCACAGATGGATTTCAATGTCGTTTGAAATTGTCGCCAAACCCCCTGCCGTTCAGGTTTTCCTTCAGCCCATGCTTCCAATGCGGTATTCAGGCGAATCATGCGTCCTCGAGTACGACCAAAAACGGAGGATTTGGCAGTGGCCATCTCTTCCAACAGCTGGTGTTGGGCGCCATCTATTAATTCAATGTTAACCGGAGCACCTTTGATTAAATTCAACAGGTGATTGGTACCCCACTGACTGCGGGTTGCAGCACCAACGGCACTATCCCAGGCCTTGCGGGACCAGTTCATTCCGTTTTCATAATCGCCTTTCTTCATGGCTCTGTAGGAGAGCATCGACATGAAATAATAAGGTGCTTCGGACTTCTCTACTTCCGCCATCAGCAATGCAGTGGATTCATCCTCAAGACCGGCATCATCCAGCAGATAGGATGCTGATGAAATGACCGATTGGCGCTGGTAATGTGTGGTTGCGCGTTTATCTTCTTCGGCCACGGCGGCCCTTACCTCGTCTATCAGCACCTCCGGCAGTGGCGTATGAGGATCGTTGGCTTTTTCAATAGCGATTTTTGCGGAAACCAGTGACAACCTTTCGGTGGCCGAAAGTAATTCCGGATCACCCATCCGTTGCAAACGTGCTACCAGGTTCACCAGTAATTTGAATCGCTCCTGCCCATCTCCAGCTGTAAGTGCCCTCAACTGTTCGGAGGAAAGTGAAGTTAACAACGACAGATTGGCACGACTCATGGCTTCATCATTGATCACTCGATGAAGTGCATCAATGTACTGCTGACCACTGCCCAGCGGGTTTTTCAGCCACTCCAACATGGCCAGCAGCTTCAGGCGGGTAGCATCTGCCTGCAAGTCATCCGGACAGGCTGATGCCAATTGTTCAAATGTCACTAATGGGTCTCGCGCTTCCAGCACCTTACCTGAGTCCTGATCCCAGGCGTACCAGGCCAGTTGATGCCACTGTTCACTGCTAATGGTGTCACCACGGAGCACCGCATTCATACTGTCTGCAACGGTTTGATCGGATTTCAACACCAATTCCAGCAGTTGCCGGTAATCTTCTGGCGGCGTGCCTCCGGGAATTCGAGTGACTTCCTCACCCCCTGGATTGAACAGTAGCACTGTGGGATAACCGGCAATGGCAAACTGATCGCCGTATTGCTGGGCGCGTTCGGTATCGCCATCCAGATAAACCGATACAAACTGATTGGTTGTATCTATAAATTCCGGCTCCTGAAATACTGTCGCTTTCAATACGTTGCATGGCGGGCACCAAACCGCCCCCCAGTATAAAAACAGTGGTTTACCGGTCGCCTGCGCTTCGGCAAACGCCTGATCGACACTGCCCTGATACCAGTTAATACCTGCGCTGTGCTGTTCAGTTTTTACCTGTTCCGGCTTTATCTCCTGAGGCTTTTCCAGTGGCGTCTGTTCCACTCGCTGATTACAGCCGGTCAGTACCATAGCCGGGAAAATAAGCCCGGCCAGTAATCTGTTTTTCACGCTTTTTCCTCCTCGCCAGATTCCACCGACACAACGACGCTCGACTCTCCTGCCCCCAGCATGGTGCCAATCCATTGAGTACTGGGGTTACTTTCCAGCGCAATCTTTACCATGATGGTTAACGGTATCGACAGCAACATTCCCACAGGGCCAAGTACCCAGCCCCAGAACACCAATGACAGAAACACGATCAACGGCGACAGGTTCAACCCCCTGCCCATCACTCGCGGTTCAATACCATTACCGACTATGCCGTTAATCAACACATAACCGATGGCTACCCACAGGGCATAGATTGGCCCAAGCCCAGGCTGTACCAATGCCAGCAATACGGGTGGCAGGGCTGCAAGAATAGACCCCACTGTGGGCACAAAGTTGAGCAAAAATGCCATCAGCGCCCACATCACCGCGTAATCCACACCAAGACTTACCAGCAGGATATAAGCCAATACCCCGGTCAGCAGGCTGATC
This sequence comes from Porticoccaceae bacterium LTM1, assembly GCA_030252795.1. Classification (NCBI taxonomy): domain Bacteria; kingdom Pseudomonadati; phylum Pseudomonadota; class Gammaproteobacteria; order Cellvibrionales; family Porticoccaceae; species Porticoccaceae bacterium LTM1. Next base: position 2,133,249 of record CP127080.1, read on the forward strand.
AGGGCTTTCAGGCCCATATAATTGTTAACCGCCTTATTGAAGCTCTCCATCGCATTCAACGCGGCACGATCACCACCCCGTGCCTGCACCAGCTTGGTGGCGAAACCCGCCTCTTCCGCGAGAATGAATACGACGGTCAGAATAATCATCAGCGCGTTGGTCATGGTATTGCCAAAGCTGGCAAGCACTGTACCCACCACCTTCATGGCCTGGGCCGGGTTGAAAATCTGGCGAATATGCTCGGCATCGGTTTCCAGTCCAATCTTGTTGAGCCAGGGGATAACACTATCCAGCATCTGGGTTAACGCCAGCTGGTAGACCGGCATATCCTCACCGAAACGCTGAATGGAGCCACCAACCACCGCACCCAGCAGTACTACCGCCAAAACCACCATCAGAATAATCACTACTATCGCCAGCGATGACGGAATCCGCCTAGCCTGTAACCAACTGAGCAGTGGTGAGCAGAGCATGGCAATAAAAACAGAGAGAAGAAATGGCACCAGCAATGTCTGGGCCTGCTTCATTCCCGCCACAACGACAACAAATGCCGCCGCAAGCAGTAAAAATCGAGCAACCGGAGAAAAGGTTTCATTTGTGGTCATACCTGACACCTTCGTTATTCAAGTTTATTGTCTACAGATCCGAGCTGGAGTCGCTTACCGCCCTGAGGTAAAATCCGCGCCCCCTAACCTACCAAAATCAGGCGCAGTCATGCTATCACGTACAGATCAGACCCGTTTGTCTTCTTTCTTTGAACGGGTTAAAAGTCTCACTGACGACTATCTCGGATACCCCGTTAGTAAAGATTTTGATTACAGTGAACTGATACCGTTTCTGCAGGTACCCCTGAACAATCTTGGCGATCCGTTTGCAGTGAGCACCTGGAAAGTAGACAGCCGCGAATTTGAACGGGAGGCGCTGGGCTTCTTTGCAGACCTGCTGCGCGCGCCCAAAGATAACTGGTGGGGTTATATCACCAACGGGGGCACCGAGGGCAACCTGTATGGCCTGTATCTGGCACGGGAACTGTACCCCAATGGTATTGTTTACTTCTCCCAGGATACCCACTACAGCGTCAGCAAGAATTTGCACCTGCTGAACATGAGCCACATCATGATTCGCTCGCAGCCAAATGGCGAAATGGACTATCAGGACCTGAAGGAAACCCTGCGTATTCACCGCGATAAACCGGCGATCATCTTTGCCAATATCGGTACCACCATGACCGAGGCCAAAGATGATATCGGCAAAATTCGTGACATTATCAACGAGTTTGCCATCCCCAACAGCTACATCCACAGCGACGGTGCCCTCTGCGGAGCGATTGCTCCATTCCTGGAACCCAAACCCAATTTCGATTTTGCCGACGGCGCAGACAGTATCTCCATCAGCGGCCACAAATTCATCGGTTCTCCGGTTCCCTGTGGTATTGTTTTGGCGCGCAAAAGCAATGTGGATCGCATCGCACGCTCTATCTCCTATATCGGTAGCCTGGATACCACCATTACCGGCTCCCGCAATGGCCTTTCCCCGCTGTTTGTCTGGTATCAAACCCGTTCATTAGGCATTGAAGGTTTCCGCCGCCGGGTTAATCATTCACTGGCAATGGCCGAGTATACCGAGCAGCAGCTAAAAGCTCTGGGACTTGATGCCTGGCGCAACCCCAATGCCATTACCGTGGTATTCCCGGAAGTGGCAGAATGGGTTAAAGAAAAATGGCAGTTGGCCACCGAACCGGGGCGCACGCATTTAATTTTGATGCCCAATGTCACCAAAGAACAGATCGATCAATTTATTGCCGATGTAAAATCGTCACAGCAAACAGATTCCCAGGAGTAAGCATGAACATTATTTCTGTTGTTACCACTGACCAAATGGGCGCGGTTGCCAAAATTACCGGCCTGCTGTCAGAGCACAATATTGATATTGAATCCATTAACGTGCAGGTAATTGGCGCGGATGGCGTGGTTCACATTACCACCGCACAGAGTCAGGAAGCGCTCGAGGTATTGATTCAGGGAGGCTATCAGGCAATTACCGCCGACGCCCTGTTGATTCGTATTGAAGATGTACCCGGTGCATTGGCCAAAGTCTCGCAAAAACTGGCTGACCAAAATATTAATATTCGCTCCATGACCATGATGCAGCGCAATATGGGTTACAACCTGGTGGCAATCTCCACAGATAACAATGCAAAAGCCAGCGAACTCCTGGAAGCCATTAACTAACAGCTGGATCAGTTATCGGCGGGGCTTTTCAGTTCTGACAACAATTCGGCCAGCTCTTTGAGCCCCTGTGCCGTAAACAGACTGCGCCCGCCGATAAATTCCCGTTCGGAAATATCTTCACAAAGCTCGCGAATGGCCTCCAACTCGGGGTCATACCGCAATGGCATTCCAATAAATACATCCCAATCACTCTGGCTTGCCTGCCCCGCCAGCACCAATTCCAGAAGCCGAATAATATTCACTTTACCGATTCGATACGTCGGCGTGCCCAGCCGCATAAATACACAGAGTACGACGACGACCAAAAGTAATGTGAGAAATAATGTGATCAAAAAGCCCATGGATAACTCACTATTTCCCGGCCTTTAACCACATTCAAATTACAGTACATGTTGTGTTAACCGGGAACAAAACTCAGCTTGAATACCATCGGCGCAAGGTAAACCATCGCCAGGTAAATCAAGCCGATGGAAATAACATTCAACCAGACACCCGCCTTCATCATATCGTGAATTCTCAAACCGTCATAAGCAAAAACAATAGCATTGGGTGGTGTTGCTACCGGCATCATAAAGGCCATGGATGCCGCCAATGCAACCGGTATTGCCAGCATCATTGCATCAAAGCCCAATCCCACAGATACCGCCCCCAGTATTGGCAAAAATGTCGCGGTGGTTGCGGTATTGGAGGTAATCTCGGTAAGAAATACGATCGACGCAGTTGTCGCCAGAATAATCAGGGTGATATCCAGGGCATCCAGCGCTCCCACCATTTCGCCAATTTCCGCAGCAAGCCCGGTACTTTTAAACGCAGCCGCCAAAGCCAGGCCTCCCCCAAACAATAATAAAATCTCCCAGGGAATTCCTCGCGCAGACTCCCACTCAATCGTGAATTTGTTGTATTGAATGGATGCCGGAATTACAAACAGCAATGAAGCAGCGATCAGTGCAATGGACGTATCCGTGAAATTCAGGCCGGTCAGCTCGACAACCCACTTTCGTGTCATCCAGAGCATAGCTGTACAAACAAACACAGTGAGAACCACTTTTTCGCCTCGGGACATTTGCCCCATCTCCTGCAGCTCTCGCTCCACCAGGGCAGCCGCATTGCCCATATCCAGATTGCCCACAGGAAACAGCCATTTGCACAACAGCAACCAGACCACTGGAAGCATAATTAACATCAGTGGCGTTCCCATCATCATCCAGGTAGCGAAATCAATCTGAATGCCGTAGTTATCCGACAAAAAACTGGCCAGTAGTGTATTTGGTGGCGTACCAATCAAGGTTGCCACACCCCCAATGGACGCACTGTAGGCAATGCCCAACATCAGAGCGACACCGAAGCGTCGCACCTTTGACTTATCCTCTACTTTATGAGAAACAAAATCGATCAGAGAGATGCCAACGGTAAACATCATCAGAGCCGTTGCCGTATTGGAGATCCACATGGACAAAAAGGCGGTCGCAACCATAAAACCGCCAATAATACTGCCACTGGAGCTTCCCGCTATTTTTACAACGGACAGCGCAATTCGCTTATGCAACCCCCACCGCTGCATGGCTGCTGCAATCAGGAAACCACCCAAAAACAGGAAAACCAACGGGTTGCCATAATTTGATGACACCGCCTTTTGATCCTCGATTCCCATCAACGGCATCATCGCAATTGGCAGTAATGCGGTAACTGCAATAGGTGTGCATTCCGTCATCCACCAAATCACCATCCAGGCAGTAAGTGCCACCAGCTTCCACGCCTCAGGGGTCAGTGAACCCGGCGCAGGCAGTACTGCAAGAACCAAAGCAACAACTGGCCCCAACAAAATAAATAAAATGCGCTTGCGAGCCATTGGAGGTTCATTGTCGTGAACCTCTACTTCCACTTTTACGGAAACCGATGAGTGCTCTTGTGACTCTGTTGTCATAACCCCACTCTCTTGCAGTTTATGTCGGCACCTTGCCAAAGGTAATTCACGTTCACCTGCTTATTAGGAAAGCAGATTATTTCACCCCCAACAAACCACTCTCTCATTGTGGTCAACAGGTGCACTTTTAACAAACACTTCCAAATAACGCGAACAATTCATAAGCCCCTGAATATTCGAGCATTTTGAAATGAATCGTATCACTTAAGCGACGCCTGGTTGTATTGGGCAATATCAAGGTAACTGGCTACGCCCGCTGACAATTCAGTACATGGACTAGACTGAAAAAAAACAGTTCGGGCAGCGCAATGAAATGCTTTATACCTCTACTTCTGGCAGGCTGCACTCTCCACGCTGCTCAGGCAAGGGGGGAAACAACGCCCTCGTCCTTATCCAAGACTCTAGTGGATGACGCCACACTTAGCTTGCGGACACGTGTGGCAATCATTGACAGGGAGTTTGATAAAGACCCGCAAAGTGATCGCGAACAAGCTGCTGTCGGTTTAATTCTCAAATACGAATCCGGGAAAATTGCCAACTTCGCCAGTGTGGCAATAGCTGGTTATCACGTAGAAAAGCTATTCACTAACGGCCTTGCGGCCAATGATGTTCTGCCAGTTGGCAGCGACCAAAAACAGGAAAGTAGATTCAGTAAACTGGGCGAAGCCTATGTACACCTGTTCCCTGCCGAAGATCTCACCGTCAGCATTGGGCGTCAAACCAGCAAATCCCTGCTGATGTCCAGCTCCGGTCAACGCGCCATACCCAATACCTTTCAGGGCATTACTGCCAGCTACCAGATAGAGCAGGTAAAACTTTATAGTCACTGGTTCAACAAATGGTCTCGCCGCCACGATGATGGGTGGGAAAATTTTGCCACGGATATCAGTGGCAGCAAAATTGATCATATTTGGGTTAACGGCATAATTTATAAGAACAAGCAATTAAACCTGGAATTTGAACACTTAAACTCAGCTAATTTCCTGACTAAAATCGGCTTCAGAGCAACTTATGAGTGGCAATTGAAAAAGCACAGCAAACTCAGTGCACAAGTTGGTTACTTTACTTCGGAAGATGATGGCTCGCTGTTTGTAGTCGGCTCGGAGTCTGCTGAGCTGGATGACGAAGATGGTGCTCCCATTGGCACTCGCAGCAGTAACGATGGTCGGGGTACTTTTGCTCAACTCACTTACAGTTTTAACAACTGGATTTTTTCCACCGCTCTCAGCCAGTTTGATCAATCATGGATAGAAGATAACTTTGCCGGTGACCACGGCACCAACCCATTTCCGACTCGCTCTATTATCTTTCCCGACTTCTCCAACGCCAATGAACAGGCAATGATGTTGAGTGTCACCTACAACTGGCAGGATTACTTACCGGGACTGTCTACGGCGTTTACCTATGTAAAAGGCGACGATATAGAAAACAGTGTCGACGTATCACTGGGTAAAGCCGAAGAGAATTACCGTGAATTCTTCATCAAATACCAGCCGAAATGGCTGAAAGGACTATCCATCCAATGGCGCTACCACGACTACCGAAGCCGAAAAATTGGCGATGTTGACGGAGTGAAGACGGATGACCTGGATAATCGGATATTTATTGATTATACGTTTACGTTTTGAGGCACAGGGTCAATTCAGAATCAAACTGAAAGACAGGTTCAGAAAAAAACACCAATGGACTTAATTTGATCAAACTCGTTTGTCACGAGCTTGGTTCATAGTTAGCTCTTTCAATAAGCTTGAGGTCTTCACTGACAGCAACAAACATATAGCTACCGACGGGCGCATAGTCGGGATCATTATGAGCCAAAGGATTTTTACCAAGCCACTCGACCACGATAGAATCACTTTCTAACAGCCTGCTTTCTTTAACCCATGACTCAAAAGAAGCTTCAAGTTGGAGATGCTTATAGGTATCTCCCAGCATCACAACTCTGGCACGCTCCTGACCATCAGGCATCTCAAGCTCTACGATATCCCCGAGTTGTATCTTTTTATGGTCTCGATAATCCATTCTCTACACCTGCACTGCAGCCGCTTATTAACTGTGTATGGAACGCTGCCTCGCATCCCTCTCTCTATCACTATCTTCAACAACCTCAACCGAGATCATTTTTAGCTCAATGTACTCCGCAGGTAGTGATGTTTCTCTTGCGCCAATGAGTACATGGTTCATATACCAAGAGTAGGGCTTGAGTGTTTCATCAATTTTGGTGGCAACATAGATTGTTGCCTTTATCAATGTATCGTCCTGAGCTATGACCGTTACCACTTTTTCATCATACCCGTACCCAAGACCTTCTACTTGATCTAAAACTGGCTTTTCAGCTGGGTCAATCATGAAAAGAGAACCATATATCACGTCGACAGAGTTTGAGGTGAAATACGCATCACATTTTACTGAGCCATCCTCACTCAGTTTGTGAAATCTCAAATCGTGCTCATAGAGTCTATGGCACCCAAGAGGAACGGCACTTGGCGTTCTCTCTCGTAGTCGCGCAAGCGACATATTTGATCCGTAAGCGAAGTAATACATGACTTTCCTGAATAAGTTAACACCAGTTAAATGTCACCTTGTGATGCACATTATTTAGACATAACAGTAAGTATTCAGTTAGCGTAACAGACTCCAGGTCAACTTGACCTAGGACATGCTGTCTCCTAATCTCAAAGAGATCACCTAGGTAAACGAACTCCCGTTCGTCTCTGCCTGCTGTAGGTGCCGATCCGCTACGTGTATTAATTACAACTGACAATCGTCGAGGAAGGCACAAAATGCAATGCCGTCATGGAGAAATCCAAGCCTCTCGTTTCAGAACCGAACGTGTCTTTAATTGCAATGGTGCATGGTACATCTCAACGCGAGAACTCCCCAGTATTGGGCCCTTTGCGAGCCATGAGGAAGCCGATGCTGAACTAATGTTATTTATGCGAACAATTCAGCAAGGAGCTTTCTCAATTCGGGATTATCTTGCTGCAAATCAGTATTTGCCTACGGGTTGAGCAAACTCAACACTTAACATAGTCCGCCATAATCGGTCTGGGATTTAACCACCAACGAGCTCTGCCCCTGGGCCCAGTGGCTGGCCATAACTGAACTCAACATTATTTCCCGCGGGATCCTTGAGTCCGCAGTAGTAACCTACAGGATAGGGTTCCTCTCGAGGTGGCCAAAGCAGGCAGCCATCTGCCTCTGCCTGCCGTGCGATCTCGTCCACCTGCTCCCGACTCGCCACAGCAAAACCCAGGTGGCGATAGTCTCGCTCGGGCAGCGCTATATCATGCCCACCATTCATCATCACGAAGATGAAGTCGGTTTCCCGACCTGGCTCCGCCATCCAGACAATACGCTTTTCAGCACTTTCGCGATGATGAATGACCACCATATTGCAGTAACGCTGATAGAAACTGATACAGGCATCCAGGTCTTCCACATGAAGGGCGAGATGGGTCATTCGAGGGAGCTGCATGGTTACCTCTTCTTTCCGCTGAGCCTGATTCAGTTATAGCCTAATTCTATTCCACCAATCACGCCCTGGGGGTTAACCCCGGCTTAACTACCCTTCCTCTAAAGTTGCCGCTACCTACCCCCCTGGCAATGCTAATTGCCAACTTTCGGAGGTACAGCCTGCGGGTTCCCTACCTCCTTTTTTACCTGTTCTTGCGGTGATATGGTTACCAGTAGTTATTCACAAAGGCTTTCAGTATGTCCATGCAAATTCTCCTGGTAGAAGATGATCTTGATCTGGCCAGCACCCTGGTCGAGTACTGCGAGTTGAATGACATTATCTGCGACCATGCCGCCAATGGCGTTGCCGGCCTGGAACTGGCGACCCATCACCCTTATCGGGTTCTGGTTCTGGACATCAATATGCCGCGCATGAATGGCCTGGAACTGTGTCAGGCCTTGAGAAATCAGGGTATTGATACACCTGTACTGATGCTTACCGCCCGCGACACAATTGACGACAAGGTTGCCGGGTTTAATGCCGGAACTGACGACTATCTGGTCAAACCCTTTGAACTGAAAGAACTGTTGGTACGCATTCATGCGCTGGCCAAGCGCCGCAGTGGTCAGGTTCAAAAACTGACCGTGGGTTCACTACAGATGGATATGCAAAAGAAGACCGTCTGGCGTGATGAGAACCAGGTCAAACTTTCCCCAACCGGCTGGGTATTACTGGAGACCCTGATGCGAGCTGCACCTGCCGTGGTCTCCCGACAGGAGTTGGAACAGGCCGTCTGGGGCGATGACCCTCCCGATAGCAACAGCCTCAAGGTACACCTGCACAAACTGCGTCAGGCAGTTGATAAAGAGTTCACTACATCCCTGATTGAAACCGTAGCCGGACAGGGCTTTGCTTTAAGAGCCGACGATGAAAACTAAAACCACTGCTCGATTTTTTGCCCTTGGCTGGCTGATGGTGATTTCCACCATCACCATCGTGGGATACACCCTGCTGCTGAAACAGTATTTCCATAAGGGCCTCGATCTCAGCAACACCTATATGCTGGAATTTGAAGCACGTGACTTTGAACAGGCCTATCGTCAAAATCACGACGCGCCTCTGCCTCAATCCCCCATTTTCTCCAGTTATTTAGGCCTCTACTCCCTGCCAGACTGGGTATTGCAGGAATTTCCGCCTGAAAGCCATGAACCACTGAAAACCCAGCGCGTCGAGTGGTGGCCAGAAGGGGTGGAAAAAAACACCGACAACAAACACATTCTTTTCCTGTACCCGTTTGACCTCTACGATGGAACTCGGCTGTTTTTCCTCCAGCACATCACACCTGAACACGCCGCCAAGGAAACAAAAGCGAGATTTAATCGCATTACGTCAACCATCTGGCCAGTTGCGCTGATCTTTATTGTTTTCTCATTTATCGGCATCGTTATTCTTATACAGACATTCAGAAAACCGGTAGAGCAATTGTCTAACTGGGCTGACTCGCTGACTCTTGAAAATAAAGACCAGCCGCGCCCCCAGTTCCGCTATCGGGAGCACGACCTGATTGCCGAGAAACTGCAACAGGCCTTCCAGCGCATTGGTGAAATCATTGAAAGTGAACATCAGTTTTTGCGCCATGCCAGCCACGAACTGCGAACCCCAATTGCTGTATTGCGCTCCAATATCGAGCTGCTCAATCACATGAAACCGGATTGTGAAATGGAACCGCGCGCCGCCGCACCATGGCAGCGTATTGATCGCGCCGTTTCCAACATGCAGCACATGACCGAAACACTGTTATGGCTGAGCCGCAACGAGCCAATCGACAGCCACTTGCAACCGTTATCTGTCGACAAAATGGTTCAGCAGTTGATTGAGGAAAATAGCTATTTACTGCAAGGCAAAGAAGTAGAATTGACCACCGAACTAACCCCCACCACGATTACTACCGCCGAAATGCCGTGCCGAATCGCCCTGAACAATTTGATTCGGAATGCGTTTCAGTACACCGCTACAGGCTGGGTGAAGGTCCAGGTGACGAATGAGGGCGTTGTTATTTCCAACGCCAACACCGAATGTCCTCACGGAGAGCCAAACGGTACTGACATAGGATTTGGGCTTGGTCTTAAACTGGTGAAAAAAATCTGCGGCCAAATGGGCTGGGAATTCCAGAGTGACAAGATTTTTTGCGGGCGAAGAGCCACTTTGATGTTCTAGAAATAACACTATTATGAGAAAAGTCGTCACTTTGGAAAAGTTAGCCTTAATAACACTTTCCAAAATGACGACTTTTTGAATTAGCAGTCACACAAATTGGCTTATCCCAGCCTATTCCACAACAATCTTGACTGCTATAGCTTCAGTGCGAGGCGGCAGGCACATTTCGGCATTGCAGGTCTGGTAACTCAGTTTACCGTTGATGGTGTATTCACCCGCTGCCACCGTATCAGCCACTTTGATGTGCTGGATCAGCTCAATGCCCTTGCCGTCGTACACTTCATACATCCCTTTAGCATGGTGTTCTGGCAGTACCATATCACCCGCCAACTCAAAGCCTTCCGGCAACTCGAAGGTGATATTAGTTTCTGCCATACCATGTAGCTCATTGCGGCCAGTGGGTGCGTAGATATACCAGCCTTCATTTACATCCAGAGTAACCGCGACATTCAAAAATTCGCCCGGCTTTACCGTCGCAGAATCTGCAACATGATATTGCACCGGCAGTTTGCGCTTTTTCTTTTTGGGCTTTGGCTTGTCGGCACTATTATCTGTCGATAATTGATGAGCTATAGCTTTGGTACCCGTATCCTCACCCAAAAGAACATATACACGGCCCTGGTGACGCATGGTCAGCCAATCCGTCTTACCCATATCGGTATATTTGGCTTGAGTCCGGTTCCAGTAACCCAAAGCCATTTGATAAATACCTTTAATTTTTTCTTCTGAAAAACCATTGTCTTCTTTCAAGTAAATAAAGCCATCAAGCGCCGGTTTCTCCCGCCGCCCCATATCCTTGCCCGCGCTTTCAACACCATTCACGGCTTCCCACTGCCAAGTCAACTCGCTGCTGAATTCTCCGCCATTTACAGTAACAATGCTGGCGCCAATAATCAGGTCTTTAACACCATCCTTGTTCCAGTCATCCACATAAACCCGATTCCCGGAACCCGGCAAGGCTTTAACCCCACCTTTGGCAGGCAATAAATCGATACCCGGCTCAAAACGGTGGCCCTCAGCGGTTTTAACGCCCCGGAAAAACCCAACGGCCATACTGGTGTCCCTGCGGTACATATCCGTTGCCAGAATATCCAGCACACCGTCGCTGTCCCAGTCCACAACCACCATCTGAATTTTCGCAGCCCCTGATATAGACGGCTCCCAATTCTCGCTATATCCAAATTCTGAACGCTGTTGCTCAATTTTTTCTGAAGTCCAGTGACCCATTTTCAATGGCTGGCCATGGATATCCAACAGCAGCTCTCGCTTGCCAAACTTTGGCTCGGCTTTGGTACCAACATTGGCGCTGATACGCAACGCGGAACCCCCAACAACGAGATCCTCCAAACCATCACCAGTCAGGTCACCAAAGCTGGCGGTGGAGTAATGCCAATAATTATAAGACTCAGGGTTCGTCACTCCGCCACCAAAGCCTTTGGAGGACGGATAACCATACTGCTCCAGCTTGATGCCTGGCAGAAAACCCTCTTTACTACCGCGGAACCAAGTCACCTCTCCAGGATGGTACTGCCCGGTAATCATGTCCTGATAACCATCGTGATTGAGGTCGACAAATTGTGGCGTAAAGCCGATACAACACCACTGGTGTACAACCAGAACATTACCGTTGGTATCACGGGCATAGATCCAGTTTTTATCGTATTCAGGCTTGGCGTCTGTACCAATATTACGATACACACGCACAGTGGAACCGGCTTCTTTTAAATCCACATCACCGGTTTCAAATTCTCCCACCAGCAGGTCGCGCTTGCCATCGCCGTCCCAGTCCCACAGAGCGGGTGCAGCCAGGCCATGCTTTTCGGTTTTAACGGGTTGATCTCCAGCCATTAACATAACTGGCCTTTGCAGTTTTGGAGCACCTTGAACAACAGGCTGTTCAAATTCTGGAAAACCCATCTCACCTTGATGAACTGTCTCCGCATTAGCCGAAACGATTACTCCTAAGGCAAGAATAGGGGTTAGCAATTTTCTCTTCATTAAAATCACCAATCTGGTTATTTCATTCTCTCTAGAAAACTTCGCCATTCATTAGCAATGAATAAACAGAAAAGCATTAATCCTTTTTGCCCAGCATCACGTAAATACGGCCCTGATGTATCATATCGATATTGGCTATATTGTCGGTTTTCCCAAGATAGTATGCCTTGATAAAAGCACCCTGCTTTGGATCATTAAGTTTCTCGATGGCTTCTTTCTTTTGTTCATCACTCATGCGCCCCGGGTCTTTTCCTGCACTCTGTACACCAGTAACATTTTCCCATTGCCAAGATAATTCATCACTAAACACACCGTTAAGTGTTGCCACACTGGCACCAATAATCAGGTCTTTAACACCATCCTTGTTCCAGTCATCCACATAAACCCGATTCCCGGAGCCTGGCAAGGCTTTAATCCCACCTTTGGCAGGCAATAAATCGATACCCGGCTCAAAACGGTGGCCTTCAGCGGTTTTAACGCCTCGAAAAAATCCAACGGCCATACTGGTGTCATTGCGGTACATATCCGTTGCCAGAATATCCAACACACCGTCACTGTCCCAGTCCACAACCACCATCTGAATTTTCGCAGACCCTGACACAGACGGCTCCCAATCCTCGCTGTATCCATGTTCTGAGCGCTGTTGTTCGATTTTTTCTGAAGTCCATTGGCCCATCTTCAGCGGCTGACCATGGATATCCAACAGCAACTCTCGCTTGCCAAACTTTGGCTCGGCTTTGGTACCAATATTAGGACTGATACGCAACGCGGAACCTCCAACAACGAGATCCTCCAAACCGTCACCAGTCAGGTCACCAAAGCTGGCAGACGAATAATGCCAATACTCGAAAGACTCCGGGTCAGTCACTTCGCCATCAAAACCATTTGAGGACGGATCGCCATATTGCTCCAGCTTGATGCCTGGCAGAAAACCTTCTTTGCTGCCGCGAAACCAGGTCACCTCTCCCGGGCTATACTGGCCGGTGATCATGTCCTGATAACCATCGTGGTTCAGGTCGACAAATTGCGGGGTAAACCCAATACAACACCACTGGTGTACCACCAGCACATTGCCTTCAGTATCACGGGCATACGTCCAATTTTTATCGTATTCAGGCTTTGTATCTGTGCCGATATTGCGATACACCCGCACCGTGGAACCCGCTTCTTTTAAATCCACATCGCCCGTTTCAAATTCCCCCACCAGCAGGTCGCGCTTGCCATCGCCGTCCCAGTCCCACAATGCAGGAGCTGCCAAGCCATGCTTTCCGGTTTTAACCGGCTCGTCGCCCGCCATCAGCATAATTGGAGAGGCCAGCTTAGGCGCACCTGGAATATTTGGCTGTTCAAATATCGGAAAACCCATCTCGCCCTGATGTGCAGGAGTTAACTGTGTCAAGTGCGAACTGGCCTTTTCATTCGCACAACCTGATAACGCAGTAGCCACTCCCGCGGCAACAACCCATGAAAAACCACACAATTTCATCTTTTATCCCTCACTAATTAGGTCTATTAAAAACCTGAAAAATGTATTTCTGTCTGTAAAATTACAGCGCTTTCAATGACTCTTTAATTTGCTTTATAAAACTCCCCTCACCCTCCGGGTTCAGAGCAAGCCCCTCTTCCAGCACTGCTTTTGCTTTTTCCTTTTCACCCAACTTGGCGAGCAATTTCCCATAGATGGCCAAAATATAAACTTGCTTGTCCATTTCGTAACCCTGCCGAGCCATTACCTCAAATCGTCTCAAAACTTCCATATCCTCACAGGAATCCAAAATACTGGCGACCGGATGGATATAGTCGAAGGCAGTTTCCGCGCCAACTGATTGCTGTAGTGCCAGATACTCTTCACTGAAATTGGCGTATTGCTTCCAATCGCCTTTGGCGGGGTAATATCCAAGACCACCGGCCAGCCTCATCACTTCATAGCTGTCCAACTGAGAAAATTTATCGTCTTTTTCTGCATGCTCTTTGGAGTAAGCACTTGCTTTCTTAATAGCATTATTAGTGCGAATCTCTTCGACATACTTCAGGTATCCTTCATCACCCTTTCGGGCCAACTTATGAATTGTCAGATTATTGGTTCGCAATATATAGCTGGACAATTCGGCTTCAGGAGCCACATTGGCAAACTGATCATAATGACTGAACACTAATTCCGGCACACGCTGCCCACGATTTGGGCCATCCAGATAGGTTTTAATCAACGAAAAATCGGTGGCATTAATCAATTCATCCAACGAACGAGATTCAAAATATTTCTGACTCATTTCGCTGATACCATCCCAAAAAGAAGTTTGCGCCTCACTGCCACGCTCAAATTTTTGGGAATACAACGGTGCTTTAAGCAACATTTTTTGCATTAATTCGGCACTGCGCTCACCGTTGTCATAACGGGCCTGCAAATCCTCGTAAGAAATTGATTGCCCCAGCGCCTCACGACCCAACTCAATAAACAGTTGTGCGGACATAGCGCCCGCTTTACTTTTTACCAACTTGCCATTGCCATTGATAAACCAGTATGTGGGGTAACCCTCTGCCGGATAGCGCTCAATCAGCTCAGGGCCTTGTTCCTTTTCCGCATCCACTTTGTAGTTAATAAAATTTTGGTTATAAAAATCACCAACCCCCTTACTGGGAAACACATTGTTTGCCATCATCTTGCAGGGGCCGCACCAGTCGGTGTAAACATCCACAAAAAGCAGCTTTTGTTCTGCTTTGGCTTTGGCCAACGCTTCGTCAAAACTGCCGTAAAAGAAAGTCATTCCCTCTGCAAACACTGCGCAGGAAACCAGCGTCAACCCCAAGGCGATCAGTACCTTTTTCATAGCATCCTCTAAAAAATTATTTACTCAACGACAAAGAGGCGTTTGGCAAAATTTGCGCCAAACACCTCTATGGTTACAACTGATTAAAGATCAAAGTGTTTTTTCACTTCCAGATAGACATTACGTCCGTTCGGGTCAACCCGGCTGTTATCCCATTGGCCAAATGTCCTGTTGACAAAAGGCTTGCCTGCATGGAACAAGTCCCGAGCACCGAAGCTATAGCTCCAACCATTGTCACCGTGGTAATAGCCAGTTAAATCAACAGTGGTATAAGCTTCCACATCATTGGGCGAAGGATCCCAGCTACTGATTTGAATATTGGTGTAACTGGTGGAGTGCGTTACAAACAGATCCGCCCCATAGTTACCTTGGCTCCAACTCAATGATCCTCTCAACTTCCATTTATCAGGCCCCAATTGGGTCTCATCGCGCTGATAAGGTTCTGCACCATCAGTAATCACATCTTCCAGCTTGAGGGTTCTGACACCATTCAACCCGGCCTTAAAACTACCGACATTGGTATCAAAGCTGTAGCTTAGATTAATATCCAGTGATTCGCTGTTTCGTTTTGCCACATTAATAGGGGACTGATTCAATGCAATGAGGTATCCATCGGAATCACGAATGGCAAACTCCGGATTGGTCAGTACAACATCAGCTGGATAGCTAAATGTATTCAAGTCTGTAATCCGGTCCTCAAACTCCACTTTGTTGTACGTTACATTTACCGCCAATCCATCAATAGCTACTGGCGTCCAGTCAAATCCAGCTGAAAATGACGTCGACACTTCCGGTTTTAAGTTGATATTACCGCCATAGTACAGCACATAATTTCGTGGCGTAGGAGTACCACTGGGATCATAGATATCTATAACAGACAAATAAGGTGAACTCAGTATCGTCTGATCCCCAATTAGATCGTCATAACCTGGCGCCCTAAAAGACTCGCCCCAGGTTGAGCGAACAACCAGTTCATCGGTTAATGCCCAACGCATGCCTACTTTCGGGCTGAAGTGACTGAACTTCTTATCGGCATCAACCACATCGTACTCTTCCCAGCGGCCACCGAAAGTAAACATCAGAGACTGCATGCCGGTCATGGCATTGGCTTCACCGACGACGGGAACGGACAACTCAGTAAACAGCGCTGTAACTTTGCGCTCTGGTTTGAGGATCGTATCTACCCCTACATAACCTGGCTGACTGTAATCCAGATTAATTCCTATTGATGTCGCATCGGTGTAATCCATCTGATCAATACGATATTCAGTACCCAGTGCCATACGCACATCACCCGCCTTCAGGTCAGCAATGCTGCCTTCAACTTTGGCATTGAGGAAATAAGCATTGGATTCGGGTTGACCAGGAAAGCCTTCTTCCATGGTTTCGCCCAGGCGCGGAGATTGCACGGAACCATCGCCAAACAGGTTAATGGCTTCGGCGGGGTCAGACGAGGCCAGCAGCGATTGAAAAATAGTGTTGGGATTCCAGCCAACACCACCAATCCGGGTTTCCTTATTGTCATTGCCTTCCGTGGTATAGGTAACACTGGCATCCAACTGCCAGTCTCGAACAGGCAAGTCCGCAATAAAGCCCAACGTCAGATCTAGGCGCTCCTGAATCGTGTGAGTTACGTTTGGTGTAATTAATCCATTTGCCTGCTCGTTAAAGAAGGCATAATCCACATAGACATCTCGGCCGAATGCATTAAACGCATTCGATGCAGGAACAAGAACTCCTCTCGTGGAAGATCTGTCGCCTTTATTCTCTGTTTTGCTGTACAAAATATCTGAATAAACTTGGAATGTATCTGTAAACTGATGCTGAATATTGGCCGACAAGGACATATTTTTTGTGGTGGCCGTAGTATCCATATATGGAATTGTCGCTTCAGAACCCAGGTAAGCATTTTCTGGTGTCACCAGGCTGGTGTCCCACATATTATCGCTGATCACTGTCCCTTCGGGCAGGGCACCAATCAGTGTACTTGCCGAACCCCAAGGTGTTGCCTCATATATAGTGCCTGGCTGAGTCGCGCCAGTGACATCGTACCTCAAATCTTCACCACCCATGGGACGAAGATCATTGGTGGTATATCCGGCTTTGCCCATGGAGACAGACTTTGTTTCGTCGAGGCTAAGCGTTACTGTGGCACTGCCACCATCCCAGCCCATGCCAAACAGTTGGCTGATGGAAAACTTGTCGCCGCCATTGGTACCCCTTTCCATGCGAACCGCAGTTTCAGCGCCTTGATAGTCCTTGCGCAAAATAAAGTTAATCACCCCACCAACGGCATCGGCACCGTAAATGGCCGAAGCACCGTCGAGCAATACTTCAACTCGCTCAATGGCAGATGCTGGAATAGTTGACAGGTTGACAAATTGACCTTCCAGAATGGGTGAACCCGCGGTGCGACGGCCATTGACTAATGTTAAGGTTGAATTCACACCCAAACCACGCAGGTCAGCTGCTGCGTTACCCAAAAGCGTTGCCGCCCCCACAGATGCACCATCCGGGCCAAGATTAAGGCCATTACTGGACGCCCGATTTAAACTGGAAAAGTTTTGTGGCAGGGAACGAACAATATCTTCGGCAGACGAGACCCCCATACGATCAATTTGATCCCGATCAATAACAACGGTGGGAGAGGTTGGGTGGACATTCCGCAACAGAGTACCGGTAACAATTAGCTCTTCAACAACCTCCGAGCCTCCTTCTTCCTTGCGGTCGTCTTCCGTAACTTCGACCACATTATCAGTGCCGATTCGGTAGGTAAGCCCGGTATTATCAAGAAGTTGATTCAAGGCAGCACTGAGTGTCATATCACCGGTTATTGCCCTAACCTGATGACCCTTGATTTTTTCAGGATCAAAAATAATTTGTACGCCGGCGGTTTCAGCCAGCTCCAGCAATGCACGATCTGCTGATTGGGACGCAATATTCAATTCATGTTTTTCAGATCCAGCAAATGCACTAATACTCCCAAACAACAGTGCCGATGCAACACCGATTGCAATCTGACTCTTACGAAAAGCCGAAGGCCAATTACTCTGAAATTTTGATGATGAACTCATCATACCTACCTCTTGGTTATCAGTTTATATATTGGCGAAACATCACCAATCTAAATAACGTGAGACAAGAAAAAATTCCCTCAAGCCATTTGTAAATTAATTGGCATCCAAACCGGTTAATACAATTCGATCAGGGTGAATTGTGACCTGAAGGTCAAACATGGTCTCGAACCGTTCCAACATCGCATCAAAAGAATCCATTTTGAAAACACCGCTCATGCGCCTATCCATGATTCGACTGTCCTCTATCAAAATCTTTTTGCGACTGTATCGATTAAGCTCTTTGACAACTTCATATAAGGGCTGATTATTAAATCGCAACATACCGTAACGCCAAGCGGGGTAATTCTCACCACCCTCAATAGAAGCTACAGAAACAGTTGACTCGTTCCCACCAAGCTTCCCTCTAAATCGGGCGCTTATTCCTGCAGGTAATCGATACTGGCTTCCAGTAGCCACCTCATTATCTTTCGACAAAACAACAGCGCTGCTTTTATTAAGCGGACGCCCATTTTTTGGGTGGACAGCTACTTCACCCTCAACAACAGCCACATCCAGATTAAAACCGGAAGCCAGAACGTTAAACTTGGTACCAAGCACAGTAACCGCAGTGTCACCAACACTCACCACAAAAGGTCGATTTACATCCTTTTCAACTTCGAGGAAAACCTCCCCTCGATCAAGAATTAAGTGGCGTCTATTTTCGCTAAAATCCACCAGAAGACGACTATTGGTATTGATAACTGCAACACTGCCATCTGGCAGTGTCAGCGTTTGCTGCTCCCCTGTTTGAGTTTCATAGCGAACCAATTCACCAACATTTGATGGCTCACTCTGCTTATCAAACAATACACCGGTAAGAACAACCGCCAATAGAAGGCTGGCCGCCATAGCAACCCTTGAAAACAACTTGTGCGAACTTCTTTTTTGACTGGACTCAAGAACCTCAACAAGGCCTGTGCTACCAGACAAACAAGAAACTTCGTTCCAAGCATCCAGGGCTTTTTGGTACTCAACACGATTCTCAGGATCTGACGCCAGCCATAAGTCCAATGATTTGATACGTTCATCAGTCATTCGATCCAGATACATTGCCGAAACAAATTCAGCAGCAGTGTCTTCACGACTTTCCTGTTGGTGTTTCATACTTTTATACTCACTGGATCTCATCGCTTAACCTCCTTGCGAACGACCTTCAAGGCACTTGCTAAATATCGCTCAACTGTCGTTTCTGATATATCCATCTCTTCAGAAATCTCTCTGCAACTTTTCTGCATAAATCGATTCAATAAAAAGACTTTTTTATGTGAAGACTTCAATGTGTTCAAGCAATCAAGCAATCGATTGACCAGCTGCGATTCAGCTACCGAATTTTCCGGAGAACCGTCTTCCGAAGGCAAAATATCATCCGAATAGCTATCGTGTGCTTCCGACTTTCGAACAGCTGACTTTCGGTGCATATCAATGATCAGTGTGTTAGCAATCGCAAAGAGATATGAGCGAGTATTGCCTGTACTTTTTGACAATTTCTCAGTCAGATCTTTAACCGTCATCAACTTTAGAAAGACCTCTTGAACCAGATCTTCACGGTCTGCTTCAAGAGCCAAGCGAGCCTGCAGGAACCGCTTCAAAGCTGGCCCGTGATCACGCATCACCTCATCCAGAGCCGCTCTATGCACCTCTGAGTGATTTTTCATATATAGGACTTTGCCTGTCTTCTTTGCCATATCTGTACTTTTACGGTATCCCATCACTAGTAACGTGAAGCGGCACTTTTTTCCCTCAATAAGTATAGAAGGCAGACACAAAGGTAGACGACCATAGCTTGAAACCTGGTCACACACACGGAGGGGCTTAGAGGGTTCTGAAGCTATAGATCAAAGCTGGGAGTAATCGAAGAAGATTTACATAGACAAAAGTCAAAAAAATGCCCCCTCAGGTTGCCTGAGGGGGCATTAGCATTTAGTGGGCTTCTGGTTTACTACAACGGTTCAATACCCAACTGCTCTACCAAACTCAGGTACTGCTCAATCGTCTCGCGTTCTTTGGTTCGGTCCGCAGTGGCGATAAACCGCTTGATTTCGGCAATAGCCATCTCCTTTTCGCCCTGTTTCCACAGGCTGTTAAACAGCGCCACAGATGCTTTGCCATCGCCCGGCTCCAACCCCACGAGCTTGGCAAACCACTTGCTGGATTCGGCAAAATTACCATTACTGAAATTAGAACCCGCCAGCATCATCAGTGCTGCACGGTTTTTGGGGTCGTAGTTAACCACCTCAGCCAGTAACATCCAGGCATCCTGGTTATGGCCCTTTTGTAGGAGTTTTTTTGCGTGTTCGAGAATTTCGTTTAAATCAGGTTGCATAATATTTTCTAAAACTTTTCCGGGTATTTCGGTTTGAATTGACTGTAGTACTCTTTGATTTCCAGTAGTTGCTGATCCACATCTTCGCGGGCGGTGATCAGGTCTCCAAACAGAACGGTTTTGGAGTCAAAATCCAGTGATGACAGCAAAACCGGGCAATCTGCTGCATAGGCTATGCGCAGAAAACCGGACTTCCACTTTTCCACTTTCTTGCGAGTCCCCTCCGGCATAATGCCAATAATCATTTGATCACTGGCGCGGATTTTCTCTGCCATCTGCTCAGCCACCCCTTTGGGGTTGCTGCGATCCAGCGGTATTCCGCCGAGCTTGAAAAACAGGGTTTTAAACGGAAAACGAAAAATAGTGTGTTTGGCGAGCCAATTGGCGCGAAGGTCCAGCGCCATCACTACCGACATGGCAACCACAAAATCCCAATTGGAGGTGTGAGGCGCTCCGGCAATGATCAGTTTTCTGGTGTCGGGAACACGCCCCTCAATCTGCCACCCCATCAATTTGAGAAGCATTCGGCCAACCAAGCGGATAAAACCACTGCG
This sequence comes from Porticoccaceae bacterium LTM1, assembly GCA_030252795.1. Taxonomy (NCBI): domain Bacteria; kingdom Pseudomonadati; phylum Pseudomonadota; class Gammaproteobacteria; order Cellvibrionales; family Porticoccaceae; species Porticoccaceae bacterium LTM1. Next base: position 2,153,897 of record CP127080.1, read on the forward strand.
GTGGGCTCGGTGATGGGCAGGAATATCGTCCGATGTCATAGGTTAATCATAACCCCTATTTTGCTACTGTCACCCTTGGACTCCCGCTTTCGCGGGAGTGACGGGAGCAAATTTGCCATCCTGAGTAATTATTTCATGTCATTTTGAGCGAAGCGAAGGATCCCACCCCTACAATCAAGCTCCCTTTCTTCGCTCATGGCGACACGCAAGATCAGTGCTCTCGCGTGGCCCGGAACTTCACTTCCGGGTGACGTTCTTCGGTCAGGCTCAAGTTAACACGACTCGGCGCGAGATATGTCAGGTGACCACCGCCATCAATGGCGAGGTTCTCTTTGCATTTGCGCTGAAACTCTTCAAGTTTCTTGGCATCGTCACACTCCACCCAGCGAGCGGTATTCACATTTACCGGCTCGTAGACGGCTTCAACTTTGTATTCATCCTTCAAGCGGTACGCGACTACTTCAAACTGCAGTACACCCACCGCACCGACCACAATGTCGTTGCTGTTTTTCGGGAAGAACACCTGAGTTGAGCCCTCTTCAGAAAGCTGTTGCAGACCTTTTTGCAGCTGCTTCATCTTGAGTGGGTCTTTCAGTCGAATTCGACGGAACAGTTCCGGTGCAAAGTGCGGAATTCCGGTGAACTTCAGATCTTCACCTTCGGAAAAGGTATCGCCAATCTGGATAGTGCCGTGGTTGTGCAGGCCGATAATATCTCCGGAGATGGCCTCTTCCACGTGGGAGCGGTCACCAGCCAAAAAGGTTACCGCATCGGCAATTTTTACATCTTTGCCAATACGGATGTGCTTCATCTTCATGCCTTTGGTGTAAGTACCGGAACAGATGCGCATAAAGGCAATGCGGTCACGGTGCTTAGGATCCATATTCGCCTGGATCTTGAACACAAAGCCGCTGAATTTTTCCTCGGCGGGCTCAACGTGGCGCTGCTCGGTATCGCGACCGATCGGAGCTGGCGCCCACTCCACAAAGCCATTGAGCATCTCGCGAACGCCGAAGTTACCCATAGCAGTACCAAAGAATACCGGCGTCAGGTGGCCAGCACGGTACTCGTCCAGATCAAACTCGTGACAGGCACCGCGAACCAGTTCAATTTCTTCCCGTACATCGTCGGCATAGTGACCCAACAGCTGGGTAAACTCGTCGCTGTCGATGCCCTGGATCTGAATGTCTTCTGGAATGGTGTGCCCCTGCCCCGATTTGTAGACATGCACTGTATCGGTGTAGAGGTTATAAACCCCTTTGAACTCCTTACCCATACCAAGCGGCCAGTTGATTGGCGCTGCCTTAATCTTCAGAACCTCTTCAATCTCGTCCATCACCTCAATCGGGTCGCGGATATCGCGGTCCATCTTGTTGATAAACGACAGAATCGGTGTGTCGCGCAAACGGCACACATCCATCAATTTGATGGTGCGATCCTCCACACCCTTGGCGCCATCAATCACCATCAACACCGAGTCCACGGCAGTGAGTGTGCGATAGGTATCCTCGGAGAAGTCTTCGTGCCCAGGGGTATCCAGCAGGTTTACCGTGCGGCCACCATAGGGAAACTGCATCACCGACGAGGTTACCGAGATACCCCGCTCCTGCTCCATGCTCATCCAGTCCGACTTGGCATGAGGACCGCGTTTACCCTTAACAGAGCCCGCCAACTGAATGGCATTGCCGAACAGCAGCATCTTTTCGGTGATGGTGGTCTTACCGGCGTCCGGGTGGGAAATGATAGCGAAGGTGCGGCGCTTGTTGATTTCATTGAAAAATTTGCTATCTGCCACTTACGAGACTCCTATTGTGTACGTAAATGTGTACACATCATTGATTAACGCCCAATCGGTACAATTGGTGAGGAAAAGCTGCGTATTTTAGCGGGATAGGGCCATTCTGTCAGGCTATGCCTAATAAAAAATCCGGAGCCTGTATAAGCTCCGGATCCCCTATCTAATCAAGAAAACGCTTAATGCGTCTGTCAAGGCATCTAGGCCGACTGCCATACGGTGGTCAATGTAGCTACCTGCTGCCTATGTAGATCCTCAGAAACTATCGTTCCTGCACCAGAGGGTGCATTAAATGAAGCCATAGCACTGACCAGGTGCTCAATATCCGCATCATAGAGAACCGTATCAGCCGTATGAATCTCTTCCAACTTGGCATCAGTATCAATATACCAGTCCTGAATCAGTACAGAATCCGATGTTGAATTTAACCTAACCAGCAAATCCTCGCCCTGCCGTGAAAACTGCAACATCTCTGAAGTGATATCTCCTGCAAAGCGAAGGGCATCTACATCGGTTTTCTTTGACGTGCCATTTACAATAGTGTCATTGCCATCTCCCAAAGCAAACACATAGATATCATCACCTACATCGCCCTGTAGAGTATCGTTTCCTTCTCCACCATTCAGAAGATCATTGCCACTACCACCAAACAAGGTGTCATCACCACTGACACCAAACAGGCGATCGACCTTATTCCCACCGTTTATCTGATCCGAGGCACCCGTACCTATTTGAGTGCCAGCAATAGAAGAGTCAATGCCCACATTTACAGATACACTTTCCACAACGGTCACTTGACCATCAGTAACGGAGTAATTGAATGATGCAGCCCCAATAAAGTCGGCTGCCGGATCAAAGGTTAGCGTTCCAGCCCCTTGATCCCAGAAGACATCGCCATTTGCAACCCCATTGATTGCAGCGATTGTTAATATATCCCCATCTGCATCTGAGTCATTGGACAACAGTTGGTCAATCGCAATGATAATTGACTGATTATCTAGTGTTGAAAGGGAATCCGGCATAGTCGATGGTGGTGTATTTGGTACTGAAACTGTCACACCAACCGCCCCAGATACAAGCTCAGCACCATCGCTTACCTCATAGGTAAATCCTGCACTTCCAGTGAACCCTGCACTTGGAGTAAAAGTGATCACTCCCGAATCCGAGTCATAGGAAACGCTACCATTGTACGCATTAGATACCCCACTAAGCTGGAGAATATCGCCATCCACATCGATATCATTTAACAACACTGAATCAGTACTAATAAGCAAAGCCTGATCCATATAGGTTTGCGTGGAATCTGCCATAACGATGGGTGCATCATTAACTGGGTTTACGACCAGGGTCACCATTCCACTTGAAGACTCCTTACCATCTGAGAGTTCGTATTCAAATGAAGCTATACCATTGAAATCTGATATCGGCGTAAAGGTAATAGTTTCCGCAGTAAAGTCTGCTGACACTACACCATTCAGTGCACTTGTGAATGATACGATTTCCAGTGGATCGCCATCTGCGTCACTATCATTTGCCAACAGCGTGTCAAAGGAAAAGACTATCGACGTATCTTCATCTGTCACACCTCCATCTTCACCAGCAACAGGCAATGCATTAGGTGTGACCATCAAATCAATATCTGAAGGGGACCAATAGCTACCACCCGAAAAACGAATTTCTTCCAGTGCTTGACCATCCTCAAAATAAGACAGGACCGTTATCGTTTCTCCAGAATTCAAAATTAGTTCAAGATTTGACTGCACACGGTTTGGGGTAACATCCGAAGCTAATATCGACGAATCAAAAGAAAGGACATCGATAGCTGAGTCATCAAAACTACCATTATCAATGACATCACTACCATCACCTGCCGTATAAAGATAGGTATCGTTACCTTTGCCTCCCGCCAAATAGTCATCACCTGTTCCACCAACGAGAACATCATCTCCAGCCCCACCATTTAGAGAATCAGATCCACCCTGTCCCTCCAGACTATCTGAACCCCCAAATCCTTGAATGGTGTCATCCCCTTCACTTCCAATTAAGGTATAGTTTCCTGAGGAATCTTGACCTATAAGAGAGTCGATATAGCTCAAATCCCATACTGTACCGTCAGAAAAATGCACTTCATTGAGTATCGAATCGTTAGCATACTTTCCTTTGCGAATAAAATGTCCCTTTACGGTAATTTCATCTTGAGAGTTGAGCTGTAAAACCAAATCATCTCCTACTTGCATAACCTGAACATCACCAGGGTTTACACCATAAGAGAATTGCAAAATATCTTTTCGATCGGATGTTGTATCATTGTTATCAACGGTATCTGTGCCATCACCAAAGCCAAATACATAAGTATCATTACCCGAACCGCCAATTAAATGATCATCTCCAGCGCCACCAAACAGCGTATCATTGTTATCCCCTCCCTCAAGCCAATCATTGCCATTTCCACCAGACAGGTAATCATTACCTGACTCACCATAGATTTGATCATCTCCCTGGTAGAGTTCTTCCGTATTAACTCCGGCGACCAAAATGTCATCACCCCATAGACTGTCATCACCATCACCACCATACAGAACGTCATGACCTCCATTACCAACTAACTGGTCTCTTCCTTCATCACCATGTAGTACATCGTTACCATGGTAATTTCCAGGCAGGATTAGATCATCTCCCCAAAGCTGATCATCATCTGAGCCTCCATGTATTTGGTCGTTACCCCCATTACCCAGAAGCGCATCACTCCCTTCACTGCCCTCTAGGTAGTCATTGCCTTCTCCACCTTCCAGAGTATCTTGGCCATTACCGCCGTAAAGATAATCTCTTTCTCCACCACCAGAAAGTGTGTCGTCCCCATCATCCCCATAAAGACGATCCGTAGAGCTTGCACCTATTATCGTGTCATTACCTGCTTCTGCGTGAAGCTCCACTCCAAATCCATTATCTACAACGACAATATGATCATCGCCGGAAGTAACCAAGTTTGTATAAAGCTGCTCATTAAGCTTTTTCATTACATCCGTGTGCGTATAACTTGCCCCACTTAACGAACCAATATATATACGTTTTAATTGGTTATCTCCGTCGTTGAAATATCCTGCAATTCTCGCTGAATCATCTTGACCGTTGGATACATTTTCAGAAAAAGAAATAACCAGATCATCATCCACCTGCTCCAACAGAACATCACCCCACGACACTCCCTCACCTTCGATAATCAAGTAGTCAAATGGACGCCGGTTCCCATCAGAGTCATACTGAAACTTAGTTACTGATCCAGAGAAAATAATATCGTGACCACCACCAACTCCCCAATAGTGATAATCTGTGTCGTCACCACCAAAAAGCTTGTCGTCACCTTCATCACCATGGAGATGATCATTACCTCTATCCCCTCGGATTATGTCATTCCCAGATCCACCATAAATCACATCATTTCCACTATCGGCATATACAACATCATCACCAGACATTAGGTCTATTGTGTCGTCATCTACGGTAAGATATAAAAAATCATCACCTGACGATGGGTTAGATAGCCTATTAACAATATAGGTGTCATCCCAAATAGTGCCTTCTGGGTCCGAAAATTCAATCGATGAGATAAAGACGGATGGCGCATATCTGGTTTTATAGAAATCAGAAACAGTTAATACATCATTAGTACCCAATATCTCGATAACGAGTTTATTTTCAGAACGAGACATTTTGATATCTTCAGGAGAAATACCGCCAATCAGGCGTATTACATCGTTATCCAATAGATTCACATCAGAAATTTGGTCACTCCCATAGCCTTCACCAAAGATAAATACATCATCTCCGGCCCACCCTACAAGGGTGTCATCTCCAGCACCCCCATCCAAAACAGAGTTTCTTGAATTAGAAATCAGAATATCGGATTCATCAGTAGGGGTATTGAGATAGTCTTCAATATCATTTCTTGAAAGCAACGGACCATCACCAAAACGAACCCCCTGAAAGCTTGATAAATCTAAATATCCAGCCAACAGAACAGAACCCTCGTGACCTTCAAAGGTGATTTTGAGAGAATTATGCAGTCCAAAACTAGAGTTAGTAGAGTAAGTAGATCTTTCAAACTTTACATCTGAAAGAGAAACAGAGCTATCAAAGAGAATGAGATCATTTGAATCATACCTGTCAGTAATAATTACATCGTTTCCATCACCAAGCGCATAGCGATAAACATTACTACCCACCTCTCCACGAATAATATCATTACCGAAACCACCCGTTATATCATCGTCTCCATACCCCCCTGAGAGGTCATCGTCTCCATCTTCACCATAAACAGTATCATTCCCCTGACCTGATCTAATAATATCGTTTTGATCAGTCCCATATATAACATCATCCCCCCTGGACCCATAAGAAACACCATATTCATCTAACGTATTGTACGCAGTGGATAAAATATGGTTCGAATCCCATCTCGCGACCTCTTCACCATTTGGATCAAAGAAGACAAACTCAGAAATTGTATAAGTGTAAAAGCTGTTGATTACTAGCCGATCTGTAATAAAATCTTCCCCGGACAACCAAACTCTCAGGCTACCGCTATAGTCAAAACGGATATTTACCTCCTCTTCTGCTATTCCATTTTCAAAATGAATAACATTGTGATCAGATCCAACTTCTTTTATTTCATCCCTGCCAGATAATCGACTAAACACATAAACATCATCACCCTCCCCTCCTTCCAGGAGGTCATCTCCAGCACCTCCATCTAAAAGATCCATTCCATACGAGCCAATTAGTCGATCCTCTCCCTCGCCACCGACCAATATATCGTTATCGTACCCTCCTTCAATGTGGTCATTACCTGAGCCACCAAGGAGAGTATCATCTCCTCTGAGCCCACGTAGAACATCATCGCCTTCTCCACCATCCAGCATATCTGACCAGTTAAATCCAGTCAGATAGTCATCATTTATTCCACCTTGATTTGCTCGATTTATAATATCGTCGAACGTCCATGACTCAAGAATGCTTCCACTAGAATCCACAAACTCCACAACTTCCAGATAAGGGTTAGAGTTGGGAACATCCCCATGCCCAAAGTAACCCGAAACTGTAAACTTATCTGAAGAATCTATTTTACTTTCGAGAATTAAATCTGATCGATCATTTGATTTAACGACAAGATCTTCTGACGATAACCCAGGGCCAATTACCAGCCTGTCAAAGTCAGTATCACTAGTTGAATTTGCATTATATAAGTCCGACCCATCTCCAGCATCATAATAAATGGTTTCATTACCATCACCACCTACGAGATTATCAAGACCTTCTCCTCCAGATAGGATATTATTTCCCAACCCTGAAACCAGGTAGTCATCTCCTTCTCCACCGAATATCCTATCATCCCCACCATCACCAAAAAGGTGATCATCACTTGTGCTTCCATTTATAACATCATTACCTGACCCACCATAAAAATAGACTGACTTTGACCCTGCAGAAAGATCATCATCGCCATTGGTTCCATAAAATTCCCCGCCATCTCTTCGTGAGAATGCTGTAAGCAGATCATCCGTATCGTATACAGACTCACCCAAAATCACTTCATTAAAAGACGCAAAGTGCGAATTACGAAGTACAACACCTGTATTCCATATTTTTTGCCCATTTTCATTCAAGTAATAACTGGTCAATATATTTGTATATCCAGGATTACTTGTTTGATCAAACAAAATACTGTCAATAGAAAAGTTATTGGTGAATTTAATTGTATTACTTCCTTCGTTATCCCAGATGGTATCTCCCTGATCATCAACGCCAATAATGTACGTATCATTACCTGCCCCTCCCTGAAGCTGATCACCCCCCATACCACCAGATAAGGTATCATCCCCTTCACCACCCAGAAGTGCATCATCACCATAACCACCTTCCAGAGTGTCATCACCTTCACCACCTTCCAGATGGTCATTGCCAGAGCCACCTATTAATTGGTCATCACCGCCTTCGCCAAACAAGGTATCGTTGTGATCACCGCCATCAAGCCAGTCATTACCGTACCCACCTACTAGCTGGTCGTCACCTGATTCTCCAAAGAGCTGATCATTTCCCTGATACTGCTCTTCTGTAACAACTCCTACACCTAAAACATCATCTCCCCAAAGAGTGTCATTACCATCTCCACCATATAAAGAATCATGACCACCATTACCTGCCAACTGGTCACCTCCTTCATCACCGCGAAGCACATCATTACCATGGTATTGACCTGACAGGTTTAGATCATCCCCCCAGAGCTGATCATCGTCAGCACCTCCATGTATTTGATCATTTCCTCCGTTTCCGAAAATTACATCCAGGCCGGCGTCGCCACTTAGCACATCATTTCCATGTAGTGCTCCATCAGTAAACTGATCATCTCCCCAAATAATGTCATCTTCGGTCCCTCCTGATGCTATGTCATCACCAAGATTCCCTTGGATAAAGTCATTACCTGCGCCTCCATAGAGAACATCATTACCATGTAATAAAGAGGGTAGATCACTGTAAGAAACGCCAAGTGAATCGATCCAGGCTACTGGAATAGACCCATAGTCAATACCGGGATACCATGCTTCATTATTTGATCGATCACCAAATAGCCGATCATCACCTGCACCTCCCTGAATCAGATCATCACCCAATTCCCCACTAACCTTGTCATTACCGTCTCCAGCATCAATAGTGTCGTTATAGGAAAGCCCTTCAATGGAAGAGTTTATTAACTGAGTTCCCCACAAAATATAATCATGATCAGGATCAAAGGCCGGATCCCAAAACGTATTTTCAATAATTCTTGAGTCACCATATATAATGTCAGAACCACTTCCCCCGGATAACATGTCATCACCTGCGCCTCCGGCAACTTCATCTTCGCCTTCGTCACCAAATATATAATCTCGATAACTACCTCCGGACAAGGAATCGTCTCCAGCTCCCCCACTAATAAAATCACTATCCTCAAGATTTTCATCAGTTATACCAGCATCTGGAGAGTATACTTTGGGATCTAAAGAACCAGCGACCGAATAATTTGAATCCCCCCAAATGCGATCGTCACCATCTTCGCCATACAGGAAATCACTGCCCTTACCACCACTCAAGTGGTCATCTTCCAAACCGCCGTGAACCTCATCCTGACCACCACTCCCCAACAACCTATCTTGCAGTATCCCCCCAACAAGTTGATCTGAGGCAGCGCCTCCTTCATATATGAAATATTTCCCTCCAATAGTGAACTCATTTAGAGAATTTGAATCAGCAATAATATTTTGATAGGACTCGAGTATTTCTGTACTTACTATAAGGGATCTGGAATTTACTATCGAAGACCGATAAATCTGAAGATAATCAGCTTTATCCAATTCACCATCTCCATCAAAGTCCACGGGGATTGAGTAGTCCGAAGAGACTATCAATGCCAATGGATCTATATCGGGTGGAGTATGATCTTCGACTTCTGGAGAGAGCGTTATTCCATAATCACCATCAACAAAGCCTACCAGGGTAATTGATCCATTTTCAGCACCAGAAAGACGAACAAGGCTGGCACCATCACTACTCCCCATAAAGAGGTGTATTAACTGATCTTCCGACTCGTATATTTCAGAGAATTCGCTGACTTTCTTGAATGATACTGAAGATAGATCGACGTCATTAACAACAATCCTGTCACCTCCAGTATCTCCATCAATAATCCAGTCCTGTCCATCCCCTGTGTTATAGTAAAAAACATCCGAACCTTCACCACCACTGAGCCTGTCATCACCCTCTCCGCCATAAAGGTGATCATTATCCTTTCCACCCTCAAGATAATCTTCTGACCCTAGACCATAGAGAAAATCAACACCAGAACCACCATATATAGAGTCCTGATACCCGCCTCCTCTTAAAGTATCATTTCCTTCAAAGCCATATATCTCATAACGACTCTCAAATAGCGCTTCTGAGGGACCATCGATCTGGGACAAATGATCTGATTTTTGAGAACCATAAAGAGTCGTAAGTAGCAACTGATTTTCTGCTCCAGAAGAAAACAGTTTATTTATTGCTTCAGCTCTTTCATTTTCGGCCCACTTATAAAGTTCTGACTGTAAAAACTCCAACAAAACATCCGATGAAATCACAGCATCTATCGACTCTTTCATCTTTTCATAACCCCATGCGAGCAAAGATGCAGCGTAAATAGACTCTCTAATAGAGAATCCATCCTCAGCTGAAGAATTTTCAAGATGAACAGCCAGTAAGTAGACTGCTTGCCCGACTTCAGCTAGAGATGCTATTGAATTTTCATCGTAAGTTGTTAATCGTTCTCTCTGCTCTGAAAAAAACTCATATAGATCGAACGACCAATGCGGAACAAAGGCTTCTTGTATATCTCTTATTTCTTGCTCTGTTCCAGTTAAAAATGCAGGTATAAGTCCAACCAGCAATCGACCAACAGCTTCGAGCTCACTAAATGTCGAATCATCCCCCTGAGCACTAGCTAAAATTGATGCTGTTATTTGTGCATTTGATATTTGTAAATATTGAAAATCTTGATCTAGATAGGCTGTAGAAAAGTCAACAGGAGGATATTCATAGTCATTCTCACCAGATTCACCCAACCCAGTGAAATTTGACATACCGTGATAATCAAGTACATTCTTTTCGCTAGAGGCTTCAATCTGCAGGATTTCACCGCCAATATGACCATCACCCAACAGGATTACTCCGTCATCACCATATCGGTAGTGAGAGATTTTACCACCTATAAATTGGGATTCATCATAGACCTTGTATTCAGAATTCTCTTCTATCCGCTTTAGAATCCCTGCTTCTCCACCTAGTGAGTTGAATGTTGTCAGTGATAGATCATCTATCGAAAAATTAAATTCGTTACCCAAGGGATCAATTAATAAGTCATAATAGGCAAATTGCGCTAGTGCGCCTCCTAGGCTATGACCTGTAATATCAAATGAGCTGTACTCTATTCCATCTACATCCCCACTCTTCAAATCTAGTATCTGGCTAAGCAGATCTTTATACTTATCACTTCTCCATTGGTTAACCCCATAATTGAGATTAGTGTACCAATCCTGGGCACTTTCCATATCAGTGCCGCGCAACGAAACAACAACTTCACCAGTAGTGGAATTTTTCCAGATAGCAGCCTTAAAACCCGTTTCAGAATCATCGAATGAGCTATCAAATTCAAACCCTTCCTCACTAAGATCTGTGTAGGTGTAGCTATCATTATCAATATTTAAATAGGAATTCTGGGCTGCCAATGCCAATAGATATGACTCTTGAAATATACTCATAAATCTCTCCTTGATTACATACGTTAATAGTTATTAACATTTCCTTTTAAGAGCCTCCCAAAAACACTAAACCATAATCCTTTTGGTTATCAGGAAATCCCCACATAAACACTCACAAATTTTCAGATTAATCGCACACATCAATAATTTTTAATGTTCTATTTCGAGCCGAGCCTTCATAATGAGATATAGCTAATTTGCACCCATCTTCTGAAATTGAACTTGCATATAACGGATTAAAGACACCTTGAATTAGCCTTGTTACTTCCCCATTTTTTCTTCTTAGATACACCCCTCGCTTGCCTGTAGACTTTAACCCTCTTTCTTTTTCATTAGATATATAGACAATACCCTTTTTAGTCATATAGGCATACTGGCTACTATCCGCCCCTCCAAGTGAAGGATAACGGACCACAAATACACCATCTCTTTGAAACAAGTAAGTAATTAGTTCTCTCTTACCAGTCTCCGAATTTACTACTTTACTCTTAGCTCCGTAAAAATATGAATTAACCCAAGAAACATACTGAAATTCATCTCTACCAGAGTAAGTATGCAACTTACTAAACTTACCCTTTCTATCTATGTACACAGAATCACCATTTAAATACCAATTCACCTGCCCACCAACTTCATCTAAATACACAATCGGCCTAGTAGAGGGATCATTTCTAGGCACTATGTGAAATCTTGGCCCACATCTAATAATTTGTTTATCGGGATCATAATCAATCGAAGACATACCATTCACATAATATTCCTCACCTTCAACCCCAAGATAAACCTCGTAAAACTCATGCCTACCGCCTAGATATTTACTTTTTTTAGTTGGATCTCGAAAGCTAATAATCAAACGACCGTTCTGATAATGACAAAAATTAGAAGGCCTCATACTGAGATCGTACCCAGACATCGGGTACATTTCCTTTTTCTTTTGATTCCAAACTACAAACACCCTGCCATCTTTATTCTCTGAATGATCCTCAAAAAATAGTGACTTTTCAGCTGTAAATAGGAGATTGTCATTATCTAGCCAGAAAAATTTGTTAGACAAAGGGAACACCCCCGTATCGGTTATCTCATAATCTGTCTCATTCCCCCAAGGCCCCTTTACTTCAGGGTATTTCACCTTAGAGCTATCCGAACATGAAGCAACCAAGCACATAGTCAAAATAGCAACTAATCGAGCCAAACTAATGACATACACACCACAACCTTTCAAGCTCATCACCGTTCCCTTCCACTTTCACTTTCGTACTTAATCAACGGCGACAAAATAAATTCAATCAATCGTCGCTTTCCAGTCTTGATTTCAACAGAGGCTTTCATTCCCGGAATCAGGTCAACCTGTCGCTTGTCAATCTTCATCACTAATTGATTCATAGACGCCTTCATTTTGTTGCTCCCAAACTGCACCTCTTCGCCTGCCACCGCATCCCTCGGTCATATCCTTTGCTTCCCCTTCAATGACTCCATATTTGGCGAAAGGAAATGTGTTTATTTTAATTTCTGCACTCTGGACAACCCAAACAAACTCAATATATTTATTCTCGAGCCAGGCCTCCATCTCCAACACAAACATCATTACTTGGGCAAGCATTACCACTTAATCGACTATCAAAATTTAGGAGCCATTCTATACAGAGGACTAAAAACCCGTTTCAGAATCATTGTATTAGCTATCCCACGCAAACCCAGCTTTACTCAGCTCCGCATAGGTATTACCGTCATATGTAGAATCTAAATAAGAATTCTGGTCTGCCAATGCCAATAAGTATGGCTCTTGATAAATGCTCATTAATCTCTCCTTGATTACATACGATATTAGTATTTAACCTATCCGAAATGAGATTTCCTAACATGCGACGGCCATCTTTCTCCTATCAAGATAAATCTACATACTTACTCGACCCACCTGTTTACACACATCAACAATCTTTAAAGTCTTTTCTTTTTCCGACCCATTGTAATGTGAAATAGCTATCCTACATCCATCCGGCGAAATTGAGCTTGGATAAAGCTGCTTTGGATTTCCGCGCATCAATCGACTAATTTGACCATCCTCCATCCTTATATACAGACCATAGTAATCTTCTGGCCTCCGCACCCATCTATTCTCAATACTAATATAAACCATTCCTTTTTTTGTAAGGCACGCTGAAATTCCACTACTTCTACTACTAATTTCAGGGTATCTCGCCTCAATCACTCCATCCTTTGTGAATAAATAGGAAATAAGTTCCCTCCCTCCAACATCCGGATTGAAGTCTATATTTTTGGCACCATAGAAATATACATCCATCCAGGAAACATACTGAAATTCATCTCTACCAGAGTAAGTATGCAACTTACTAAAGTTACCCTTTCTATCTATGTACACAGAATCACCATTTAAATACCAATTTACCTGCCCACCAACCTCATCTAAATACACAATTGGCTTAGTAGAGGGATCATTTCTAGGGACTATGTGAAATCTTGGCCCACACCTGATAATGTGTTTATCGGGGTCATAATCAATCGGTGACATACTACTCACATAATACCCACCACCTTCAACCCCAAGATAAACCTCGTAAAACTCATGCCTGCCCCCTAGATATTTGCTTTTTTTAGTTGGATCTCGAAAGCTAACAATCAAACGACCGTTCTGATAATGACAATAATTAGAAGGCCTCATACTGAGATCGTACCCAGGCATCGGGTACATTTCCTTTTTCTTTTGATTCCAAACTACAAACACCCTGCCATCTTTATTCTCTGAATGATCCTCAAAAAATAATGACTTTTCAGCTGTAAATAGGAGATTGTCATTATCAAGCCAGATAAACTTATTCGACAAAGGGCCAACACCTGTGTCCGTTATCTCATAATCTGTCTCATTCCCCCAAGGCCCCTTTACTTCAGGGTATTTCACCTTAGAGCTATCCGAACATGAAGCAACCAAGCACATAGTCAAAATAGCAACCAATCGAGCCAAATTAATGATATACACACCACCACCTTTCAAGTTCATCACCGTTCCCTTCCGCTTTCACTTTTGTACTTAATCAACGGCGACAAAATGAATTCAATCAATCTTCGCTTTCCAGTCTTGATTTCTACAGAGACTTTCATTCCCGGAATCAGGCCAACCTGCCTATTGTCAACCTGAATCGTTGATTGATTCATAGAAGCCTTCATTTTGTACCTAAATTTCATTTCTTCGTCTGCCACCGCATCCTGTGTCATATCCTTTACATTTCCTTCGATGACTCCGTATTTGGTGAAAGGAAATGTGTTTATTTTAATTTCTGCGCTCTGGCCAATCTCGACAAATCCAATATCTTTGTTCTCCAGCCAGGCTTCCACCTCCAGCTGTGCATCTGTTGGTACAATAAACATCAGTGGCTGCGCTGGTGTCACCACACCTCCGATGGTATGCACAGCCAGCTGCTGAACCTTGCCACTTATGGGCGCATAGAGTATCTGCCGACTATTAAGGTCTTTGGCTTTACTGAGTTCTTGCTGGAGGCTTTGTTTTTGACGTTGCTGCTCAGATAATGCCGTCAAAACCTGAGTAGCGACTTCGGCTTGCAACGCTTCGAGCTGTTTTTCTACGCGCCTAATACCGGCATTCATTTGTAACTGCATGGCTTTTTCGGCCGATAATGCATGTGCCTGCTGGATTCGCTGCTCTTCTAGCTCCAGCCAAGTGGCTTCAGCGGCGAGATCTTTCTTTAAAAGCGACTTGATCGCTTCTGCTCTCTTGGTCACCAGAGGAATGGTGGCTTCTAACTGTGCAATACGCTCTCTACTGGCTTGACGCTCAGCAATTCGCTCCTGCATTTCAGCTCGCAGAGCGTCTCTTTTAGACTGAAAGGATTGCCATTCTTGCCAAAGTAGGGCCAGTTGCTGGCTCTCTGTAACATTTAGCTCGCTGGCCTTAGTAATAAACTTGGCGTAATTGATATCTTGCTGAGGTGACTCCAGCATTTTGGTATATGCTTTCTGACGGTTGATTCCCGCTTCGACAAAGCTAAGCTCTTTAGCAAGGCGCTCCTGATCGGCATTGGTTAGAGTCTGATCCAGCTCAATCAATGGCTGGCCTTTTTTGACTATCTGACCTTCTTCGACATAGAGGGATTTAACCACTCCCTTTTCCAGTGGCTGGATCTGCTTGATCTGACCGCTGGGGATAATTCTCCCTTCTGCTATGGCGACTACATCCACTTCACCAATACAGGTCCATATGACTGCAATGGCAAATAACGTAATTAAACACCAGCTGACAATACGGCTTGTTGGGGATGGGGGCGCCTCCTGAATTTCAAGGGCAGCTGGGAAGAACTCCTGTTCTGTATGAGCTATTTTGCGCTCACCCAATTTATCACGTTGTGACCAAATTGAAGCTGTTATCTGCCACCACTTCCTTGTGCCTGCCATTATTCCGCTTCCTCTACCGCCACTTTTTCATCCATTCTGTTCGTTGGAGCGGCAGCATCTACCTTGCGAATGACAGGTATATTGCTCTGATAACTGTGTAGTTTGGCATAGTAGCCGTTCTGCTGAATCAATTGATCGTGGCTACCACTTTCCACTACTTTGCCGCTATCCATGACAATCAAACGATCACAGTGGCGTACAGTGCTAAGACGATGGGCAATGATAAATACTGTTCGTCCCTTGCAAATGGCTCCCATATTTTCCTGGACTATTCGCTCTGATTCATAGTCCAGGGCACTGGTGGCTTCGTCAAATATCAAAATGCGAGGATTGGTGATTAGCGCTCTGGCAATGGCCAAGCGTTGACGCTGTCCTCCTGACAAGTTACAACCATGCTCACCAACCAGACTGTCATAGCCCCCTGGAAGCTCCAGAATAAATTCGTGAGCCCCGGCTAGCTTGGCAGCCTGCACAATCGCGTCCATTGGCAGACCAGGATTGGCAAGTGCGATGTTCTCTCGAACGGTGCGATTGAAGAGAAAGCTCTCTTGTTGAACAACACCTATATTGCGTCGTAACCAAGCGGAATCAACAATTTTAAGATCCACACGATCCACTAGTACCCGCCCTATCTCTGGTACATATAATCGCTGTATCAACTTGGTCAGAGTGCTTTTTCCAGAACCGGAACGGCCAACAATACCGATTATTTCGCCCGACTGTACATTCAGGTTAAGATTATCCAGAACAACAGGCCCGTCGGGCTGGTAACGAAAACGCACATTGTCAAAGGTAATGCTCCCGTGTAACTGAGGCAGTGTACTGCGGTTAGGATTAAACCCGGGCTCTTTGGGGGTATTTAAGATATCTCCTAACCTCTTTAAAGAAATTCCTGCTTGCTGAAACTCTTGCCACAATTGTACGAGTTTCAGAATGGGGCCGCTGACTCTACCAGCAATCATATTGAAGGCCACCAGTTGACCAACTGTTAACTCGCCACTTATTACCAAATGAGCCCCCCACCAGATAATTAACAGTGTAGTGATCTTGTTAATTAATCCAGCAATTTGATTCGCGACATTGTTAAGGTTCTGCGCCCTGAAGGATGCCGTCACGTACTTTGACTGCTGATCCTCCCATCGCCTCTGCATTTGAGGCTCTACCGCCTGAGTCTTGAGTGTCTCTATACCTGATACCGCCTCCGTGAGAAATGCTTGATTTATCGCGCCATGCTTGAACTTCTGATCGAGACGATGACGAAGAATCGGCGTAATAAATACAGATAATGCAACATAAAAAGGTAATGTACCCAATACGATCCAGGTGAGCCTAGGGCTGTAGTGCCACAAAACGACAAAGAACACGACTGTGAAGAAAAGATCTATTACCAATGTTAGTGCCGACCCGGTAATAAAATTTCGAATAGTATCTAACTCTCGTACCCGCGCTACACTTTGACCGACCTGACGAGCCTCGAACCATGCAAGTGGCAAGCTGACAAGGTGATGAAATAATCGTGCACCCAACTCCACATCAACCCGGTTGGTGGTATGACTGAACAGGTAAGTTCGTAAACCACCCAGCACTGCATCGAATAACGCCACTACCACAAACCCGAATGCCAAAACATCCAGGGTCGTAAACCCCTTATGAACAAGTACCTTGTCCATAACTACCTGGAAGAACAAAGGGGTTATAAGAGCGAAGAGCTGCAAGAAAAAGGAGATCACCACCACTTCGCTGAAGAGTTTTCGGTACTTAACCAGTGAGGGGATAAACCAGCTAAGGTTAAATACCTGGTGCCCACCAACCGAAGAGTTACTTCGTGTTGTCAGTAGTATTAGCTGGCCAGTCCATCGCTCTTTCAGCTCCTCCAGAGTAAGGATGGTTGGCACTTTTTTTCCACATTCCTGTATTAATACTCTCTTTTCAGCAACAGTCCCTGCCTCAGAGTCAGTAACTCTGGCTATTACAAAGAACTCGCCAGTCACAGCAAGAGCAATGGCAGGAAGGATTTTACCGTTTAGGCGATCCGGACTTGTTTCAATAAACTTGGACTTAAACCCCAGTGACTTCGCTGCGCGAAGTATATCTTCTGTCGAAAACAGCTCTTCATCTCGACCAAACTGATGTTTCAGCTGTGGAGAGTCAACGGGGATTTGGTGTAAACGGGCGATTATAGATAGAGACTGCAGACCACTATCATCACCACTCCTTTGGTGTGACATCACGTCCATGTATTCCTTATTTGCACAAAATCTTTCGCACATCTACGAAAGATCCAGCACCTTAGCATCCCCATTCAAAAACTTTCAACTACCTATTGGATTGGAATGAGTAATGTGTACTTTTGTATTACAAGTGAATGACTCCAGCTAAGAAGAGTGAGTGATAAGCCGCCATTATTTTGAACAGGAGTGACACTAAGGTTATGCGAGGTTTGCCTCACACTAAACGTAGTTATGAAAACTTGAATTTGATTTGAACTCTATAACTGGCAGCAAACATTGCAAGACGACTAGAAATTTGGCCTTAAATTGGCACCCCCTGCGACACTTTGTCGCATCCCCTACCTATTTAGGTCGCGATACCATTTATCTATACAAGCCAGTTAGAAGAATGGAGCCGATTTTGAATCTGACAGCCAAGACCCTGCCGCTCACCGTAGCGCTTTTCAGCGCTGGATCCCTCGCCAGCACCAATCAGGCCATCGAAGAAGTAGTAATACAAAACAGCAAAGCGGAACACCACCAACTTGCTGCAGACCTCGCCAATAGTATCGCCACTGACGCAGCTCAAATACTGCGTACTGTTCCCGGAGCTAACGTCAATGGCTCAGGCACTATCACTGGAATTGCTCAATATCGCGGCCTGAGTGGTGACCGGGTTTCCATTAGCCTTGACGGTGGCCCGGTTTATAGTGGCGGCCCCAATGCCATGGATGCCCCCCTCTCCTATGCGCCAACATCTTTACTGTCTGAATTGAAGGTGACTCGCGGAATTGCTTCTGTCAGCTCTGCACAGGAAAGCATTGGTGGTCATATCGAAGCTGTTTTGGATCGTGGTGATTTTTCTACTGATAACCATTGGGCGCTCAGCGCTGAACTGACCAGCAATTATCAAAGCGCCAGCAACGGCACCAGAACTGCTGTGCGCACGGTCACTGCAAATAACAGCCATAAAATTGCCGGGCTTTTCAGCCGTGATAAAGGCAATGACAGCGAATTTCCCGGTGGGCAATTAACGGATACCAAGTACAAGCGCAATCGCTTTGACTTCAGTTACGGCTATCGTACAGCTGATAGCAACCTGCTTTTATATGCTGGGCAGAACAGCACCAAAGACAGTGGCACACCAGCGCTGGCAATGGATATTCGCCATATTGATACCGACCTGGCAGGTATGAGCTTTGACACTGAAATCAACAATGTGAAAGTTCTCGGGTTTCTTTCCTGGAGCCAGGTAGACCACGGTATGGACAACTTCAGCTTGAGAACGCCTCCCGCTGCTGCTGACTACCGACAGACCCAGGCGGATGCCGAGCATCTGTCATACGGTGTCAGCGCCGAACTTCCTTTGGCTGGCAGTTCCCTGACTGTAGGTGCTGACGCCAGCCGCAAGGATCAAAGCGCCACGGTGACCAACCCCAACAACGCAGCCTTTGAGGTTATCAATTTCAATCGCATAGACCGCGACATCAACGGACTCTTTGCCGAATGGCACACAGAATATCAATCGCTGAAATGGGAGGTTGGCGTTCGTCACAATCGTACCCGACTGGATGCAGGAACTGTTTCTGCGAATGGCATGATGGGAATGATGGCAATGAATGCCAATATGCTGGCTATAAACTTTAACAGTTCAGACAGAAGTCAGTCCTTTAACACCACGGGCCTGGTGGTTAAAGCGGATTACACCCTGACACCGGAGTGGTCTCTCAACGCGGGGTTGGCTCGCAAGCATAGGGCGCCCTCTTATCAGGAGATGTTTCTGTGGCTGCCAATGCAGTCCACTGGTGGACTGGCTGACGGTCGCAGCTATATAGGCAATCTTGACTTGAGGGCCGAGCGGGGAGAGGAAGTCACTCTCGGCTTGAACTGGCGTAATAAGCAGTTCTATTTCACACCCCAGATATTTTACCGTCGAGTCACTGATTACATTCAAGGCACACCGGCTGACAATGTGGCTGCGAATATGATCTCTACCATGATGGGTGGATTACCGGCCTTGCAATTTAACAATGTGAATGCCGAACTCTACGGTTTTGATACCGGTTACGGATTTTACTTGAGTGACCATTGGCATTTGGAGGGCGCTATCAGCTATGTGCAGGGACAGCGTAGAGACGCCAACGATTACCTGTACCGAATAGCGCCATTGAATCACCAGCTTGCTGTCAGCTACCAAGATCAAGGCTGGAGCCTGCGGGCAGAATCGATTCTTTACTCTGCCCAAGACAAGGTCGCCATCTACAACGACGAAGAGAACACATCCGGTTACGGCATAATCAATCTTCGCGCCCGTTACAATCTGAGTGATAACACCACCCTATCTGCAGGCATCGAAAACCTGTTCGACAAAGGTTATCAGGACCATCTGGCCGGTTATAACCGTGTTATGGGGAGTGATGTTGCCGCTGGTGAGCGTATGTACGGAGTTGGCCGGAACCTCCACCTTGGGATTCAATTGTATCTTTAATATTTAACCCCGAATCACACAAACAGTCTGGAGGCCCTTTGGCCTCCTTTTTTATGCAGCAACCCAGTAACATAGTGCCATGAATCAAGCCCATCACATCTCTGCCATACGCCGTAACTTCAGGCGACTGAATATCATCCGGTGCATAACGGTCGGCGGGCAATTTTTGGCGCTTTATTATTTCTGGAAGATCCAGAACATCGGCTTGCCCGGTACTATTCTCACCACCATTTTATTGATCTACAGCGCGGTTCTGGGTGTGAGCTGCTGGCGGGGACACTGGCGTGCTGCGATTACCGAACTGGAGTTTTTTGGTCACCTGCTGATAGACGTGATCTTCTTTACGGCACTATTGTACTTTTCTGGCGGTGCCAATAATCCGTTTGTCTCCTATTACCTGGTTCCGATCAGTATTGCGGCTGCAACACTTCCGCGCAGTTACGGCTGGATAATTGCCGCGCTGTCGCTGGCCGCCTACAGCGGGTTGTTTGCCTACAATTATCCGGTCATTGCTTTGGCCCCCTTCCACAACCATCACGGCAGCGATGACAGCCTCAACCTTCACACGATAGGTATGTGGGGCAATTTCCTGGTGAGCGCGGTTCTGATCAGTTTCTTTGTAACTCGCATGGCAAGCGAGCTGCGCCAACAGCAGAATCAGGCCAATCTATTGCGTGAACAGGAGTTGCGCAACGATCAGGTGCTGGCGGTTGCGACTCTGGCAGCGGGAACAACCCATGAATTGAGTACGCCGTTAAACACGATGCGTATATTGCTGGATGAAATCAGCGATACAGACTTGCCAGCAGAAACCCGCCAAGACATCACCACATTGCAGCAGCAAGTTAATATTTGCCGCAAAACCCTCCAGCAATTGGCGGCCACCGCTGAACTGGCCAGCGACAAGGCAATCACGCCACAGAACTTGCGCGGCTACTTTGTTGATCTTCTGGAAAATTGGCAATTGATACGCCCCGATGCTGCACCCAGTATCCACATCGACTCACGAAGCCCTGAGGTAGAAATCAGCTACCCTCCCACCGTGGCACAGTCGCTGCTTAATCTTTTCAATAACGCTGCGGATGCCAGCCGTAAAATCGACATCTATATTCGATGGGATCAAGGCCAAGCGACTGTAAATATTCGCGATTATGGGCCAGGTATTAAAGGTGAGCAGGCAGAAAAACTGGGCACACCTTTCGTCAGCTCAAAAGCTGGCGGATTAGGACTCGGTTTATTTCTGAGCCGCTCCACACTGGAGCGTCTTGGTGGCGAGGTCATCATCCGCAACCATCCTGAAGGCGGTGCAGAAACCCGTATTATCTTACCCACCGGGCATGCATCATGAATGGCATTTCGTGGTTAATCGTCGATGATAACGAGACCTTTGCTGCCACTCTTACACGAGCACTGACCCGTCGTGGTTTTAATGTGGTCGCCGCCAATACCGCCAAGGGCGCCATTGCCCTGGCAAAAAAGAACCAGCCTCAGCAGATTGTGCTGGACCTGAAGCTGACGGAAACCTCTGGGTTACACCTGCTCAAAGAGTTCAAACAACTGTTGCCATCTTGCCGGATTGTCATTTTAACGGGGTACTCCAGTGTAGCGACTGCCGTAGAAGCCATTAAACTGGGCGCCACCAATTACCTGTGCAAGCCCGCATCTGTTGATGAGATTCTTGGGGCTTTTGATAATATCGAAGGCTGCGTAGAACAGACCATCCCAGAAGACCCTCCATCCGTAGAGCGACTGGAATGGGAGCACATCCAGCGTGTCCTGGCAGAGAATAACAACAATATCTCCGCTACAGCTCGACAATTGGGCATGCATCGCCGTACTCTGCAAAGAAAGTTGCAAAAGCGACCTGTTAAGAAATAACAAGATTGACGAGTTTGAGGGAGAAAATGAATAACAGATCTAAATACTACCAGCGCGTTTTCATCGCTTTAGCATTGTTAGCTATTGGAGCGGCTGGTTACTGGTACCTGACCGATGACTCCCTGAAGGTGAAGTCATTAGCCGATGGTACAGAGATATTTTATTTCCGGGGCTCCAGCTTTGATACCGCAAGAGGTTTCCCCGAAAATCGGCTGATAGAGTCGGTGGATGGCGAGTTCTACGTTCGTACCACGGCAAACGATCAACCGTTGATTCTTCATACCAAGCTGCTGGAAATTACGGTCACCGGTGAGTCCGGGCTGCGAATTCTCGCCAATGCCGATAAAAATGGCGAGCGGGTTGATGTCCTGTACGGCCAGGCGCATACCGAAAAGCGTTATGACTCTCCCGTTCAAGAGAGGGTTGATATGGTTGGCGGCCAGATGATGATGATCAACATCACCATTGATTTTGTGGAGAAAGAGGTCTTACATGATGATGAAGTGCCGGAGTGGATACTGACAGTAGAGCCTGAAGGAATCCAGCGGCCTTCAACTGAAGGTAATGAGTAACTGCCATTTGCAGACAGGGAGTTCGCTACGATGAGCCACTTCAGCCCCGCCACCATCCAGTTTTTGAAAGATCTTAAGAAAAACAACGAACGGGAATGGTTCAACGGGCACAAGGATGATTATGAATCGCTGGTGCGAGAACCGGCGCTGGACTTTATCGAATCCATGGCAGAACCACTCTCCAGGATCAGTACTGAATTTGAGGCCATACCCAAGAAAGTGGGAGGCTCCCTGATGAGGGTTTATCGCGATACCCGTTTTGGCAACGATAAAACCCCATACAAAACCAATATCGGCATTCAGTTCCGTCACCGATTGGGCAAAGACGTCCATGCGCCGGGCTATTACCTGCATATTGAGCCGGGTGAGTGCTTTGTTGGGGTGGGAATCTGGCGGCCTGACAGCGATACCCTATCCAGAATCCGCAATGCCATTGTCGACAAGCCGGAGGCCTACAAGGCTGCCCTCAAACATCGCCCTTTCAAGGGTTTTGAAATGGCTGGCGACAGCTTAAAACGCCCTCCACGCGGTTTTGATGGCGACCACCCGATGATCGACGAAATCAAGCGCAAAGACTTCATCGCAATTACTCCGCTCGAAGACAAACAGCTTTTTGGCAAAGACCTCACAAAGCAGATTGCCAAGCAGTTTTCTGCAGCAACCCCGCTGATGGAGTTCCTCTGTAAAGCCATTGACCTCAAATTCTAGGAAATTAATTTCAATGAACTACGATCAACAGGACGAGCCAAACATTCAGCCTGAACGAGGCATGGGAAAAGGCATGATGTATGTTGGCTGGCTGATAGTACTTGCCTTGCTGAGTTATTTGTTTGGGAACTGGGAAGAGAGCCGCTATAACCCCAACCGCGAAGTTCGCAGTCAGGTAACTGGCAGTATGGTTGAGGTGACGCTGGAACGAAATCAATGGGGTCACTATGTTGCCAACGGCCTGATCAATGGCAAGCCAGTTACTTATCTTCTGGATACCGGTGCCACAAATGTTTCAATCCCTGGGCATCTGGCCAAAGAGATTGGCCTGAAGCGAGGCGCTCCATTTACTGTTTCTACAGCCAACGGCTCCATTCAGGTATATCGGACTCGCCTGAACTCACTATCTTTGGGTGATATAAAAGTCGAAGACATTCACGCCGATATAAACCCTCATATGAAAGAGGATGAAGTTCTTCTTGGGATGAGTGTGCTCAAGCATCTGGAATTGGTACAGCGTGGAAATACTTTGATCCTGCGGCAATACTCTGGCGACTGATTCTTCAACACCAAAAACAAAATACCGCGCTTTATAGCGCGGTATTTTTGGTTGGAAGAGCTCCCATTCAGTTAGTTCAAAACCCGATAGCCACGACCTCTCAGGCAATTTCGAATAACATGGCGTTTCTCATATTCTGCAGTTTTAGCACCTTGCGCTCCAGATAACACAGCACCTGTTCCCGCTCCTCGCGCAGCGCCATGACTTCCATCGAAGATCGCGCCTATTGCACCACCGACAACTGCGCCTTCTACGGCTTTTCCTGCCGTTGAAGTTGCTTTATCTATACCGGCGGCATATTGCTCACAATCGGCAAGATCTACATAAAACTGCTCCATATCGACGCCCTTTTCGTCGATTACTATTCCGCTGTGACCATAGCCACGATAAGTGGAAGCACAGGCAGCCAGGCCCAAAATGAAAAAAGTCATCACTGTATAGAGAATTGAACGACGCATAATCATTCACTCCTTTGCGCTTTATATCTAACTCCCAGAATTTATACCGCCAGAATTCAACAAAGAAAAGACTTCAATAAGAGAATAGACCAATCTTCACGCCATAAGTTTATGTGCCGAATAATTTACATTTTGCTTACATAAGGAGTTCGGCAGTGATATTACGAGTTTGATCTTTTACCATCAGACAATGGACCGCTTCACGGTGTTCACGATGACAGGCCTTGTCATCCTGAGCGCAGCGAAGTACCACTATGACTTGGTGTGGACGGGGATTGTCTCATTATCGATATCCCTCCCATTTCAAAGAGAGGTGTCAGAGTTAGTCTGTACTAATGTAAATTAGCTCACCCTCATACTTTCAATATACAGACTCAAGAAACTCCTAGTGAGCATTCCCCATATAAGTATGCACACATACGAGATCACCAAAGCGGGACACTTTTTTCATACATAAAAAATAGGCCGCACAGCAGTGTGCGGCCTTTAAGAAGGAGGAAAATCCCCCTTTTCAAAACTTATATTGGGAATCAGTCTAGAATAACCACGCCGCCATCTTGATTAATCGCCCTTACCCCTTCGACTGTCAGAGAGCCTTTACCCACCAGCGCTGTGGCACTTGCGCTACCTGCACCTGCGCTGCTGCTGGTGTTAATTGACGCCTCGACGGTCACAACATGGTCACCTGATGACAAGTTCGGCATTACAAAGTTAAAGTGGTGGGCTGACATCGTACGCTGTATCAATTCAATTTCTTCATCAGTTACAACGCAATCGTCTTCAATGTTAATTGTGATGTCGTCATCTACCACACCATCACCGTCATTGTCTGTACTGAAAGTACAAGACTCAATAACCCCTCCCAGAACAGCATTCAGTTCCTGCTCTCGTTGATTAAAGGTGATCGTGCCAGGCTCTGCCGGTATACCATCCACATAGACAGTGATATCCACTCCAGCCATAGCATTGGCAGAATCATAACTTCCATTTTTGCCCTTTACTTGAGTCTGGGTATATAGCCCCGCCTCCAGTGAGACGCCAATCAACAACTCTTTCTTGGAGGCTGTGTGAATAGTGGTTTCAAGCACTGTCGCTGTATGGTTTGTGGTTTCGTCCAACAAAGCAGTTTTACTCAGGGTCGCCGAGAATTTTGAACCCTGAATGGCAAACGCGGGAGCAGTAAATAGGCTAATGGCCAGTGCAGAAGTGAGTAGTTTGGAAATTTTCATAGTTATACCTACCAGTTTTGTAATTAGTTAATAATCTCCTTATGGATTGTTTTTATTTCCAATTGAGTGGGCATACTAGCCTAGCCTTAGCCCCTTCTGGCAAGACCCACTTCACCACCACAATGTGAGCAAAGTCACACTCAGCCTTAAACAGGTTAATTTGTGTACAAATGTCTTCCTTGGCTAAGAAGGACACAATTTTTGTACACAAAAAATGCCGGCTTTTACCGGCATTTAGGACAATCTCTATAGATCGTTTTGTTCTATCCAGGTTCGTGAAAAAAATCGGGACTCTTCACTGCGCTCAGAGTGACAGCGCTCCACTTCCCTAACAGCAGACCAAAAAGCCATAAATACAAAACCCCAGCCGCATAGCGACTGGGGTTTTGTATTTAAAGCCTGGCGACAATCCGGCAGGAGCCGGTTTGGGCGTCGAGCACCGCGAGACGGGCGCGGACCGCCTGCACGTTGCTGCGGCGCCCAAATTTGTTCCCGACAAATTTGTCACATGGAGCCCGATTTCCGTAACACTAAGTCAAAAAGCCATAAATAAAAAACCCCAGCCGCATAGCGACTGGGGTTTTGTATTTAAAGCCTGGCGATGACCTACTCTCACATGGGGAAACCCCACACTACCATCGGCGATGCATCGTTTCACTTCTGAGTTCGGGATGGGATCAGGTGGTTCCAATGCTCTATGGTCGCCAGGCAAACTGGCTTGGATCGGTTTTAGTCTTACCTCGTGATGAGTGCAGTTTCCGGTTCCAAATAGGGTGGTAAATTCTTAAGTCTTTTTCTGTTGCTCTGCTTCTGTTCAAGCGTGTCTTACTTACTTGTCCTACGTCACTGATCAGTAACTTCAGTTATATGGTCAAGCCTCACGGGCAATTAGTACTGGTTAGCTCAACGCCTTACAACGCTTCCACACCCAGCCTATCAACGTCATAGTCTTTAACGGCCCTTTAGGGGATTTAAAATCCCAGGGAGAACTTATCTTGAAGGGGGCTTCCCGCTTAGATGCTTTCAGCGGTTATCCTGTCCGAACATAGCTACCGGGCAATGCGTCTGGCGACACAACCCGAACACCAGAGGTTCGTCCACTCCGGTCCTCTCGTACTAGGAGCAGCTCTTCTCAATTCTCCAACGCCCACGGCAGATAGGGACCGAACTGTCTCACGACGTTCTGAACCCAGCTCGCGTACCACTTTAAATGGCGAACAGCCATACCCTTGGGACCGGCTTCAGCCCCAGGATGTGATGAGCCGACATCGAGGTGCCAAACACCGCCGTCGATGTGAACTCTTGGGCGGTATCAGCCTGTTATCCCCGGAGTACCTTTTATCCGTTGAGCGATGGCCCTTCCATACAGAACCACCGGATCACTAAGACCTACTTTCGTACCTGCTCGACGAGTTTGTCTCGCAGTCAAGCACACTTCTACCTTTGCGCTCATAGCATGATTTCCGACCATGCCGAGTGTACCTTCGTGCTCCTCCGTTACTCTTTGGGAGGAGACCGCCCCAGTCAAACTACCCACCATACACTGTCCTCGATCCGGATAACGGACCTGAGTTAGAACCTCAAACATACCAGGGTGGTATTTCAAGGACGACTCCACGATATCTAGCGACATCGCTTCAAAGTCTCCCACCTATCCTACACAAATAGGCTCAAAGTTCAGTGCAAAGCTGTAGTAAAGGTTCACGGGGTCTTTCCGTCTAGCCGCGGGAACACGGCATCTTAACCGCGATTTCAATTTCACTGAGTCTCGGGTGGAGACAGCGTGGCCATCATTACGCCATTCGTGCAGGTCGGAACTTACCCGACAAGGAATTTCGCTACCTTAGGACCGTTATAGTTACGGCCGCCGTTTACCGGGGCTTCGATCAAGAGCTTCGCTTACGCTAACCCCATCAATTAACCTTCCGGCACCGGGCAGGCGTCACACCGTATACGTCCACTTACGTGTTTGCACAGTGCTGTGTTTTTGATAAACAGTTGCAGCCACCTGGTCACTTCGGCCAGCCTCAGCTTAGGGAGCAAGTCCCATCACCAAAACCGGCGTACCTTCTCCCGAAGTTACGGTACCATTTTGCCTAGTTCCTTCACCCGAGTTCTCTCAAGCGCCTTGGTATTCTCTACCTGACCACCAGTGTTGGTTTGGGGTACGGTTTCTTGTGAACTGAAGCTTAGAAGATTTTCTTGGAAGCATGGCATCAATGACTTCGTCCAAAAGAGGACTCGACATCGCGTCTCAGCCTTAGGAGTCCGGATTTGCCTAAACTCCCAGCCTACTCGCTTATACAGGGACAACCAACGCCCTGATCACCTAGCCTACTCCGTCCCTCCATCGCATCCACAAGAAGTACGGGAATATTAGCCCGTTTCCCATCGACTACGCATTTCTGCCTCGCCTTAGGGGCCGACTAACCCTGTCTCGATTAACGTTGGACAGGAAACCTTGGTCTTCCGGCGAGGGAGCTTTTCACTCCCTTTAACGTTACTCATGTCAGCATTCGCACTTCTGATACCTCCAGCATGCCTTACAACACACCTTCAACGGCTTACAGAACGCTCCTCTACCATGCGTGCAAGCACGCATCCGTAGCTTCGGTTTACAGTTTGAGCCCCGATACATCTTCCGCGCAGGCCGACTCGACTAGTGAGCTATTACGCTTTCTTTAAAGGGTGGCTGCTTCTAAGCCAACCTCCTAGCTGTCTAAGCCTTCCCACATCGTTTCCCACTTAACTGTAATTTGGGACCTTAGCTGACGGTCTGGGTTGTTTCCCTTTCCACGACGGACGTTAGCACCCGCCGTGTGTCTCCCACGATTGTACTCCTCGGTATTCGGAGTTTGCATCGGGTTGGTAAGTCGGGATGACCCCCTAGCCGAAACAGTGCTCTACCCCCGAGGGTAAGACGTGAGGCGCTACCTAAATAGCTTTCGAGGAGAAC